>CAZVLN010000024.1:0-30973 GCA_964627995.1 uncultured Saprospiraceae bacterium
TAAAAATGGACAAATCTGCATTTCAAATGCAGATTTGTCCATTTTGGACTTTTGATCGCGGAAGAGTAGAAATCGTTTTGTTCATTTTATGGGAATAGGCTTTCTGCATGAATATTCTTGTACAGTTACGGTATATTGTGCCTCCTTTGAAAATCTTCACCAAATTTCGTACATCCTCGCCTTCCGTGTTCCATACACCTCAATTGTTACAGAACACTGATCAGCGTGGATATGTAAAGAATAAAAACCAGCGATTTGGAAATGAGGAAACCCAATGCATCGCGTCTTACATAAAAAACCGTCATCCTAAAAGTCTAGCCCCAAAGAAATATATAAAATTGGATCCTGCAGCACGCGCGTCTCCAAGCCCCAGGCGTAATCTACACGAATAAAATAGCCAAATAAATCCGCACGGGCACCTCCACCAAATCCGATGAGTAAGGGGTCTTTAAAGTAGTTGACCGTAACCTCGACGGTCGGTGGGTTTTCTACTGTAATTGTATTCAGGGGATTATCCTCACTAAAAGGCGAAATTCCGTACCAGGCTGTACCCACATCCGCAAAAGCCACCAGTTGCAGGTTTCGCCAAAAGGTGGAACGCAGGGGTTTCCGTGAAAGGTAGTTAAATGGAGCGACGCGAAATTCTAAGTTTGATACAATGTAGGAAGAACCGTTCCGAGCATTTTGATTGAAACCTCGCATATTTCCTGCTAGCGTTTCAAAAGCAAAATTACCATCCATTGGAATGCTGATGTTTTCATTATTCTCAGCAAACAACCAATTATCCACACCGCCCATGAAGAACAACAACTGCTCAGAGCCAAATGAAGCCGAACCAGCAATTCGTCCTGCGAGTACAGCATGTCGACCTACAGGAATGTAGTGCCGGGCATCTACGCCTAAAATCGTCATAAATCCATCACTCCAGCTAAACTCAGAAGGCGAAAATTGCACTTTGTACCGATTCATAAATTCAATCCAAAATTTATATCGGGTCCCCTGCAACATATTTTTCATCAACCAGAAACTATTATCGAACACATAGGCACCCTTTACGCCGAGCCGTTGAACGTTTTCGGGGGGTACATCGAGCGTAGGGCGGTTTGTCGAAAGCACATTGTAGGTATCAAAACGTGCAGTAGTCGTAATTCGGAACGAACGGAATATATCCAGCGGATATCGCAATTGAAAAATACCAATCAGGTCTATATTTCGATTTTCCACAGGTCGCCCCAGGCCATCCTGGAAGGACTCCTTTTGCGCACGGCGATATAAAGCATATCTTTTATCCCATCTTTTTTTGTTGTTATCAAAATAGATGAAATATTCCGAGCCATTAAAGGTGGTTGGGAACCGCACTCCGGCAGTAATTTCGTAGTCCTCAAATAAGTCGGTCACAGTAAATTTACCTAGTAGACCTAAGGGGGGAAAGGAAAAGCCTTGCGGTTGACCGGCAAAGGTATTTAATCCGCCAAAAAGCGGCTCGTTATCCATGCGGGTGACAAAATTTTCAAATTTAAAGCGCAAGCGGTACGCATAGGATTTGGTGGGATTAAATGCAGGATAGGGCCGTTCTTTTGGGGTCCAAGAGGTGAGAGCGTTTGGAAGAAGAACCTCTGATATTTTATTTTTTTGAGTCTGGCTCGGTGGTGCGGGAAGTTGAGCCGGATCGGGGAATGGAGATTGAAATTTATAAACCTTTTCAGGTTTTTTTGGCGCCGGATCACTGAGTTCAGAATTACCCCTTTGGTTTTTCTCCCGCTTTCGCTGTTCGTCCTTATTATTTACTGTATGTATGGTGGGAATAATTTTTTTCGGCTCAAATTCGGTCACCGGACATAAAAACAGTCGGTGGGTCTTCCGATAGGGCACAGAAAAAGCCACGCGTCCTCCGGCGACATCTAAAGATGTAATGTGTGTGCCATAGTTTGTTAAATTCGCAGGGCTCAGCGTATACACTGTATCTATCCAGGGGCGTTCATTTTCTATGAGTTTAGGATCAATGCGCAATAGTCGCCGCTTTTCTGAGAGTCGAATCACACGTCCTGTACTCAACTCGTAAGCCGTTCCAACGGTATCCAGATTAGAATACAACTTCCCCTTGAATAAGTGCTGTAAACCACTGTGTGTTGCTCGATAATACAAGGACCCGTCACTATCCTGCATGGGCTGCTGTTCGTCTATGTCAGGTGTTCGCGTCAGTCTGTCGATCCGTTCAGCATCGGGTGTCAGATCAAAGAAAAACAAGTCAAAATTATTCAGGAGCACGCTAGTGTCTCTGCGCTGGGGAATGAGCAAGGTATTTGGCCGGTTCGAACTAAATAAGATGCCCTTTCGGCCGCCCAATTGAGCGAAGCTCACATCGTGATTATCAAAATAGTCCTCCGTGAGACGCTCCAGGTTTCGATTGCGCAAGGTAAACCGATAAAGGTCGACATACCCTCTTTCAGATGCCGACAAGACCAGTTCTCCATTAGAAATAAAGTCAAAGGAATAAATTCGCTCGATTTGACTGCTCATTCGAACACGTCCCTTTTCTCCTGTTCGCAAATTCCAATACTGAAAATACCTGCGATCGCGTCGCTCGTATATCATCCCCAGGATCTGTCCGGATGGGTTCCATGCCAGAAGTGGATTGTGTGGGTCTGTAGGTTGAAAGGGGTTTCGCGAGCCGCGTTTTACTTTAAGCTCGCGTTCTCCGCGATTATCCCGGACAAAAACTCGATATTTTCCAATATCCATGGTGATATAAGCCAGCGTGGAATTATTGGGATGAACAGCTACGGCAGCGTAGGGCAGGTGTTTGTTTTTATCGGCTTCTATTTCACAGTTTTCAGGCAAGGGCATCCATCGGGCTTCCTCCTCCGCGTATTTAGTCAGATATTCCTGAAAGGCCTTTTCTGCTAGTATTTCTGGTCCGGTGCCTAAGCTATACAAAAAACTCGTTTCCAAATTTCGATTGATCCGATTGAGATATAGTAAGTTGGCAAATACATTTCCTCCATACTTCTCTTGAACATGTGCCCAAAACAGGTGCCCCGCCAACTTTGGATGATCGCGAGCAAAGTCGTAAAACCCATCATATTCGCCACTGAGCAGCAATTGGCGTAGTGAATTGTCTAACTCTGGATACCAGGCTTCTCCCATGTAAGAAATGATCCCCTGTGTGTACCATACCGGAAGATCGGAGCTGACCGCATTCTGAACAAATTCCTGAATGGACGACCCGACCTGCATTTGCTCCAGATAAATACGGGTAATTCCCTCTCGAATCTGTCGCTTTAATACGCGAGGGTCACCTGTATAATACACCAGCATTTTTGAATTGATAACCTTGGTTTCACCCGTTCCGGACCTAAAAATATCTTCATTGCCTAAATTGCTTTGATTGAAATCCACTAAGTCAGCATAGACGATAAGGTCAATCTTTTCATTGAAGCGATATTCCAGGCGCCTTCGGATATCTTCATTGTTGACCTCAGCAAGTTGAGACACCACACTGGCTATTTCCCGAGATTTTCCATAGTAATAAAGGAAAAAGCTTCGGCTTTCGTATTCGTTCCAATTTTTGAAGTCTTCATTATACTGCACCCTGTTCTTTCCGAACTCCTGTATCGTGCCCTGTGCCGACAGTGTAAACACTCCAACCAGACTTAACGCTATGCAAAGGAGCCTTAGCCCAACGTGATTAAGAATGGTAATGTGAACTGCCATATGTGAATTTCATTTACTGCTTACACAATGTAAAAAAACTTTATCATTATATAAGACTACAATTCCAGCCTCTAAGTAAAAAGGCCAGCGTTTGCTGTAAGCCTAAAGCGCAATTTGTATCTTTGTTCAGTAACGAAAGATTATCGCAACTATGCTGCATATTACGTCTTTTACATTTAATCCCTTCCAGGAAAACACCTATCTCATTTATAACGATGAAAAGGAGGTCTGGATTATTGATCCGGGAAACCAAACACCGGTGGAAGACCAGAAATTGATGGACTTTATTCAAGAGGAGGGACTCGAGCCAAAGCGCATTATTAATACGCATGCCCACCTCGATCATATTTTTGGCAATCAAGCTTTGGTTGAAGCCTACGGTATTCCCGTTTTTTTGCCCAAAGGTGAACACGATATTTACAAGGCAGCGCCTCAGGTAGCTCAAATGTATGGCTTACCACCTTTTGAAATACCACCCATTGATGAGTTCTTAGATGTAGATAAGCCGCTCATGCTGGGTAAGGAAACCCTAAAGATATTGGAGACACCAGGCCACTCGCCCGATGAACTTAGCTTCTATCATGCGCCCTCCAAGAGCTTAATTGCGGGCGATGTCTTATTTCGAGATAGTATTGGTCGTACCGATTTGCCAGGAGGTGACCACCCCACTTTGCTCCGCTCGATTCGCGAGCAATTATGGCCGCTGCCGGATGACACTAAGGTTTACCCTGGTCATGGACCCCAAACTACTATTGGGTATGAGAAAGCTAACAATCCCTTTTTACAATAAATAAATCAGATCCTTATGGATATGCGCACTATAATACCCGGAACACTAGAAACCCGAGATCTACACCAATATTTATTAGGATGTGTAGCTCCGCGCCCTATCGCCTTCGTGAGTACGATAGATGAAAACGGGAATAAAAACTTAGCGCCGTATAGCTTTTTCAATGCTTTTAGCTCCAATCCACCGATCGTAGTATTTAGCTCCAACCGAAAAGTGGCTGACAACACCACTAAGGATACGCTCCACAATATCCGTGCGACGGGAGAGGCTGTTATCAATATGGTGAATTACGATATCGTCAGGCAAATGGCTGTCACCAGTATTTCTTTCGAGTCGGGAATTAGCGAATTTGATAAAAGTGGCCTTACGCCCATTCCGGGAGTATCTGTAAATGCATTTCGAGTAAAGGAGTCGCCGGCTCACCTCGAAGTCAAAGTGCAAGATATTATCACCCTAGGCGAGCATGGAGGCGCCGGACACCTCATTATATGCCGCGTAGAGCAGATTCACATCCGAGAAAGTGTGATTGATAACGGACGAATTAACCCACATAAAATTGACCTTATGGGTCGCATGGGGCGCGCCTATTACTGCCGAGCCAGTGGGGATGCCATCCATACCATCGTCCAGCCTGTCATGAAAATCAGCATTGGCTATAATGCGCTACCCAATTCGATCAAGTATAGCGATGTGTTGAGCGGAAACGATCTAGGGTTGCTTGCCGGACTCGAACAGCTGCCCAGCTCCGAAGATATCGAGAAGGCGCAAAACAGCCCTAAAGTGCAGGCCTCTATGAGCACCGAAGATCCTGTAACGGCCTTGCATCATTTGTCTAAGCTGTATTTGAGAGACGATAAAAACCGGAAACAGGCAGCAGCCATACTTTGGTTGGCCGATCAGCTCTAAATCGTCATATAATTGTAAAGTACCGCAAAATTGCTTATATTAATCTAAAATCGACAAATATGGGTATTTTAGGAATGATTATTCTGGGAGGCATAGCTGGATGGTTGGCTAGCTTATTATTCAAGGGAAAAGGCTCCGGCTTATTAGTTAATATTGTCATTGGAATTATTGGCAGTATTATCGGAGGCTGGGTCATGAGTGTTCTGGGCTTAGTTGCGCAGGGGACTATAGGCTCCTTTGTCACAGCAGTTATAGGTGCTATTATTTTATTAGCCATCGTTCGAGCTATTCGCTCTTAGGACGAATCTCTTTTTTGGGGTATCCCTCTCGTCCGCCGGATGGCGGACGAGAGGGTCGGGCTGCTTCAGGGTCCCGTCCTTCTCCGCCGATTGGCGGATCGGACCCGTTCGGCTTCGCCTCCGGCCTTCCACATCCCTTACCCGGGGCTGAGGAGAATTTTGTTAATCCGTATTATCCATAAACTGAATTACGGATAGATTGGTCCATTGATATCCTTGTTTGGCGTACAATATCTTAACCTGCTGTCAAAGGTAGGGTTTCTTCTCTTTCCACAAAAAAGAACCGTCATGCATTGACCGACGAAGCTCCAAAGGAGCGAAGGCGGTGCCGCCCCGCCCAGTGCTCTGTTACAGGTATACCGGTTATTTACTAAAAGATTCCGCATCGGTGTGCGGAATGAGGAAATTCTTGTGGGTTGCGGTCTTCTTTATATCCATTGCCATGCATCGGGATGTGTTCCTCACATAGGTTTCCATTGCCTCTTACACAATACCAAAAAAACAAAAACTACCGTCATCCCGGACTTGATCCGGGATCCCCTGAAATAATACCGTTACCACAAGCTAAGGATTTCGCATGGGCGTTGCCGCCAACCATTTGGAGAGGGCGCGGGGGAATGAGGATTCAGTTATTAGTATGTAGTGCATTGGATCGCATTAATAATTAGGATGCTATAATAAGGGAGAATGCGATGTGGTATTTATTTTCGGCGTTATTGCGTATAAGCTTTCTATTGCTAGCTATAGGTCAGACTGTCTGAAACAAAAGTATAGCTCTTTAAAAAAGGCATAATTTTCCAAAACAGGTTTTTTTTACGTGTAGTGTGCCCGGCGGGTGGCCCCGTGAGTGGGCGTAAGGGCTGCGCAAAGCGCGCAGGTCTGCGCAGAGCGAAGCGATGTAAAGACGGAACCCCTGCAGCACACGACCCGGCCCTTGTATTCACTTCTTTTTATTTGCAATAGCGAGGCGTGGGTCTGCTCATGATCTAAATTGGACACATGTTCGATGGGCCGGGGCACGGCCAAAAACATAAAATCAGAAAATAGATTTATTTAAAGTTTCTGGGATCTAAAGAAAGTATCCATTGCACTTCTGTTTGATCGGGAAGAGTTGTTGTGCGATTGCCTAGTGGAAGTTTTGGTTTGTTAATCTGAAGCATAAAAGCGTAGGGTGATCCCTGTGCCATAAAAGGAAGCTGCTCAAAAATGACTGCACGCAAATGATCTATTAGAGGCCCCGATACGGCCGAGTTCTCATTTGGCGTGAGTGTAATGCTGAGATGAAAGGGTGGGCTGGGGTGTGCCTGTTGTAATGTTTTTAAGTGCTTGATGGTCTTCATGTAATAAGCAGGAACTAAAGAGTCTTCTGGATTGGAACTTACGGCTTTCAGCCTAAATTTTTTAATTGTATCGAGTGGTTTTGATTGTAGAAAGTAGCTGACAAAAGAATTTAGCGGGTCATCTTGCTTGAGGGTAAGTGAGGTATTGGGCGCAATCTGCCAAATTTTTTGATCGGGCATTTGTTTCTGCTTGGCTGGGTGCCACTGAATCATAGGGGAGAGATTATTCATTTGAGGACTTTTGATCCAATACAAAACTGACACGCTGCCTATAAAAAGGAAAAGAAAAATGATGATTGAACGAATACGAGTTTTGGGCGGCTTGTTCTGCTGTTCCCCGTCGGTGGCATCTAAAGCATCGGGCGATGGCTCCGGTTTCTCTTCTTCTTTTATGAGCTCGTGAAGTTTAGAGGGTGTTTGAATTTTTATATACTCTTCTTCTCCTCTAAGAATGGATAGCAGTTTCCGACCTTTTTGCGACTCTGTTTCTAATGAGCGCAGGATCTGTGCAGCAATTATTGCACACAAAAAGGCCAAAACCCTATCGAGATGCGATGGATTGATGTCGCCGGTCGAACTGAGCTGTTGAGTGACTAGTGGGCGTTCATCTTGCAGTATAAATTGGTATACATTTTTCACTTTCTCCGGGATAGCACCATCTCCCCGGCGAAATAAATCGAGCAAAGAATCCGGGCTCTCCGCCCATTCTTTTTGCATGTTTTCTTCCTCGAACAGTGCAATGGCCTCTCTTGCTTCTTCTCTGCTGTTGATTCGCTTATTCAATAGCCCGACTAAGGTGGGAACAAGGTATACATTAGCTTTTTCGACGCCAGCTGGGTGAGAATCCAGCCAATTTTTGGCCTCTTTTTTAAGTAGAGATCCTGTTTTTTCCTGAATCGTCCGAATAATGCTGTCCATAGATTTAAAGATAATATATTTTTTGTGCGCTACGACTATAAGGTAAAAGAAAAGCTTACTCTATAATGGAACAACACAATCCTTCGGTTACACTAAGAAGTGATTAATTACCCTATTTATTTTAGTGATATGCTTTGTTATTTAATTATTCTTATGATGTATTTGAACGGTCAATTTGGTCAAGCTCTATTTGAGAGCAGCCCATGTATAAGTGAGCATATGTCTGTTCAACTTCGCACATCTCTTGCTGCCAAAGACTATCCTTTCCAGATCATCCATAGTAACAATCGATTACAGTGGTGTCGCCAAACTGGTGTAATCAATGTATTTACCAGAGGTGTGCAGAAAATGAGTTTTGCAGTAGACCTGGCGCGCGGCGAAGACCAAGGATACTGGTTTGGAAAGGGTAGATGCAGCAGTGGTGGTTTAGTTCAAGTTGAGCTCGTCATGTCTGGTGCTCGGATCGATTGGATTCGTGTTTTTTATCCGGAGTATCGCTTTCTGCATATCTTTGCCTACAATACAGAATTACTAAGGCAGGCCGATATTGCCATGCAATCCGCTGGGAATTGGGCTGCATGGGAAAACAAAGAGTAGTGGAATGTATGGGAAGATACTTCTACAATCTATTTTGCACCTTGTGAAGGGTGTATGAGGTTTTTTTCGGCTATTGAGTGGACAATGGGTTTGGATGCTTCGAACAATTAAAAAAAATATCGTTTTATGATTCAGTTGCCAACAGGATCCGAAATGGCAGATTCAAGGGATACTCGGCAGATGCTGGAATGGGCCATAGCACGATGGGAAGCGATTCAAAACGGGTTCTCTGAAGGTGATATATCCTATTTGGACGGTTCGGGTCGTGTCTACAAATTGCTACAAAAGTTGAGCTTGTTAGCCACAGAGGAAGAAGGTATTGAGTTTCCTACCTTGTTTAGTCGGCTAGCCTACATGAAATCGCGATACGAATTAAATGGGCAGGTACTTTTTGCGTTGCAGAGCTTTCGGAAGCAAATCGAACAAAAGGGGTCGCAATATTCAAAGGAGGAACTGTTTGAGTTGGGCTTGTGGAGCACAGCCCATTTAATCGAGCAACTTTGGGGTGAATTACCAAAAATCACAGATCAGAAAGTACAGCAGGCTCAAAAAGTATTAAATGAAAAGCGGCAATATGAAGATTATGTTCCCATTATGCGGGGCATGATTACAGGGCCCGGTCCAGAAAAGGAAACGGTCTTTTTTTTAGCAGAGGAGGAGTCTTCTAAGGAGTACGTGGTGTGTTGGAATGTGGCCGAGCGCAATGAGATATTTTCCCACAATATTAGAAAGCTCTTGCAAGCAGAGGTGTTTCCATATGCTTGTCATTTATGGCACGTGGAAATCGACAGCGAAGAACGACTTTTTCCTCAAGCTTTCATTTTTGAGCCTGATTATTTAGTTAATGTAACGGCGATTGCCTCTTGTTTTCAGTCCACCGGTGTTGAGTTATTACCTTATTTTTTAAATAAATTTTTACCACGGGAGTCAAGTGCTCCCCTGTTGAAAGGACATATCGCTAACCATTTTTTTGATGGTTTATTGAAAGATCCCAATACAGATTTCTTGGAATTGATCCAGGAGACTTTTCACATGTATCCACTAGAATATGCATTATTAGACGAAGGGGAGATGCGCAAGGTGTATGGCGATGTAAAGCAGTTTTATGCAGTGATTCAGTCCGTCATTAAGCAACAATTTCCCGCTTTGGATATGGATGCTGAAAAAGCTATTATTGAGCCTTCATTCTACCATCCCGACCTCGGTATACAGGGGCGGTTGGATATGCTTCAGCTTTCTGATCCGGGCGAGGCAGACCGAATTATTGAGCTTAAAAGTGGGTCAGCCTTTCGGCCTAACCGCTATGGTTTGCAATCCTCGCATTATGTGCAGACTCTACTTTATGATCTGATGATCTCTCATGCACTGCCGAAAGATCCTCGAGCCCTTTCGTACATTTTGTATTGCAAGGATGCCGATAGGCCATTGCGATCTGCTCCTGTGGCTCGAGAGCAACAAGTAGAGGCTATACAGCTGCGAAATCGAATTATTTTATGGGAGCAGATGCTTTCTCGACTTACTGGAAAAACAGAAGACCAGCAGGTATTCAATTATTTACACCCCCGACAGCATGATGTAGCCGGATTTTTAGGTCGTGATTTACATCGTTTTTCGTCTGTTTTTCAAGCGCTAAGCGATACAGAGAAATCCTACTTTACCGCCTTCACAGGGTTTTTAGCACGCGAACATATTTTAGCCAAAGTGGGGCGAGACCAAAGCGATCGAAATTATGGCCTGGCTGCTATTTGGCGAGAATCCATTTCGCAGAAAAAAGACCGATTCGGGGTCCTTAATGCTCTTAAGTTAAAGGCCCATAGGCGAGAAAAGGAACACGAGTTAGTTTTTGAGCGTTCGGCCGAGACAGATGCCCTGGCGAATTTCCGTTTGGGGGATATAGGGGTATTGTATCCTCAAAAAAAGGATGATCTACCCACCCGAGGACAAATTTATAAGTGTTCAATTGTCGATATGACTGCCAAAGAGGTAGTGGTCCGTTTACGCAATTGGCAACAAGATGTAAGAGCCTTTGCCCCGGAGAGCCGATGGAATATTGAACACGATATGTTGGATAGTAGCTTTTACAAATCTTTTCAAAATTTATTCCTTTGGGCTTCGGCTCCCCCTGAGCAGCGCAAGCTTTATTTGGGATTGCGGCCTCCTCAAAAGGCGGACCGAAATGAGTTTTCTAATGTTGATCGGCCCGAAGTGATGACAGACCAGCAATTTGGTATTCTGAAAAAGATGTTGCGAGCGGAGGATTATTTTTTGCTTTGGGGTCCCCCCGGAACCGGAAAGACTTCTGTGATGCTAAAACATTTCGTATCCCATATTTTAGATCATTCGAATGAAAGGCTGTTGCTATTAGCCTATACAAATCGGGCAGTAGATGAAATATGTCATACTCTTGAGGAAATAGGGCAAAATAGAGAAGTTCCTTATGCACGCATAGGGTCTACATTTGGCGTAGCTCCGCAATACAGAGAGCGACTTCTTCAAAATCAGATGAAAAATCTTAACAGCAGAGCAGCATTGAAAGATTTCTTGCCGGCGCAGCGTATTTATACCGCTACCGTTTCTTCTTTTATGGGCAAGCGTCATTTATTGAAACTTGTTGATTTCGATAGAGTCGTGATTGACGAGGCGAGTCAGCTCCTAGAGCCGATGATGGGGAGTATTATCCACGACTTCAGACGTGTGGTTATGATTGGTGATCACCGCCAATTGCCTGCCGTTGTTCAGCAATCGCGAGCGATGACTCGCGTACGCGCTGAAGATTTAAAACAAATAGACTTTCGGGATTTAGGTGACTCTTTATTTGAACGCCTGTTTCGAAAAGTACAGAAAGAAAACTGGACACATGCATTTGACCAATTGTCTTATCAGGGACGAATGCATCCGGATATCATGGATTTTCCAGCGCGAAAATTTTACGGAGGGCATCTCGAGCCTTTACCTTTTTTAATTCGGGCATCGCAAAGCCACACTATACTTCAGTTACCTCGACCTATCGATCTGTTAGCTCGGCAGCGAATGGTGTTTTGGGGGTCAAGTGTCAGTGAAGAAGAGCAATTGACTAAAACAAACCGAGATGAAGCGCGAAAAGTAGTGCACTTGATTGCAAAGTTTCAAGAACTGTGGTCAATATTAGGGCTCGAATGGACGGATTCCAGTTTGGGTGTGATTACCCCTTTTCGAGCTCAGATCGCTCAAATTAAAAAGGAGATTTGGACATCTGATATCCAACACCCAGACCTTATTAACGTAGATACTGTTGAGCGATATCAAGGGAGTGCACGGGACATCATAATCATGAGCTTGTGTATTAATCGCTCAGATCAGTGGGCTTCAATTTGTTCGCCTAATACCGAAGGTGTAGATCGCAAACTCAATGTGGCGATAACACGTGCACGTAAACACTTCGTTTTAATTGGGAACGAGCATCACATTCAGGAAGAGGAATTATATGGAGCCTTAATAGGGCAGATGGCAGTATTTACTAAGTGAGCCTCAGTTCGCTATAGAAACATGGGAAAAAAGGCGTTGTATATTGCAACAATAGCGCCATATTTTTTTTCATTAATTGCACCCTTCTTATTCCATTCATTAAACGTTTCAGAAAAATGCGTAAAGCGGCGATTATTAATATTGGAGATGAAATATTGCTCGGACAAATTGTGAATACCAATGCTGCCTGGATGGCAGAAAGTCTCGCTGAGATTGGAGTGCAGGTGGTGAGTCAGCAAGTGGTTGCAGACGACGCAAGATCCATCCGTTCCGCTTTAAATGAAGCGCAGAAAGAGGCTACATTGATTTTGCTCACCGGGGGTTTAGGGCCCACCAAAGATGACATCACGAAAAAAGTCCTTGTAGACTATTGCGGAGGTGGTTTAGAGTTGGACGAATCATTGTATGAGCAGCTAAAACTATATTTCAAAAAAATGGGTCGTCAGGCAACCGAAGCGCATCGCTTGCAGTGCTATATGCCGACGAGTGCTGAATCCTTAACTAACAAAATGGGGACCGCGCCGGGAATGCTTTTCGAGCATCAAAATAACTGGATTATTTCGCTACCCGGCGTACCCTATGAGATGAAATATTTGATGACAGAAGAAGTTCTTCCTCGTTTGCAAAAAGAGCGTATTGGACTTCATTTAAAGCGGGTAACCATTTTAACAGTTGGTTGGGGGGAAAGTCAGATTGCAGAAAAAATAGAAGACATAGAGGATGCATTACCCGAGCATATTAAACTCGCTTATTTACCCCATTTAGCAAGAGTCCGATTGCGCCTTACAGCCACTGGCGACTCTCCTAAAATGCTTTCTGAAGCTCTAGAAATATGGAAAACGAAAATTATAGAGCGATTGGGCGATATTGTATATGGCTATGACCGCACTGAGCTATCTGAAGTCATACAGTCTGAAATGATAAAGCGAAAATTGACTCTAGCCACAGCTGAAAGTTGCACAGGTGGGAACATAGCTCGCGAAATTACCAGCAATTCAGGCTCCTCGAATTACTTTGTAGGCGGGGTGGTTCCATATAGTAATCGGATGAAAGAAAAACTGATCCATGTTCCAAAAGATGTGCTCGATACACATGGGGCAGTCAGTGAAGAAACGGTGCGTGCTATGGTAAAAGGAACCCTTCAAGCGTTTGGTTCTGATTTAGCTATCGCCACTTCTGGGGTAGCTGGGCCTGGAGGAGGTACACCAGAAAAACCCGTTGGTACTATTTGGATTGCCTGTGGGAATGCTGAAAAGACCATTGTAAAACGCCTGCAACTCAACAAGAATCGGAAGCTAAATGTCGAGTATAGCACGATTTGGACATTGAATTTAATCCGACGCTTTTTAATGGCACTTTAATTCCTTATTTTTGTCTCACCTTTTTCAGGAACTAACACACGAATAGAAATAGAATTATGGCATCATACGATTTGGTCATGCCCAAAATGGGAGAAAGTATAATTGAGGCAACCATTCTCAATTGGCTTAAAGAAGTAGGGGATACAGTAGAGGTTGATGAAACCATACTTGAGATTGCAACAGACAAGGTAGATTCCGAGGTGCCATCCCCAGTAGAGGGTACAATAAAAGAGATTTTATTTAAAGTAGATGATGTCGTTCCTGTAGGAGAGACAATAGCTGTTATTGAGACGGAAGCTGCTGAGGCTTCAGACAATGAAGGATCAAGTGCTAAGTCCGTTGAAAAAGAAACTAAGCCAGCTCCGGAGAAAGAGGTGAAACCTTCAGAACCGGCATCAGCCCCGAGTTCTTCAGCATCGGATTCAGTTGTTGATTCAGATGAAGAAATGAGCATGCGTCCAGGACGCAGCGATCGTTTTTATTCTCCTTTGGTTCGCAAAATCGCTTCCACTGAGGGAATTTCAAAGAGTGAATTAGATAAAGTGTCCGGGACTGGTCGCGATGGACGAGTGACAAAACACGATATTCTTCAGTATTTGGAAAGTCGGGGATCAGCTACTCAACCACAGCGGGAGCAAGCGTCTGATTCGAAAGGAACAAGCTCGGTTTCATCTGGAGTAGCATCAGAGCCGAAAGCGCCGCCGGTAGCCATTGGGCAGGATGATGAGGTGGTCGAAATGGATCGCATGCGGAAGATGATTGCGGAACACATGGTCCGATCGAAACGAACAAGCCCACACGTTACCTCAAATGTGGAAGTTGATGTTACCAATCTGTTTAATTGGAGGAATAAGAATAAAAAGCAATTCCAAGAGAAGTACGGTACTAAAATTACATTTACTCCGATATTTTTCGAAGCAGTTTGTAAAGCTCTTCGCGACTTCCCGGGCGTAAATGTTTCGGTTGATGGCACCAAGATCATTTATCGTAAGCACATCAATATTGGAATGGCTACCGCTTTGCCTTCAGGAAACCTTATCGTTCCCGTTATTAAGGATGCAGACAACTTGAGTCTGGTAGGTTTAGCTAAGCACGTAAATGATTTAGCACACCGAGCGAGAAATAACGAATTAAAACCGGACGAATTGCAGGAAGGAACATTTACGGTAACTAATGTGGGCACATTTGGAAATGTAATGGGGACCCCCATTATCTTTCAACCCCAGGTGGCCATTTTAGCCACTGGGGCAATTCGCAAAAAACCCGCTGTACTTGAGACCGAATATGGTGATGTGATTGCCATTCGACAAATGATGTATCTGTCTTTGTCTTATGACCATCGAGTCGTAGATGGAGCTCTAGGAGGAACTTTTTTACGTGAAATAGGCCGAAACCTTGAGGCTTTTGATCCCAATCGCGAGATATAATGTAAGACGTAATGCGCAAGCTGATTATTTTTGGGGCACTGATGATTACGGTGCTTGTCTTTACGCATGCCCAAAAACCAGCAACGCTTAAACAATCTGCTGAGAAAGCTATTGAGCGAGAAGACTTTGCAAGTGCCATTGACTATTATCGGAATTACTTAGAATTGACTGGCAATCGATCTGATGTGGCTTTGAATCTTGCTCAAGCTTATTATTATCGAGGACTATTTGTAGAAGCTGCTGAAGAGTTGTTTTACATACGGGAACAGAGCGATCAGTTTCCTTCTGAGGTGTTGTGGTGGGAAGCCCGAGTGTTGCATGCTCAAAATCAGTTTTCTCTTGCTGCTGAGCAGTATAAAGCATATTGGAAATTTGTTCCTGAGCCAGAGCGACGCGAAGTTGAGCGCGCACTATTAGATTGCCAGGCGGGGCAATCCATTCTTGCGGAGGGTAAGCGAGCTTTTGTTCATAATATGAGCAATTCTGTTAATTCCGTCCATGACGAACTGGCTCCTATTTTTTTCACTTTTAAGGAACAAAATGGATTGGTTTATTCGGTTCGTCATTCCCTCGAAGATCAAAAATTGACTGGATTCACTTCCTACTTTTTAGCTCACATGGCTGAAAAGCCGGTCCCTTTAAATCTATCTTCGAATGCTGGCGGTTTAATCTACACCATAGATCCATCGCAAAATGATGCCTTGGTATATGCAGGGAATCGATGGCCTTATGGTAGAATCGAAAGACTGTCGATGACGGATTCTGAAGGGATTTCGAGAGACTCATCAAGTCCTTTTTTAGGTCCGGCAAAAGGAAAATATGGCGATACTGATTTGTTTTGGGTGTCCGATAGTTGTGTATTATTTGCAGCTCAAATGAAAAGTGGTAATGGAGGTTATGATATTTATAAAAGTTGCTTACGCTCAAACGGGTGGACCGTCGCTGAACCTGTTCCCGGATTAGTAAACACACCCTGGCATGAGCGAAGTCCAAGTTTACATCCCAATGGAAAAATTTTGTTTTTATCCTCTGATCGCCCCGGAGGTCTGGGAGCCTTTGACGTATACTATAGCGAATGGAATGGCAGAAGATGGGGAGAGCCTCAAAACTTAGGTGTCGGGGTCAACTCTATAGCTGATGAGCTATTTTTTAGGTGGGGTGGAGATGGCCATACGGCTTATTTATCGTCTAACCGCCCGGGGAGCTACGGTAAATTTGACATATACCAATCTTACTTTAAGGATGCATTTGCTGAGGAAGTTAATTCGGATCCGGAAACCGCCCAACTTCAAAGCAATACTGGGCATAGAGAGGATGCGGAAACACTCATTAAAAAATCACTATTCTTTAAAGATTTGGATGTTTCTATTTCCACTGATCAGCAAGATCAGTTACTGGATTTAGCGGCATATGCAGAGTCTTCCCCTAGCACGGACATACATATTATATGCCGCTCCAGATATAAAGGCCCCAAAAAGTATGATTTGTTCTTTTGCTTGCAAAAAGCAAGAGAAGTGGGAGAAGAGTTGAATGCTTTGGGTGTAGCGCCGCAGCGTATCCACTTGTCGGGTGCCGGAGCTGGCAATAGTGAAGTAGCCACGAGTGACTCAAAGGACAGTCAATATAAAGTTGACTTCATTTTGTCGGATGTGGATCAATACATTGGAGAACAAACTACTCTTTCATCATCTGCATTCAATAAAAGGCTTCATCAGTCAGACTTTTTTTATCTTGCACCGGATAGTTTATTTCCAGGCTTAACCTACAGTGTACAAGTTGCAGCATTTCAGCGCATCTTTGAAGGGGAAGTATTGGAAGACTATCAATGGCCAATGGTGAAGACGCGCTTAGATAAAGATGTCAATTACTATACAGTAGGGATCTTTACGAGATATCAGGCAGCGAAGAATCTTAGGAAAAGATTGCTAGCCGCGGGACATAAAGGGGCTTTTATCGTAGCTAAAATTGATGGTATTCGCAAAACTCGTGGTCAGCTTCATCCATTGAAACATAAATTTCAAGACTTGACCTCTTATATTTATGTGGATTAATTGAAAAAATATATATGAAGAATATTCCATTTATTCGCGAGAGTATCCGCAATCTAAAAACAGTGGGTACGATAACAAAAAGCTCGCGGGCGTTATGCAAGGGTGCTGCGAAAGAGGTTGATTATACAAAGGCCAAAGAAATCGTAGAGCTTGGAGCAGGCGACGGCGTTATTACAAAACATATTCTCAAGGCTATGGCTCCAGATGCCAGATTGATGGTATTTGAAGTCAATGAACCTTTCTGTGACCAACTTCGCGCGATCGATGATGACCGACTTGTTGTGGTACAAGATGGTGCTGAACGTCTGGATCATTACATCAAGGAGCACCAGTTCGGAGATCTTGACGCGGTGATATCTGCAATACCCTTTGTTATTTTTTCTGATGAACAGGCACGGCAAATCATTACAGACTGCCGGAACCACATGAAAATAGGAGCACCCTATGTTCAGGTTCATTACTCGTTAGTAGCCCGGAAAATGTATCGTGAGATTTTTGGAAATGTCAAAACAAAATTCATTCCCCTTAATATTCCTCCCGCTTTCGTTTTGACAAGCCTAGTTAAAGAGAAGAAGAAATAAGGCAGATCTTTTAAAATATCAGAGCATAATAACCTTATCAAGACCCAGGTACCGCATACTATGATCAATATCCTTAGACAAGCCCAAATAGTATCCACCACCACCTGCTCCGCATAATTTTAGTAAATGAGGCCCATCATCTACTAACATTTCTGCCCAAATCTCCTTAACTCCATCTATTATCATAGGTTCAAAATGAGAAAACTCAAGTTGGCTTATAGATTTAAACTCACCCCAAAGCTTTTTGCTCCCTTTAAGGGTATGCGAAATGGCTTTTTGATTTCGATCGATCAAAGGCTGTAAAACCTTTTCTCTAAATTTAGGACTTGTTGTTTGTGTTTTAAAGTGTGCAATCATGGATTGCGAAGACCGTGACTTCCCACTATCATATAAAAAGAAGCGTAAACCATCATCTTTTATTGGATCGAAGATGTTACCATCTACAAATTCCCATTCGTATTTACTGTGTATAGCTTTATTATATATCGAGATCGTAGGATCTAGGCCGGAACTTTCGCCGTGAAAAAAGCTCTCTATAAGTGCACAATGTCGTTTGACCTTATTGGGAGCCATAGTTTGATAGTCTCCGGGACCATATTTACAGTATAAAGCTGCCGTAAACGCTCCAGAACTTCCCAAGCCATAACCTATAGGGATATTTGAACTTAGTCGCCACCCGTTTTCCCAATCGGTTTTCATTTCTTCGATTTCAAAATCTAAAATCTTATTGTCGATGAGTTTTTCAATATGAGCAATGAGGTCATCTACATTTGCTTCGGGAATGGAATCCGGGTCTGGATCTTTGCTCCATTCACCCGAGAATTCTTTCAGTGGCGAAGCAAGGGCTTCACTTCCCTCCAATACAGCATATTCGCCAAAAAGTAGAACCTTGGCTGGGAATTTTTTCATGAGTTTTGATTAAACAGGCAAACTAAACGTTTACTTTGTAGTTTTCAACTATGTTACATTTGCAATGTAATGCTAATTCAAAGAAAATAAAAATGAGAAGATGTGTCGCTAAAGCGATAATCAACTCTTATAATTTTAAGGCTGTTGCTTTTAGTAAGACGGCCAAAACTTTTACGACCTCTAAGAAATGAGTGCCATACAACGTAAACTTCTTGACCAGTATAAAAATGATACGCGTGTAAAATCTATTGTGGAGCGCATTTCAAACGACTCATCTTCCCGTTTAATGGTTGACGGGTGGATCGGATCTCAAATGGCATTTATTATACAGGCTGCCTTTGAGCAGTCCGAAAAATTATTTTTTATAATAGCTGAGGATAAAGAGTCTGCAGCTTACTTGCAAAATGATTTACGAGTGCTTAGCGAATCGGACATTTTTTTCTTCCCCGATGCTTTTCGCCAGCCTCAAAATTTTAGTCGACTCAACAAAACGCAGGTTTTACAGCGAACTGAAGTTATGAATAAGCTATCAGCGCATTGGGAAAAGCCTCAAATTGTCGTTACCTATCCCGAAAGTTTATTTGAAAAGGTAGTTTCGCCAGATTCACTATCCAAACAGCGGCTTCGTGTGCAGCGCGGAGAAGGTTTAGATTTGGATACAATTATTGAACTCCTTGCTGGATACGGCTTCGAACGCACTGATTTTGTATACGACCCGGGTCAGTTTTCCATTCGAGGAGGCATTGTTGATATTTTTAGTCATGGAAATGAGTGGCCCTATAGAATTGAGCTTTTCGACGATGAGGTAGAATATATTCGGACCTTTGATCCTGCTACTCAGAGATCGATCAAGGAAATGCACTCTTTTTCAATTATTCCCAACGTTAATACTGAATTTCGAAAGGAAGAAAAGGTAGATCTACTTTCTGTTTTGCCACATGAAACTGTTTTATGGGTCGCACAGCCCGGAATGCTCAAACACAAACTTCAGGAATGCGAAGAGCGCCTGGTTACATACCGCAATAACCTGCCACCGGAAGCTGATGTGGAGTTGAAAAACCTTCTGCTGTCAGATAGCTTTACGGGTGCGGTGGATCTTGTCAATCAATTGGAGCCCTTTTCAATCTTGTATCTGAAGGAGGCTCAGCATCTTATTTCTACCGATGCCCAAATTTCATTTTCAGGGCATCCTCAGCCGGACTTCAACAAGAACTTCAAATTATTAATAGAACAGCTGGAACGGAATGTTTCTCAGGGCTTCACTAACTATATAGCTACAGATAATCTTCGCCAGGCCGAACGTATTAAGTCGATCTGCAAAGACCTGGAGGCTCCAATAAATTTTGAGGTGATGCCCATCGCACTTAGTGAAGGGTTTTCGGATGAACATTTGAAAATAGTCATATACACGGATCATCAGATTTTCAAGCGGTACCATCGATATCAAATCCGGAAGGGATTTACAAAAGATAAGGCTATCAGTTTGAAGATGCTTAGGGATCTTCAGCCCGGTGATTTTGTCGTTCATATCGACCATGGCGTAGGACGTTTTTCTGGACTCGAAAAGATTGATATCAATGGAAAAATTCAAGAGTCCGTCCGGTTGATGTATAAAAACCAGGATGTCTTGTACGTCGGTATCCAGTCACTTTACAAAATTTCAAAATACACAGGCAAAGAGGGTACAGAACCCAAACTCAATAAATTGGGATCAGATGCCTGGGCACGAGTTAAAAGGAAAACTAAGAAAAAAGTAAAAGATATTGCCGGCAAGCTTATAAAGCTATATGCCAAAAGAATGGCAGAGCCCGGGTTTCCGTTTCAAAAGGATGGATATTTACAAAATGAGTTAGAGGCTTCGTTCATTTACGAGGATACCCCCGATCAATTTAAAGCCACGCAAGAGGTAAAGGAAGATATGGAAAAACCTCACCCCATGGATCGATTAGTATGTGGGGATGTGGGATTTGGTAAAACGGAAGTAGCTATTCGAGCTGCTTTTAAAGCTGTAGTCGGCGGAAAGCAGGTTGCTGTTCTGGTTCCAACTACCATTTTGGCGCTACAACATTATAAAACGTTTCGAGATCGACTGGAAGAGTTTGGTGTGACAGTCGATTACGTGAACCGATTCCGGACCACTAAAGAAAGAAATCAGGTTTTCAAAGATGCAAAGGAGGGAAAAATAGATATCCTGATTGGAACGCACGCGATTCTAAATAAGCGTTCTGGATTCAAAGACCTGGGCTTGCTGGTTATTGATGAGGAGCAGAAGTTTGGCGTAAGTGCAAAAGAAAAATTACGAGGCCTCAAAATCAATGTTGACACCCTCACACTAACGGCCACACCGATTCCGAGAACTCTTTCTTTTTCATTAATGGCCGCACGCGACATGTCGATCTTACGCACGGCACCACCAAACAGACAGTCTATTCACACAGAAATACGAATTTTTAATGAGGAGTTGATTCGGGACTCTATCTACTACGAGGTGAATCGGGGCGGACAGGTCTTTTTTGTTAATAATCGGGTAAAATCACTTCCCGAAATAACTGCCATGGTAAAGCGTAGTTGTCCCGACGTAGAAATAGCCATGGCCCATGGGAAAATGGAGTCCAGTGCACTCGAGCAAACCCTGGCCGATTTTATAGACTTCAAATTTGATGTGTTGGTCTGCACCAACATAATTGAAACCGGCCTCGACATACCCAATGCAAATACGATCATTATTAATAATGCCCATCAATTTGGATTGAGCGATCTGCACCAACTTAGAGGTCGTGTAGGGCGTTCCAACAAAAAAGCTTTTTGTTATCTGTTCTGTCCGCCTCTTTCCACATTAACCCAGGAAGCGCGTAAACGACTTAAGACCATTGAAGAGTTTTCAGACCTGGGCGATGGGGTCAATATCGCCATGCGGGATCTCGATATCCGGGGTGCTGGAAACTTATTGGGCGCTGAGCAAAGTGGCTTTATCAACGATATCGGATATACGACCTATCAAAAGATCTTAAAAGAGGCGATTCAGGAACTGAAAGAAGGTGAATTCAAGGAATTATTTAAAAAGGAAAATGAACAGCGTACGGACTTCATCGATGATGTGACCATTGAAGCAGATGCAGAAATGCTTATTCCCGATAAATACGTGTCGAATATTCAGGAGCGCCTTAATCTTTATACTCAACTCGATAAAATTGAGACAGAAGATGGTATTGATGAATTTCGAAAAGAACTGGCTGACCGATTTGGTCCGGTGCCTAAAACCGTAGAGACCCTTTTCGAAGGGCTTAGATTACGTTGGTTATGCAAACAATTGGGCTTTGAGCGGCTTAGTTTGAAGAACCGAAAAATGAGATGCTACTTTGTTATGAATCCGCAATCTCCATTTTATGAAACAGACCATTTTCAAAAAATGTTATCTTACATTTCCGGAGCGGGGCGTTCACTTGACCTTCATTTGAAGCAAAGCCGTAAAAATTTGATCGTTATAAAGGACGATGTCATGAACTTGCAAACTGTGCGAAGAATTTTAGAGCGCATAGCAAATGAGGTACTAGAGAAGAAAGAAAACACCTCCCAAACAACCAAATGATATGGATTTTACAAATGAATTAATCGATTGGAGCCGATTACCTCAGGTGCAAGAGGTTCAATTTGCTCGTTTATCTACCAATTTTCGTGTTCTATCTATGATCCGGGCCAGCATAAGCAGCTTTTTCTGGGCTGTAGTGATTTTATTAGCTATCATTTTTATTCAGTTGTGGGACTTTTACTACATCCTGGGAGCTATTTTATTTTGGCTGATACTTACAGGATTCCTTTTACTTCGCGCATGGAAGCTTTTTTCATTTAAAGGTTATGCCTTGCGAGAACACGACATGCTTTACAAATCTGGCTGGATTTGGAAACGCCTGGTGGCTGTGCCCTATAATCGAATTCAGCATGTGGAGGTTCGACGGGGTCCTTTGGAAGAGCTGCTTGAGTTGCGGAAGCTACAGATTTTCACAGCCGGAGGATCCGCTTCGGATCTTAGCATCTCAGGACTGGCTCCTGAGCAAGCCGAACAGCTTCGTTTATTCATTTCTGAGAAAACGGGTTTGGATGAGGAAGAATAATACGCCCGACATATTCCAAACTCCGCGACGTCAGGCTCAAAATGCACTTATCTTTATTGTTTTGAGAACTCTGGGACGACTGCTTAGTCAGCTATGGCCTTTTCTATTAATCATGCTATTCAGCAATCCCGATTACAGTTCACTATTTTATATCATCATAACGCTCATTTTCTCATCGGTTGTTTTAATCACATCCATCATCTCTTATTTTAGATTTTATTATTACATCAAAGACGATAAGCTTCATATTGAACAAGGTGTTTTCCGACGGTCTCAAAGCAGCGTTTCGGTCGCTCGAATTCAAAATGTCCAGTTAGAAGATAATCTCATTCATCGTTTTTTTAAAACGGTATCGGCTTCTGTTACAACAGCTGGCTCCAGCGAGAGCGAATTTGTAATTAACTCCATGGATCGGGGAGAGGCAGAACAGCTTCGCGAATTTGTTCTTCAACGCAAAAAGTCTCTTGAACAAAAGGAAGAAAAAACTGAAGTAAAGGAAGCAAAATCTCATGATTTTCAGCAACTATTTCAATTAAGTTTTTCTCAGCTCTTTAAGGTAGGTATAAGTCAAAATCATTTTCGAGCTATTGGTATTATGATGGGGGCTGTGGCCTATTTGCTATCTCAGGCTCAAGAAGTATTTCGGCAGGATATTTTTGATTGGGCGTATACTTTTGTGGGATGGACCAACCAGGCTGACTACCTGATTATCTTTTTATTGGTTCTGATTTTATTTGTACTAGCCATGATGATAAGCATGATTACGGTTTTTTTCACCTATTATAATCTTCGACTTGAGATTAGTCGCGATCAGGTTCGGCTTCGCCAAGGTTTGATTCGCCGCAAAGAACAAACGGCCCAATTGCGAAAAATTCAAATTTTTGATTGGAGCACAAATCCCATCCGGCGGATGATGAATTTTGTAACTGTTATTTTACAACAAGCGAGTAGCACTGAAAACGGAGGGCAGAACACCCTTTATATCCCTGGTTGTGCTACGGATCATCAAGAATCACTCCTCAATAGTGTATTCAAGAAAATAAATCTCCGTCCTTCCGGTTTGCAGTTGCATCCATCTATGGTTTGGCGCTATACTTTATTTCGCGGATTGATACCCGCCATGCTGGCAGTCGGGGCGTCCTATAATCTTTTTGGGTATTATGCCTTGTTCTTTTTGCTTTGGGTTCCACTTTCATACGTTTTCAACCGAAAGCTCTATCAGAGTTGGCGAGTAGAATGGGATGAAGAGCACATTGCGATCAAGCGCGGCGTTTGGAATTATTCGGTGTCTATCATGCCCTGGTATAAAATCCAATCGATAGAATTTAAGCAGTCCCGATTTCAGCATCGCCGGGATCTCGGAAACTTATGGCTGTATACAGCTGGGGGGAATCTGATGATACCGTATCTTGAATTGGCCGATGCCTACAAACTTCAAAATCTCATTCTTTACAAAGCAGAGTCCACGAAAAAGTCGTGGATGTAAGGGAGCGAATTAAAGTAAAATGTCATTATATAAAAAAAAGGGCAGGAATAAGTGTTCCCGCCCTTTATAGTAGTATTTTGCAGAAAACCTAACTATTGTTTGATCAGGATTTTAGAGAGAGGGCCTCGATCTCCCTTCCCTAAAAAATATAAAATGTAGGTCCCTGAAGTCCAAAAAGTCGTATTGATTTTGTAGTTGCCAGTTTTAGAGCGTAATTCCCCTTCCAGGATAGACTGTCCATCAGCCGAAACGATATGGAATGAAGTGTTTACCAATTCAGAATCAAATTGAATAATGAGTTCGTTTGAAAAAGGCATGGGGAAGACCGAAATAGCATTTTCTGTACTTCCATTCTGAAGTCCTTTACCTCCCTCACCGACGGGCACAACAGGAATAAGATCGAGTACACAAGTGTCACCACAATTATTCCAAAGGGTGACTTGAATATCACTGTAGGAATTCCATTCACTAACAGGTATTTGTAGAAACTGATAGAAAGTCCCGGAAATCTCGTTATTTTGTTGTTGAATGCTACCTGTAGAAATAATTGTACAGTTATTTCCACCACCTAAACTAGCACTGTCCGGGATTCCACAGATTTCAAACCAATATTGGTCGATATCGCACTCGACCTCTCCATTCATCGTTGTACCATAAGGAACATTTACAGATAGTGGGAAGTTTACTTTTCCATTATAGTGTTGTGGTGGATTAGGGGGCCTGTATTGGTAGGTATTTACGCCAATATTCATACACATAAGGCCCTGCATACCCGTGCACATTTCAACTTGTCCCCGGCTGAGTTCCATAATTATGTCTAACTCGCATTCCAAGGTGTCAGGTCCACAAAACACCATGGATCCTCTTACGATATATCTGCCAGTGGTTGAATCAACTTCCAAAAGGCTTGGATCTGGAATATACAGCATGCCTCCAAATTGTATGACTCCACCAAAAGAGTTGAAATAATCATAGTTGATTTCAACTCCATTGTTGAAAACGGGCATATTTCCACAATGAGAGAATCCACTGGGCAACTGATTGAGTAAAATACTTCCCTCGATCTCAAAATGCGAGCCTTCAAAATCGGTACCGGTAAGACATAGGTTTTTGGAGAGGTTCATTGAGATGGTATCTGTCGGACAACAGCTTTCATTGATGCAGTCACCTGCTGCATTTAGGAATTGTCCTGAAATTGACATAGTATCGTTCAAGAGACTATCGAAGTAAAACACTTCTACAAAGACTTCGAGGCACATATCTCTATTGAGATAGACACCACCTGCTGAAAAGCAGAAATTGCCGTTTGAGTCAATATTAATTGTTTCCTCGAACACAAGGGCTCCATTGTCATAAGTAAAGGTGTATTGAGCATTCAATAGGTCGAATTCGCAAGTATCAATATTGATGGTTCCGCATAGGTCCAAAGTGTCTGGATCACACACATCCATATTGGATAGGTCTAAGGTAGGGCAGCAAGTAACAAGAAAGTCGTTGTTTTGATCACTAGGTGTATTGGGAACAACGGAATTAGAAGTGATCGTAGAAGAGAGGCTGCTTTCTAAATGTGTGATTTCTGCTATAGTATAGACATCATATCCCTGATTGTCCAAACTATTGAAAAGGGTTTCATCTATCTCAAAACATACAATGGAATTCAGTGAATCGAAAGAAAAGGGGGAAAGTATCTCATGTACCACCCCATCATTTCTGATTTCCATGTAAAGAGAATCAACAGAATAATCAGAGGTGTCAATATCTATTTCTGAACAAAATTTGATGGGAAATTCAATAGGACACTCTATTGGATCTCCAGGGATTGTGTTTATTTCCGGTGATTCCGAGCAGGGCACACAAATATTGGAAATATAGGCATAACCCCAGTGGGCTCCCTTTCCACAACAAGCTGCAACCATACGGATGGTGACCTTTTCATCAATGTGATCTTCCAGATTGAATGAGGCGCAGCTCCAATCCCGATAAGTCATAGGTTCCCCATTAACAGTTTCGGAAACGAGCCGATCATCACCAGTCTCAGAAACAAAACACAATTCATCAATCACATTTCCATCTTCATCTAAAGCTGAAGCACGGAAATAGGGCTTTTCATTTGGCTCATGGTCATCAGGTTCTTCAAATATGAGAGCAAACCAAAAGGAAAAAACAGGTTCACTTATATCAACTAAAAAAGAACGCTCCATGGTATTAGTAAAATAATGCTGTCTGTCCCTATTCAGCCGAAGTGAACGGGCATTATTTGAAGGGTTCTTTAAAATATTGGAAATATATAGATCATGGCCTGAACTCTCTTCAAACAACTCAATCCGATCGAACGTTGCTTTTTCTTCCTCTCGTAACGGTAAGTTATCAATGTCAGCGTTGTTTTGAGGGTTTAGGTCAAAAAAGTAATTTGGATAGTCATTAACATTAGGTGAAGAGTTTTCTGGTAAAGGAAGAATAGAATGCTGACTGCAATTCGAATCCCGGCTATATAAACCGACAAATAAATCATACCCTTCCAGATGGTCATCACTGACCTGTGATTCTGAAAAATCCCCATTGTAACACATAGCCGTGTTTGTAGAATCTAATTCAGACTCAAACATTTCAGGTTGATAAATAGTGTAAAACATATGAGTATAATAGTAGATAGTTTGCATTTCTGCCATTCGCGCTATCTCGGCAGAATCTGTCAGTTCGGTAGGTTCTGCCATGTATGCTTCGTATTGTGCGACACCTTCAGGCGTTTGCATTATAGAATCCACGAAGGATTCCATATTTTGCGCGTGTAAATTTGTGGCTATATATATATATATATTAACGGCGTGATTGTAAGTAAACGTTTCATGACATACTTTTTTTTGATTGAAAAAATGATTTTATCCAAATTTATAGAAATCAAAAGGCTGAAGAATAAAATATTCACGTTTTTTCTATTAATTATGTTTTTTGTTATAGGACAGTTGGGATTTGGTCAGAACAACCTATTTACTATCTATTCACCAGGTAGTGTAAATGTCCAAAAAGATTCTATTTTCTTATATAAGTTTGAAGATGAAAAGTGTTCATCAAGAAGAGTCACTAGAATTTTTTCATATGACCACTTGGGTGATTCTGGTTCTCCAGTAGATATTTTTTTCGATCCTGATGGGGCCTTGCTGTATCTTGATGGAAACCGAGGAGATGTATATGAGCTTGACACTGCCGATGGTAACTTAGACTATAGGTTTAATTTTTCTATTTCTGGTGATTTTTTAACGGGAGCTGTTGCTGATTATAAAGGTGTGTTTTATACTGTGGGTTTTTTTGGGGGGAGAATCTATAGCTTTGACCCTAACACTGGAAATCGTGGTGTTACAGAGCCTCTATTCCCTGGTCATGAAATTGGCTATGATATGACTTTTTATAAGGGTAATTTATGTTTTACCGTGAGGAAAGTGGGGGAATTGCTCCACAAATTTTATTGTGTGGATTTATCTACTTTGGAGCCGGTGCTTAATTTTGATTTAAAAATAGATAGCATTAATCTCCCTTTAATGTTCGGAATTTCCACAAAAGCAGATAGTTGCGGGACAGAACACATAAGCTTTTGCTCTGGCAGTGCCTTCCCCCATCTGCATCCAGGGCCCTGGAAAATTTATGAGTATTATCCAGAGCTTGACACGCTTATAGGCTATTGCGACTCACTATACCCTCAAAAGATCGGTGGCTCTGTCGGTGCAGCCCACCGCTACGAGTACCTGGCTTCCATGCCCCAGGTGGAGATTGATTCGGCGGCTTACGAGCTGCATTTTCCCAATCCCTGTCGCAGGGACTCGGGCTTGTTGTCTATCGTGGCCGATGGAGCCATAGACAGTCTGCTGTTTGCAGTGGATGGCGAGGCGTTTAGCCGAGATTCTGTGCGCCAAATTATCGGAGCCGGCTGGCACGAAATCTATGTCAAAGACAGTCGCTCTTGCTTTGCGCTGGACAGTTTTTATTTTGATCCTCCACCGCCACTGCAGTGGGAAAGTTTGGATATCTCACCTGCTCAGTGTGAAACGGACTCCTCGGGCTCGATGCAGGCCACCGTGTCGGGCTTGCCTCCTTTTCAGTACGCGCTGGATGGAGCATCTTTTTCAGGAGACTCTATTTCTGAAGGACTGTCCCCGGGTATCTATGACTTCAGGGTTCGGGATTCTCTGGGCTGTGTGCTGGACACCATGGTTGAGGTTCCTTCGCTTGATGGACCGGACTTTTCATTGGGATCGCAAGCAGAGGAATGCGAGAGAAGGAATGGGCGCATTTGGGTGCTTCATGCCGGAAATGAAAATTCTAGTTATCGATTGAATGGAGGGAGCTTTCAAGCGGACTCTGTATTCGAAGGCTTAGCGGCTGGAAGCTATGAAGTAAGTATTCTCGATTCGGCCGATTGCGTCTATAGTGACTCAGTAGAAATAGAGCGTGAGATTTTGGAATTCACCTATTTTGAAACAGACACTTCATGCGCTTATTCACAAGTGATCCAGGATACCATGAGGTACGCTGGTGCGGAGGGTTGTGACTCACTGGTCATCACGACTCGGGTTCCCGGTGAGGTGATTATTCTGAGAGATACCGTTTACGAATGCGGTGCGAATGCTTCTTTTTTGGATAGCACCTACATCTCAGATGTCAATGCCTGTGACAGTTTGTACATCACACGACACGACCCGGCCCCCATTCACGAAAAGGAGGTGACCAAAGACAGTTGCTCGGCTGAAGAGCTCCCCGATGAAGTAGAAGTGCTCTCCAATGTGTACGACTGCGACAGCGTGATACGCACAAGCTACAATGTTTATTCGCCGGATACGGTGGAGACCGTTGAAGAAGTTTGCGAACAGAAAGCACCCGATACCTTAGTGTACAGTAATTTGCAGGGCTGTGATAGTGTGGTGATACAAAATTATCAATTGGCTGATCTCAGTGTGGATTTAGGCCCGGATTTGTGGATAGCGGCTGGGGATAGCGTGCAACTTCAACCTGATTTGAGTGGAGCTTATACATCTTTTCGATGGATACCGGAGGTTTCCTTAGATGATGCCAATAAACTAAGCCCATTCACAACACCCGATCAGACCATAGAGTATGAGTTGGAAATCGTGAACGCCTTAGGCTGTATGGCTACGGATAATATCGTTATTCAGGTAGAACAGCCTGACGACGCGGAGGAAGAGATCAATTTTTATATTCCCAACATTTTCAGTCCGAATGGAGACGGCGTGAATGATGTATTTCGTCCGGAACTCGGAGAGGGGAACTATGCATTGGAGCGACTACAGATTTATGACCGATGGGGGAACCGACTGTATGAGTGTAGAGGACCGGACTGCGCTTGGAGAGGGCAGTCCGGCAGTAGAGCGGGTGGAGAGGGTGTCTATGTATATGAGATTCAGATCAGAACGCCCGATGGCCAACTGCGGATTGAAACCGGGGCTGTGACATTGGTGAGGTAAGAATCAAGTTTCATGAGGTGGGCCAGTTGATGTTTACAGATCTCAGAATCTCAACCCTGTTGAACATACGCTACGCTATTCCACAGGATATACCTCATTTTTTAAAGCAGAGTCCACGAAAAAGTCGTGGATGTAGAGCCGACTGACCCTACTGGATCAAATAGACATTATATTCAAATCATCTACCGACCTTAGAGCTGGGTTTCCCGGGAGAATCTACTCCCACATCGTATATCCAACCCCCACCGTACCAGTATACATGGCTGAGTTAGAAAGTCCCAGTGAAGCACGGGTTATCAGATGAATAGAGCGGCTCATTTTAGCATTAAAACCTATTTGTAAGCCCAGTCCGATGTTGGTGTCGGGCTCAGACTCAAGGGCGGCTAACGGAAGTCCATTTTTTGCTGTTTTATTGACTTGCATATAGCTCAGGAAAGGGCCTATATAAAACCCTCTAAATGCCTTAGCAGGGTAAAAATCAGTGGACAAGCTGAGATATGTGATGCCTCTTCTCATGGTACCTCCTGTTAAAGGAAAATCTCGCTGCCCGTAACTTAGATTTCCATTTAAGCTAAAATATTTCCCCATGCGCGCTGAAGCACCAATGCCTCCTCCCAATACAAAAAAGCCGGGTTCTGACATTCCTACGCCCACAATTTCTGCGCGCAATTGTCCTGTGGGCAATTCTGTTTGGCCTTGCACTACCGTTTGAAATAATAAGATGCATGCGATGGAAATAAGCGTAGCTAACTTTTTCATCTTTGTTGTATTAGAGTTTGCAAATACCAAATTGAATGATCGAGAATACCAATAAATGTAACTAAATATTTTAATTTTGTTATGAGATTTCCCTTTTCAGAAAACTGTTTTACCATTTAATGCTCACCTATGACTGCTTCAATGACATATAAAGGATTTATTTTGCTTGTATTGGCTCTCTTGTTCGTCCACTGTGATGAGGACGCCATGCCCGACACTGCAGATGACAGTGGGAATTCCTTAGTTACTATTACTTCATTAGCAGATTTTCAGACGGAGTCCGAAGCTGGGATTTCCCTCTTTTTCTTTCACGCCACCTGGTGTAGTATTTGTGCGAACCAACGGCCTGCTATTGAAGCACTTCCCAATGAAGAGGAATTAGAAAACATGTTTTTTGGTGATGTAGATTATGAAGCGGTACAGGAGGTTGTTAGCGCCACGGGCGTGCAGGGTTTCCCAACCATTCTTATTTTTAAAGACGGGGAAGAACAGGATCGACTCACAGGCTCGGGACACAGCGTGGATAAACTTAAAAATATCTTGCTGGAACTCGAATAAGTCTTTTTCGTTTTCGTAAAGATTCCTGCAGCGCTATTTTATCACTTGGCTCTCCTCGTTATATCGGTTGAATATATCACCGCGAAGGCGCGAAGGGCGCAGAGAGAGCACTGCTTTCAAAAAAGACTGTAAACACGGATTTTTTTAACCTCAACCTCAACCTCAACCTCAACCTCAACCTCAACCT
>CAZVLN010000025.1:0-30356 GCA_964627995.1 uncultured Saprospiraceae bacterium
TTGCAGATAGTCAAGCTGAAATCGAATTGTATCAAAAATTCAAGGATTACTACAGCTACGGATTTTACCTGGCGAGAAAAGAGGAATAAATGGCCGCCTGCAAGAATGGCACAGCTTGGGTAAGCACCCCATTGACTTTGTATGCCATCGATGCTTTTATAATGTCAATTTTAGGATGAATGATGATTACCAAAATCCCAGTCAACTTCTGCCTGGTAGACCACGCCATCCAAGACCATTTTGACCGGATCATATGTCCAAAAGGGATAGCATGGTTCATCTTGAAAAGGTCAACACTATTCCTTCGTATCTTTCCAGGCAGAATAGTCGGACGCACTAAGAGGGTACGTTAGAACACTCTTGTACCGGCAATAGGTGATTTTAGACCAGGATACCTGCAGTTGTACTGCGATTTGAAGTTAAAACTCTTCTCATTTGAAATTGTCATTTATGTAAAGTATATTTGTCTTTTAGAAAAGCAAACTTTACATTTTAAACGCAGAACGATGAAAAAAATTCAACAAGATTTAAGCTTATTGCCAGAAATGTTCAAAAAAGTAGCATTCGGAATAATGGTACTTAGTGGATTATTAGTGCTACTATCCATTTTAAAGGTGATCGCAATTGATAAAGAAATTATTGCTAGTATAGCTCAATCCGTTTTTTTAATCTCCCTGCTCATGTTAGTGATTACAAGGGATAAGATAGAGGACGAGCTTACCATGAGAATTAGACTAAAAGCATTTGCCGCTTCCTTTATATATGGAGTCACAATAGTGATTGTAGAGCCCTTGATTCATTTTTTGTTTGGCGACAGTTTCTTAACAGGAAAAGGAGCCATAGAGCTTTTGATTAGTATGTTTCTATTTTATTTTATTATAAAGTATATAATGAAAAAGAGTAGGTAGTGAAGAATACAATTAAAGTACAGCGAGCCACAAGGGACTTAACTCAAGAAGCTTTAGCTAAGCAAATTGGTGTCTCACGACAAACTATCAATTCTATTGAAAAAAATAGATATGTCCCATCAACTGTACTTGCTTTGAAAATATCTAAAGTATTTGATAAAAGTGTAAACGAAATCTTTGAATTAGAAGAGGAAGATTAAAACCAAGTCCTAATAATAGGTACGACTCATAAGGAATTCAAAGGTCTCCGGACTTCATCAACCGCTATATCTTAGATGGCCACTTGATCCATTTGAAAATGTAATTCCTTGCCGAGCTATAAAATAATCATTATTCATTAATGTAATTCTTAACAGCTTAGGCATAAGACTCTTTTCCAAGAAGTACCCAAAGCAAATAATTTTCGAAATTTTGTTGTGTTTATTATAAACATATAATTTTATATATATATTTGGCAATGCTTAGTGGCTAATAAATTTAACTGTTAAGTAATTTGCCAAAGAATATTATAAATCACTAAAACTATGCATTTATGGGAATGATGAAGGAGTTTAAAGAATTTGCTATGAGAGGCAATGTCGTTGATATGGCAGTCGGCATTGTGCTTGGTACAGCATTTGGCAAAATAGTATCATCCTTTGTGGCTGATGTTATAATGCCACCAATTGGCATGCTTCTGGGGGGAGTTGACTTCAGCGATCTCAAGTATGTGCTTGAAGGTGCTGTAATGGAAAATGGAGAAGTAGTTACAGAAGCCGTTGCTATAAATTATGGAAGCTTTGTAATTTCCATTATTGATTTTCTTATCATAGCATTTGCTATTTTCATGGTAATTCGTGGAATGAACAATATGAAAAAGAAGCAAGAAGAAGCTCCAGAACAAGCACCACCTCCGCCTAAAAATGAGCAATTACTTGCGGAAATACGTGACTTACTTAAGAAATAAGCTTATTTCTTTTCAATCCACTGCAAATTGGAGTCATCAGATTGCAGGGAGCACTTTTAGGAATTGGCCAAGAAAACCTCCAAAAACAATAGGATAGTCGTCTAAACCTTTCAGATACTCGTCTCGGCTCAGCCTAGACGAGTATCTTGTTAAAATCAGGATATCTTTTTTTGATTTGAAGCAATTCGATCAAGTAAGCAGCTCACCAACTAAAGTGCCAGTGGTTCGGCCCCCTATTATTCAGGAAAAATTGTGAAAGAATGAATACCACACACACAAAAGAATAGATTCTAATGGACTTGTACCTCAACTCGTTATAGCCCTACCTTACAGCATTCTTGCCCCCTCTGTTCTCTATGATGAGATCTCCTGAGGGGAAATACTTTGTATCTTTACAGTTGACGGCTAATTAGACATCCGACCGTTTGCACCCTAAAGCAAAAATAAAGGATTAAAAAATATGTCTTATGAGTAACTTAATCAAAGAGATCATTTCAATTTTCGTAATCATTGTGATTGTAAATGTGATTATCGAATTTGGAGTAGAGGAGAAAAGTTTCTTTGCGAAACAAATTAGGTTTTTTGGAGTAGCGATAATCATGAGTATCATAGGTGGCCTAATTTTAAATTGGTGGAAGAGTAGTCCGAAAGAAAAAAGGAAAGATCGAAGTAATGACAAATAGAAAGGAAGGTTGAATGAAGAATTCAGATTGTACTTCCAGATGAAAAATTTTGAAGGCTGGACTCACCATGCATCCTGGCGGAATTAAAATTTGACATGCAAACGCAGACAAGCTAAAAAAGGTGGCTATTCTTGGTAAAAAATGGCATGAACTTGTGACTGATGTTATGAAGCCCCAGACAAGTAAGAAAATGACGTGTTTTGATGAAGAAAACACCTTAGAGGCTTAGAAATAGAAGTCCGTAACTAAAAGCTAATGGCACATTCCCACCCCAAAAAAAATAACACGAAAAACCTGAAATTAGCTTTCTTTACGAATTTAGGGTTTACCTGTCTTGAAATAATCGGCGGTTTTTTTACCAATAGTATTGCCATTATCTCCGATGCGCTACATGATCTGGGCGACAGCCTTTCGCTGGGGCTTGCTTGGTATCTGGAAAACAAAGCCTCCAAAAAAGAAGCTACTAGAACATTCAGCTTTGGTTTTGCCCGCTTCCGATTGCTAGGTGCGCTGATAAATGCAGTTGTACTGATCGGCGGGTCGGCTTATATTATTTTTGAAGCTGTGCAACGCTTTCAAAATACGGAAGCGGTAAAGTCCTTTTGGATGATGGGCATCGCAATAATAGGAGTTGCAGCAAATGGCTATGCAGCCTGGCGCACTAAAGATGCAAAATCACTTAATGAAAAGGTGATAAGCTGGCATCTATTAGAGGATGTCCTAGGCTGGGTGGGAGTCCTCATTGTTTCCATCATTCTACAATTCAAAGACTGGTATTTCCTTGACCCGGCCCTATCTATTGCCATTACTTTATTTATTCTATATGGTGTGGGAAAAAGACTTTATGATACAGTTTACTTACTATTACAAGGTGTCCCGTTGGATATTGACCTGGATGAAATAAAAGAGGAGTTGCAGGACGTTAAACACGTGCAATCTATACATCACACACATGTTTGGTCGCTAGACGCGGAACGCCATGTACTTACCACACACATGGTTCTAGAGCACATCACAGAATACGAACAAATAGATCAAGTTCGCCAAAATGCTTTAAGAGCTTTGAAGGCATACAATTTTCACCATAATACCATACAAGTTGAATTGAATCCTGAAACCTGTGAGCTCAATAAGTAAAATACAATTGGCATTTTGATCGCTTAATACTGAAGAAAACTATACGAAAATGAAAATCACTTACCTGCTTTTGCTACTCATAATGTCGGGCATTATATATGGACAGGAAATAGACACGATTTCATTTTACTCCACTGCTTTCAAGGGAAAAAAGACTGTCTATATTCAAAAACCAGCGCATTACAAATACAAATCAGAATCTGTAAAACTCCCAGTTATCTATTTACTGGATGGACAGCATGAGTGGTTTGTCAACCCGCTACTTTCAGATATCCAATACCTACAATACACACACGAAATTCCAAATGCGCTGATTGTGATAATTCCTCATAAAAACCGAAATAAAGAGTGTGGTATTATAGATTTAAAAACTGAATTAGCCCTTGATATTTTCATCACGGAAGAATTAGAAAAGGAGCTAATAAAATACAGTCCAAATGAATTCAAGGTAATTATTGGACATTCCTTTTCCGCCTCATTTTCGCTCTATTCGTACTACAAGCATCCCGGTTTTTATACTACCGTAATTGCGAATACACCACTTGATGAGATGGAATTGTTGGTAAGCAGTTTGCAAGAGAATCATGAAATAGATAAAGACAAAATTTTTATAAGCATTGGTGGGATTACCAAAGACAAAGATTACTATCACAGGAAAAACTACGATCTACTAAAAGAAAAACACCCTGATTTCTTCAGTTCAATCCATGTATTTGAAGCCGACTATTCTGCTCATAATGCAGTACCCATCGTATCAACACCAATGCTTTTAACAAGAGTTTTCGAAAAATTTAGTAGTCGCTATTCGGGAATTGCCCGAGTAAACGAAGAATATAAACTAATACATGTACCTGAAATGGCCCATCAAGAAATGCAAAAGGTATTAAAGGCATCTCAAATTGGCAATCATTTCTACCCACCTGAAATAGCAGAAATTAATGGAATAGCTTCAAGGTATTGGAGTAGCGATTATAAGGATTTGACGACTGAAGTGTATAAGCTTGGGATAGAATACTATCCAAATTATTATGAGTTTTATCTATACCTCTATGAGTTAACTTTCGATAAAGACAAAGATAAATCAAAAGAATACCTGGATAAGGCCCAATATCTTTTAATGACCGTTGGCAGCGATGAGCAAGGTGAAAATGAAATTTTTGAAGAAATTAAAACTGAAAAGCTAAAAAATGGCTGGTAACAATCTATACAGCATATGTTAGTTAAATTGAACCAACACAATCTGGTGTTCTTGATCTACAGTCAGCTTCATTCTCTACTTGCAAGAATGCGCTCTAAAACCGCACCAGCATATGTGTAACCAAGATCAATCCCATCGCGCTCCGCCTACCACGAAATGAGATCAATGGGCGATAGCCATCCTTTACCTAAATTCTTCGTATATTTCAATTGGTCGCTTAGCCGTGCATAGTTTCACTCCCAAAAGGTAAATGTAAGGAACCAAAAAAACTCATTACCCATGAATAACTTAATCAAAGAAATCATCTCAACTTTCGTGATCATTGTTTTTGTTAGTTTTATTATGGAATTGGGAAATGAGGAGAAAAAATTCATTGTAGAACCCATTAAGTTTTTTGGAACAGCCTTAATAATGAGTATCCTCGGCGGCTTCATTATACATCAAGTGAAGATGGGTTCGAAAGAAAAGAGGGAAGGTAGAAGTGTTGATGACTAAATTTCCATTTAAAGGTGAAAGATCATTATTCATTATGTATGTCATCGACACTTTGTATTTATAAATCACGATTTTTACCAACCCACAATGTTTGTTAACTTCTTCCTGCTAGACCGTATCTCTGAGACAATATTTACCGGATCGTATGCCAGAAACCGGTAGCATTGTTCATATTGATAGGAGCAGCATGAAATCCTTCGTATCTTTCCGGAGGAAGGAAGTATAGCCGCCTGGGCAAGTGTGCAAACTAAAAAATTGAGCAAATGACCGAGTTAGAACTCATCATCGACTTACATAAAAATTCGGAAAGACAAGGTCCGGGAAGTGAAAATGACACCCTAAAAGCGCTTGAATTTTTGAGTCTACCGACTGACCAAACCTTAAAAATAGCTGACATTGGGTGCGGTGCAGGGGGACAGACAATTTCACTGGCCAAAAACTTGAACGGACAAATAACCGCAGTTGACTTGTTTCCAGAGTTTTTAATGGAACTCGATGAAAAAGCTCAAAACTTAGGCTTGAAAGACAAAATCGTAACGCTTGAAAAATCCATGGACGATTTGCCTTTTGACAAAGAACAATTTGACCTGATTTGGTCAGAGGGAGCGATTTACAACATCGGATTTGAAAACGGCCTGAACCAATGGAAAGACTATTTGAAAGTCGGGGGTTATTTAGCTGTAAGTGAAATCACTTGGATAACTCCATTTCGACCCAAGGAAATTGAAGATTTTTGGAAAGCAGAATACCCGGAAATTGCTACTGCTTCAAAGAAAATCAGGCAATTGGAAAATAATGGATATACTCTGGTGGGATATTTTTATTTAAGTCCGGATAGTTGGATTGAGAACTATTACAAACCCCTGCAATCGCGATTTGAGGATTTTCTGAAACGCAACAACTATTCAGCACTCGCCAGAAAAATAGTTGCAGATAGTCAAGCTGAAATCGAATTATATCAAAAATTCAAGGATTACTACAGTTACGGATTTTACCTGGCGAGAAAAGATGAATAAATGGCCGCCTGCAAGAATGGGCTATCCTAAGTAAAGAATCATAATTTGAACATAAAAAGTTAAGATTTAGCGCTTCAACTGAATCTTTTTATGGAAGAAAATGGTCAAAGCTGGGAAGAATAATTCTTTCAGGATATGCCAGCTGGCCCAGGAGTTCCATCCATCAAAACATACAGAATCGATGCTAATTTATCCAAACTACAGGTTTTAGAAGAATTAGTAAAGATTTAAGTAGGATGAATAATTGAGGGAGGATTATGCACAACTATGCCAAAGCCAACTATCTTTAGGCTGTGATAGATCTGCCATTTGCCGGACCCCATTTGAAAATAAAAAAGGTATAAATGAAAGCAGCAATACGGAGAAATTATTGCTATCCCGGCCAAATAAGACTTGAGCAGCTTGAGAAACCAAAACCAAACGACAATGAAGTATTAGTTAAGGTTTATGCTACCACTGTCAATAGGACAGATTGTGCAAACCTAACAGCTTCACCATTTATCATGCGATTTGTCCTTGGGTTATTAAAACCGAGAAAAATCATTTTGGGGACGGATTTTGCCGGAGAAATAATTTCGATCGGTAAAAATATTAACTCCGTTAATATCGGAGATCGGGTATTTGGTTTTAATGACACAGGCTCAGAATCTCAAGCGGAATACTTAACAACCGGTGAGGAAAATATATTCACTATTCCAAAAAGGATTGATTTCAAAACAGCAGTCGCAAGTTTAGAAGGAGCACATTACGGGTACTCTATTCTTCATAAAGTAAATATCAAATCTGGACAAAGCATTCTCATAAATGGAGCAACCGGAGGGATTGGCTCTGCTCTCCTACAGTTTGTCAGGCAATATGATGTTAAAATAGCCGCCACCTGCAATACTAAAAACATCCAACTACTGCAGTCACTGGGTGCTGACGAAATTATTGATTACACCAAAGAAGACTTTACTGATTCAAAGGAAAAGTATGATTTTGTTTTTGATACAGTAGGTAAAAGTACATTGGGTAAGTGTAAATCAATATTAAATAAAAACGGGGTTTACATTTCCTCTGAATTGGGACCTTATGCTCAAAATATTTTCTACCCTATATTTAATTCAATAAAAAGTCAGAAAGTAATATTTCCTATACCACTTGACAAGAGTAAAACAATACCCTATATCATTAACCATTTAGAGAAAGGACAGTTTAAGCCGGTGATTGACAGAGAATATCCATTAAAAGATATATCTGCGGCTTACAAGTATGTAATCAGAGGAGAAAAAACAGGAAACGTAGTAATTACAGTAGCGAAAAACAAGAGTATAAAAAACCTGTAAGACATCACGCTTTTTTTGACACTAATGCTCCAAGCTAGGCTAATAGTGTAAAATAAGGAGACATATATCTTACGTCCCATTTCTTCGTATCTTTCCAATAATCAGACGCATGGCCACCCAGGCGGTGATTTAATCGGACAGATATTTTAATATCGTATGATGCTATCCTTTCATCGAAAAGCTTTCCTCATCCAGACCATCGCATTTGTGGCGTTTACAATCATTGGAGCACTGACTCACGAATATGGGCACATCGCCGTAGCTAAATATCTGGGATACGAGACCACGCTGCATTACGGCAGTATGAATTATGATATAGAACAAAAGTACCCCGAGCTCGTGAAAATCTATTCCAACCATAAAAGTGAAGTGGAAAGTGGAGCACCATTTGAAAGAAAAGAAGAATATATAAGCGGAATGGAAAGACTACAGGCAGAGAGGTTCTGGATCCGAATAGGTGGTCCGGCACAAACCCTACTAACCGGATTACTTGGCTTGACGATTCTCTGTTTGCGAAGGAGACGTATTCATACTTATGGATTAGAGGGCGTGGATTGGCTGGCCGTGTTTTTGTCACTTTTTTGGCTAAGAGAGGTATTTAACCTCTTCATGTCCGTCAGCATGGAACTTATTTCTCCGGACGGAAGCTATTTTGGAGGTGATGAACGATACATTTCATATTACCTAAATCTCGGGGAGGGTACGGTATCCATCATTTTGGGATTGCTGGGCCTTTTCGTTTCAATATTTGTAATTTTCAAAATTATCCCCTTACCTCTTAGATTCACCTTTATTGGAAGTGGCCTGCTGGGCGGAATATTGGGCTACATCTTGTGGATAAAAATACTGGGGCCATTGGTATTGCCGTAAATACTATGCTAGATGTAGCCATACGCCTTGCCTTGGAGCACTCTGATCCGCAAATGACTAGTTTCTCCGACCCTATCCTAACTCAAACATATCCACAGGAATAATTTCAACAGATCGATCAACTTTTGTCCAATAGTCTGTATATTTCCAAAAGAGTTGGAGGTATATGCTTCCTCCGATAGATCCGCTACAAGATGAAATATAATCAGTTCCAAATATTAGAAAAGTACAATTCCTCTAAGCTTTCAATCAAAGATATTATCTTTTTTTTTCTTGCTATATCTACTCTTATTACAATCCTAGGCGGATTTTTTGGTCGGGAAGGTACACTTGATTTAGTAGGGCTTTTTGTGTTTTTCTTCGGCTTTTGTCTTGTCGTTTTTTTTAATTTTTTTCGAATGAAAAGTACACAAAACTTAAAAGGGGAGTTATCGGGTCAAATTGAATTTAATGCGGACCACATAAGAATCAACAACAAAGTCTTCCCTATCTCTCAAATCGAAAGCCTCAAACTCAATGCGACGGATTATATTGGCAAGAGGGATTCAAGTCTATTCGAGTTCAACCTCACAGACTCAACAGGAACACACAACTGGTGTCGTTTGTACTTAAAGGACGGGCAAAAAATCAAAACCTACTTTCAAATCCAGAACAACGATGACTTTAACAAATTAGAAAACGAGTTGATCCAGTACTATCACGCGGGTAAGATTCCCTGGCTGGAACTAATAAAAGCATTACAATTGGAGACGTACCAGGAAGTTCAGGAGTTCAAAAAAAGCCACCAACTAAAGATTGGGAATAAAAAATAGAGAACTACTTTTCTAACGCTCATAAATTACAATCTAATTTGGATTAAATCAGAACGTATAACTGTTAGAACTGAATCTGCACAATAACTCCATCACTGAATTCACCTTCAATATCATTGGGCCTTACTCTGGCCGCCAATTTACCTGGCATAAATAAATGGGTCTTGTAGAGAAATCCGCAAAGTATCTGGCCATTCCCGGCATAGCCTCTTACTCCATCGGTCAATGAGTACCGATCTGGTTTCAAATAGATAGAGCCCAAAAAAGTAGTCTTTAGAACAAGCAGGGACTAGATCATTTTATTCACCCACCAGCAAGACACATCCCTGCTACTTACTCTCAGAAAGATCTTCGAAAAGACGTAAATCAGGTAATTTCTCATCAAAGGCCCGCCAAACGCCATCATCGGGAACGGCCGACTGCAGAGATACGCGCTCGCCACTCACCGGGTGCGACAGTTGTAATTGCTGCGCATGCAGCCGTATGCTCCGGTCTTTATGTCCGCGACGCGCCCCATATTTGACATCACCCTTAATCGGAAATCCCGCATGGCTCAATTGAGCACGAATCTGATGATGCCGCCCGGTAATCAATTTGATACCCAAGAGCCGGTAGCGGTCTATTTCTCCCAGCACCTCTACCTCCATTTCAGCCAACTTCGCACCATCGTCCATCTGATCTACCACATACGATTTATTGTTCTTGCGATTGTGCCACAACAGATCTTCCCACTTCCCCTCTTTTATTTTACCCTTCTTTGAAACCACCGCGAGATAAAATTTAGATATATCGCGCGTCTTCCATTGACGGCTCAGCTCCATCGCTGCCTTTTTATTTTTCGCCAGCACAACCAGCCCCGAACTCGGCCTATCTATCCGATGCACCACTTTGACCGGATGCTTGCAATAAATCTCGGCAAGTTGATGCAAGGAGCTATCTTTTGTTCCATCGTCCTGCGCCGGCATCCCACCCGGCTTGTTCATCACTAAAAACTGTTGATTATTCTCTATAATATAATCCGATATAGATCCTTCCGTATTTTTCTGTTCACTCTTCATCATCTTCGATTTCTTCATAATCAATGTAGGTCGTTCCATCATCCGGCCCCGATTCTATAGTAGGACGCGACCGCACATAAAAGCGATAGACCAGGTACAGAATAGCGATGAGGAGAATGTATTTCATTTCAGTACTTTTCCCAAAGGTACGCAGCCGATCATAATATCCCCACTGTTTGGCTGGATTCTTAAAGAGTTTTTGGGCGCCTGCCGCCTCTTTCGCAAAGCGATTAAGGCGGCACCGCGTGCTTTCGGGGTTCCGTCCTCGAGTTCGCCGTCGGCGATCCTCGGGACCCGATCGCTTCGCTCCGGCCCTGTCGCCCCCTGGCGCGAAAGAAATGCACCTCTAACTCGAGAGGTATGGACACTCTTCACTAAAAATCAAGGGTGTAAGAAGCGCTATATGCTAGATTTTAGATTAATACCCCGGAATCATAGACTAACTGAACCACTGTAGATTTCATAGCTCAAATAAATGTTGTTACTTGCAGATACCGTTGAAAAGTAACTCATGAGTAGCCTTGAAAATATCAAAATGGCCATACGTGCACTGCGTGGCAATATGCTGCGAGCAGGTTTGACCATGCTTATTATTAGTTTCGGAATTTTGGCCCTTGTCGGTATTCTGACAGCTATTGATGCGATTATATTTTCCATGGGCGATAGTTTCAGCAGTTTAGGTGCAAATTCATTCAGCATCCGCCCTGCAAACACAGAGATTTCTTCCCGCTCGGAGGGTCGGGTCACGAAGCGAGCAGAACCGATTAGTTTTCGCGAAGCCCAGGCTTTTAAAGAACAGTTCGATTCCCGGGGCTATGTGGCCCTTTCATTTACCGGCCGACGGGGAGTAGAAGCACAGTACGAAGATGAAAAAAGCAATCCCACACTACGAATCATTGGTGCAGATGAAAATCAATTGCGCCTATACGGCATGGAAATAGAGAAGGGTCGGTATTTCAATCCCACCGAGATTGAAAGCGGCCGGCCGGTTGCTGTCCTTGGGGAAAGTATTGTTCGAACTTTATACGATGGGCAAGCCGATAAGGCTGTAGGCTCATATATCCTGGCCGATGGCCATAAGCTATTAGTCGTAGGTACTATCCAGCCGCAGGGCGGCGGCCTCAATCCGGGATCCAGTGCAGATGCCAGTATCTACGTGCCACTTCAGCGCGTGCGCCAATTATACGCCAGTTCCCGAACTAACTATTCCATTGCCGTAGCTGCCCCACAGCAGGACTTGCTTGATGGCCTTATTTCGGAAGCCATAGGAACCATGCGAAATGTGCGAGCTTTGCGCAGTTTTGAGTCCAATGATTTTGAAATTAGACAAAGCGACGACCTCGTCAATGCCATTCGAGAAAACACCGTCAAAATACGGTTGGGAACGATTGCCATAGGAATTATGACCATCCTGGGAGCAGCTATCGGGCTGATGAATATTATGCTCGTTTCTGTAACCGAACGTACAAAGGAAATTGGTATCTCTAAAGCCATAGGAGCCAATCGAGACCATATTCGCTATCAATTTCTCACCGAAGCCATCGTAATTTGCGTATTTGGAGGTATACTCGGAATCATACTCGGCGTTCTAGCCGGTAACCTGGTCACCCTGTTTTTAGGCACACCCTTTATCATACCTTGGCTCTGGATGAGTTTAGCATTAGTAGTTTGTATCATTGTCGGCTTGATTTCAGGATTATATCCAGCCGAAAAAGCAGCTCGTCTGGACCCCATTGATGCCCTCCGTCACGAGTAATTCTATAAGTTTTTGAGGCTCAGCGCGTCATTCGCTTTTATTTGCTTACCTTTGCGCCCTCATTTAAATACCATTGTATTGACAACATTCAAACAGTTAGGTCTATCTGGGCCTATCCTTAAAGCGGTCGCCGAACTCGGTTTTGAATCCGCTACCGAAATTCAAGAACAAAGCATTCCCGCCTTACTTGCCCACCCTCGCAATTTTATCGGACTTGCTCAAACAGGAACTGGAAAAACGGCAGCCTTTGGCTTGCCCCTCATTGAGCACTTAGATGCTAATTTACCTCAAACGCAAGCGCTTATACTTGCTCCCACTCGGGAACTGGGAAAACAAATAGCAGATCAGCTACAGGCTTTTAGTAAGTATACTAAAGGACTCCGCGTCCTGCCCGTTTATGGAGGCGCACCTATTGGAAAACAAATTCAGGCGCTGAAGAAACCGATCCACATTATTATAGCGACACCGGGCCGGTTATTGGACCTTATCAAAAGAAGAGCGGTCCATCTCGATCAAATCGAATGGGTCGTGCTGGACGAAGCTGACGAAATGCTTAACATGGGATTCAAGGAGGATCTCGACAAAATTTTGAGCTTTACGCCCGCTGAAAAACATACCTGGTTATTTTCTGCCACCATGGCCAAAGACATCCGTCAAATCGTGAAGAAATATATGCACGATCCGTTAGAAGTGCAGGTAAATGCAGACCAGGAAGGAAATGAAAATATAGAACACCGTTACATTATTGTCGATCGTAGAGATAAAACGGAAGCCCTGACACGGTTTCTGGACGCAAATGCAGATATGCGATCGCTTGTTTTTTGCAGAACGCGAAGAGATACTCAGCAGTTAGCCGAAGAACTCTCAGAACGTGGACATGCAGCCGCAGCAATTCATGGAGACTTATCTCAAAACCAACGTGATAGAGTCATGAGTAGTTTCCGTAAAAAAGCTGTAAATACATTGGTAGCCACAGATGTTGCTGCCCGTGGAATTGACGTAGATGATATCAGCCACGTGTTCCATCACAGTTTATCTGATGAGTCTGCATATTACACGCACCGAAGTGGTCGAACAGCCCGAGCCGGCAAAGAAGGAGTATCTATTGCCTTAGTAGGCCAACGAGAAAAGAATCGCTTATTGCAATTAGAGCGCACACTAAGCATAAATTTCACCCCGCTAAATATTCCTGGAGCTGACCATGTTATCAAATCCCGGATTACGCAGTGGGCACAAGATGCCTTGACAGCCAAGCCAAAGCAAACAGTGCCTGAAGAGTGGTTAGATTATGTCAACACCCTATTCGCAGGGCTTACAAAGGAAGAACTTATTGCTAAGCTGCTAGCGCTTGAAATGGCTCAAATTCAAGATCGGAAAAATAATAGAGACCTCAATGCGGATTTCCAAGCCGGCGGAGGCGGAGGTGGCAGAGGTAGTAGAGGCCGTGGCAGAGGTAAAGGATCGTCCAAACGAAAAAAATATGGCCGTTCTGGTCGTAAAAATCATGGCGGGAAATCCTCGCATTATTCAAAAAAATCACACCGGAAAGGGGGACGCAACAAGTCAAATAAGGGCTAATCCAGGCACTATAAATCTTGAATCAAATAAGTCCAGTTTAGATACCAAACCGGTAGCATAAACTATTTGAGCTTAAACCGATGGTTTAAAGTGTCAAATCAGTAAAAAATTGTAAGACTCAGTTCCTCGAATTGAGCTTACTCTTTTCGATCCGGTATGGACTGCACCCAAAGATCTCGCTGGGGGAAAGGAATAGTAACCTCATTTTCACGGAACAGCCTATCGACCTCAAAGCGCAAATCGCTTTTTATGCGTTCGATAAACATAAAATTTCTCGACCAAAAATGTAAGGTAAAATCCAGAGAGGATTCGCCAAAATCAGCAAAATTTACGGTAGGAGAAGGCTGGTCTAGTACAAATGCATTATCCTTCGCAACCGATATTAAGATGTCGCGCACTTTTTCTGTGTCAGATCCATAAGCTACCCCTACGTCCAATTGAAAGCGTGCCTTATCATCATAGTGGCTCCAGTTGGTTACCTCATCGACAATAAACTTCGAATTGGGCACCAATATAATGACATTATCTCGTGTCTCAACCTGAGAGGTTCGCAATCCAATTTTACGAACGATTCCGATCGTCCCGTGCAGGTCAACCACATTACCCACCTCGATAGATCGCTCGAAAAGTAGAATTATTCCCGAGGTCAAGTCATTAAAAGTTTGCTGTAATCCAAGCCCCACTCCCACTAATAAAGCGGCAGCACTACCCCAAATGAGGGCAAAACGAACACCTAGGCTTTCAATGGCCACAAAGAAAGCCAACACAAAAATGATGTAGGTAATCAATTGGTTGATGGCATATTGCGTACCCACATCTACTGATCGGTTTTTATAATAAGGTACTAATAAGATTCTCGTTAACACCCAGGAAAAGAGCCGAGCGAAAATGAAAATTAACACCAGGAACAAGATATCCGTCAAAAAGAACTGAAAATTGCCCTCTGAAAAACTGAATAGCTGAATGTCCCAATTAAAATTTCTTAAAATAAAAATGAGAACTAGAATGTAGACCGCAGTTTGGATGGTTCGATTCGGTTTGGCTTTCGATCCGTGGGTTACATTCTCTAAGGTCTTTATACTTTGGTCCCTATTGAAAGCCATTTCAAAAACCTCAGAAAGAATATTATCCAAAACTCGAGCTAGAACTATAAAAAGACTGAGTTTGAGTAAGGTTGTGATTTTCAATTCTGTTCGAGCGCCCGGGATTAGGTCGTAATCCAGACTCAGACTCCACATGGCTCCAAAGAGCCCCAGGATGATAAAAAGCGAAGTCAATAAAAGCCGAATTTTACGGCGCATATTTGACTTAATCTCCTGATAGTAAAATAAAAGAGGTAGCAGATACCCAAACGTCAGCTGACGTAGAGAAAAAAGCCCCAACAAAACTAAAAATAAGGCAATTACGCCGCGTAGAGTGATTGTGACAGACGTCCACTCCACAATGATAAAGTCCAAAAATTCCTCCATGATTCGATTTAATGCAGCCTTAATATAGGCAGAATTTTAGATATAAAGAATCAAAACCTCATCCGATGACGGTAGGGTCGGCTTATTTCAGCACTCGATTATTAGATGGCTGGCCTTGAGAAAAAACTATACGCACTGAGTCTCCGATCCGGTGCGTAGGGTCCGACTGATTTTCAACGCCCATATAACGCTCACCTTCCACTTCGAAAGTATAGTAAATTTTTCGTTGCTTCCGGTAACCTTCGGGATCTACTCGATAAATTCGAGCATGGGTACCTTTTGCATCCAACATGAGCCGGGGTTCGCTATTCAATTGTTGATATATAAATCCCATATAAAGACAGAAAAGCAAAAGAATCACCCCGTTAGCTATCATGAACCAGCGCGTCCGGTATACGGTCCTAATCTTTTCTTTTATGGGATAAGTGCGACTAAACAAAAAAAAAGCAAACGCAAAGGATATGAAAAATGAAAAATAAATAGCCTGTTCAAAACCGGATAACGCCCATTCAGAAGAAAACAAGAGAATCCCAATTCCCCCACAACACGCAAATCCAGCAAAACTGAGATTTGACCACCGTAAAACTGCCGTTCGTACCATTATTTGTCTTTATATACATAGATACAGCAAATATTTGATATTTTTGAACGGATTGTTCGCCCTGCAACATACTGGGCACTGTAGATTGATTTAGGTAAAAATTTCCATTAAATCAGTTATAAAAATGAGCTCGATATCTAGAACTGAACAAAAACGCATCTACATCAAAGGGATCTCCGGGGCAAAACCTCCGATTCCCATGTCCTATGAAGGGATGCGAAAAGCTGCTAAAGAAAAACTCAGTCCCGAAGCTTATACCTATGTCGCAGGCGGAGCCGGCCGCGAAGAAACCAAGTTCTCAAATCGTCGAGCCTTCATGGAATGGGAAATCGAACCCACTATGTTACCCGGGGAGAAAAATGTAGACCTCTCCACTGAGTTTTTAGGGAAAGTACATAAATCACCTTTTTTCCTTGCACCCATCGGTGTGCTTGATATGGCATATCCCAAAGGAGATCTGGCAGCAGCGCGCGCTGCTGCTGCGGAAGGCGTTCCCAATTTGTTTTCCAATCAAGCTAGCGAATCCATGGAGGCCTGTGCTAAAGAGATGGGGCAGGCTGAGCGGTATTTTCAATTGTATTATAGTAAATCTCAAGATTTAGTACAGAGTCTAGTGCAACGCGCAGAAAATTGCGGCTGTTCGGCCATTGTAGTAACACTGGACACCACTCGTCTGGGATGGCGTCGGCGCGACTTAGATTTGGGCTTCCTTCCTTTTTTAAGAGGGCAAGGTATCGCTCAATATACATCCGACCCTGTATTTCAAAACCTACTGGATGAGAGGTCCAGTGAAAAGCAAGCCTCCGAATTAAAGCCTTCTGTAACGCTAACTACCTTGAAAACGCTATGGCGACAGAAAAAACACTATCCCGGAGGATGGAAAAAGTGGATATCTTCTCGTCCTACTCTAGCCGTTCAAACCTTTATTGATATATTTTCACGTTCGAACCTGTCCTGGGACGATATCCTGCGTTTACGGGAATACACGGACTTACCTATTATTTTAAAAGGTATTCAATCAGAAGCAGATGCGCAAAAGGCCATCGATTTGGGAGTAGATGGCCTATATATTTCAAATCACGGGGGTCGGCAAGTTGATGGTGCTCAGGCTTCGCTTCAGTCTTTAATAGCTATTCGCAAATTAGTCGGAAACGATTATCCACTTTTTTTTGATAGTGGTATTCGATCCGGCGCCGATGCGATGAAAGCACTCTGCCTCGGAGCTACAGCGGTTGGTATTGGTCGACCTTATGTAATGGCCCTCGCTCTGGCTGGAGAAAAGGGAATACGACATCTTTTGCGATACTATCAAGCCGAGTTGGAACAGAATATGTTTCTTTCGGGATGCATGTCAATTTCAGCTTTAGGAGCTGAACGACTTAAACATCGAAGCCATTAAACTACTCTATATTTTGCCCTTTATAGCGAGACGCTCGAAGAATATCCTGCGCCTCCGTTATTGTCAAGAGATCTGATAATGTGCTTTCGGTATGCTCTACATATTGATCAATAAGTTGATACCCCAAAAAATCAGCTGTTCTTCCAGGAGATTCCGGAGGCATGCCCATCGTTGAGGGTGCCGGTGAGACCATGGAGTTGATCAGCCGCATTTTGCGCTCATACAATAACTCCTTATCTAGTATGTGCGCCCACATAGCTAACTCATTTTCTCGGCACCACTCCACTTGCTCCGCCGTATATTCAAACAGTATACTATCGGGCATACTGGGAACGAGCTTTTTGATCAAATATAAAGTTCGACCTCGGTCTACCATATAATCCAGTAATCGTGTGTCCTTTATCCCGTCTGTTTTATCAGCGATAAGCACCTCGAGAGATTTTCGAATCATATGCTCCGGTGTGAAGGTGCGAATAAGATATTCAGAAAAAGTGGTTTTATTGGGAGCAATGAGACTATAGGGAAATGAGGAGCCCAAAAACATATCTAAACTCAAGCCTAAGGCATCCTTACCATCTTCCGTCTCAAATAAAAAAGTCCCTACCGCAAATTCAGTGAAGCAAAAATATACATCGGGTACTGTAAATTCAGGAAAGTAGTACTGATAATATCTGAAGGCGTCCCGGAAATTGGATTTTACATCCCGCATGTCAGCAAATTGGTCGTAAATCGAGTCTCTAAGAGCTTGAATCGCGGTAGCATTAGCAATTTCTACGAGTTTTTTATGTGTCAGACTATCCTCTTTTTGAGGAAATCCAAGTATGCGGTGGACATATAAATCTGTGAACACCGGGTGTTTTGACTGAATATTTCGAAAATCCTCAACATTTTTTGATGACTCTAGATCAAAAAGTAAACTATCAAAACGAATAAAAGCCAGGTCCACCTCAATGGAGGACACGTCCGGCGAGCTGTCCTCCTTACCGCAGCCCATAACTGCCACCAAACCAAAACCTAAAAGCATCCACGCACACCATAAAGTTGGCATTTGATATAATTTACACTGTTTATACATAAGCTCGTCGATTAGTTTGCTAATTTCAACCTCGTAAATTGGCTAAAAATTCCTTACATTTAAGATGAATGCCTAGATTGAATAAAAAGGCATCATATAAAGGATTAGAACTCACAAAACTATGAAACACTCACTTTTTATTGTCATGATTAGCGTTATTTTCACAAGTGCAGCCGCCATTGCACAGGATGGTTTTAAAAATATACGCTTTGGACCTGAGGTCTCACCTCAATTGTCGTGGTTGTCTACCAACGATAATCAAATCAACAGCGAAAGCTATAATTTCGGCCTGAAACTTGGGCTAATGGGTGAATATTACTTCACTGAAAATTACGCTATCACAGGTGGCTTAGGCCTAGCCTTTAATACCGGTGGAGTCCTAAAACACGATATTGGCGGTGACTTGTTAGGCCGATCCGAACTTTCTCTCCCCACCCTAAATAATTTGGATGACGGAGCAGAGATCGATTATAATATGCAATTTGTTGAAATTCCCGTTGGGTTGAAGATGAAAACCCGAAAGTTTGGATACATCAGTTACTATGCGCATTTACCAATTTTCACTTTGGGCATTCTTACTCGATCTCGCGCAGACATCATGGCATCTAATGTCTCTTCGACCAATGAAAATATTTCAAAAGACACTAGATTTTTTAATATTTCATGGGGCTTTGGTGGGGGTATGGAATACAGTCTGAGTCCCGAAACTAGTTTTGTCTTTGGACTTTACTACCAGCAAAGTATAATAGACGTTACTCGAGATAAAGGAACGCAACGTACGGGCGAAAGAGAAGACTCCAAAGGGACCTTCGGCATTGTAAGCTTACGAGTAGGTGTCCTATTTTAATCATAGAGATAGAAATTTATGCCCATGACTGATATTGATATAGATATAAACTTACTTGATACTTTTTTAGAACGTGGTCTGGCCGAAGATGAAGGTAGTGGCGACCATACTTCTCTGGCATGTATTGATGCCGATAAAAGAAGTATTGCCGAATTACTCGTTAAAGATGTAGGCGTTCTGTCCGGCACATTTATCATAAAGCACTGCCTGGAAAAGCTAGACCCGGAGGCTTATTTTGAGTCTCTTATTCCGGATGGAACAGATATTGAACCTGGTCAGGTTGCCTGTCGATTGCGAGCCAATACAAGAACGCTACTATTAACAGAACGTCTCCTGCTTAACACGATACAGCGAATGAGTGGCGTAGCGACCTTAACGAGTCGCTTTGTTGCAGAAGTGGAGGATCTGCCGGTAAAGATTTTAGATACGCGAAAAACAACACCCCTACTCCGATTCTTAGATAAGTGTGCCGTACGACAGGGGGGCGGAGAAAATTATCGCGATGGCTTATACGATTGGATTATGATTAAAGATAATCATATCGAAGCTTGTGGCAGCATAAAGGAGGCCGTGAGTCGTGTTGGAGCTTATTTAAAAACCCATGATTTGGATTTGGGCATCACCATCGAGGTTAGAAACCTGGTGGAGTTACATGAGGTCCTAGAACAAGGAGGTGTAGATCGCATAATGTTAGACAATTTTGAAATCCCCCTACTTAAAGAGGCCGTGAAGACCATCGACGGAAAATTTGAAACGGAAGCCTCCGGAGGAATTGTATTGCATAATGTACGTGAAGTGGCATTGGCTGGCGTCGATTATATTTCCATTGGTGCACTTACACATTCTGCTGGGAGTTTGGATCTCAGTCTGGACTTTATAGATTAGAGTTAGTGGCCTACAAGCATTAGGGCCATAAAATACTATTCACTGTATTACCAAAAGCAAAGTGCTACATTTCTGTTAGCGAGTTTTGTATCCCTTATCATTAAAGTATAATATTAGGCGTACAGATAGAAAGCTCGAAGTAAGCAAAAAGAGTACCCTAAGGGTATCTAACTACTAAGAACAGTAAAAATAATAACATAAAAGTGCAGGCCATCCAAAAGCGTACATCTCCAAATATTTTTGCCTGGTCTTTTTTCATGAGAAAGGTTTATGGTTCTATTATACATACAGGCAAAAAGAATGCCAACAGGATTTTTTATAATATGTCTTTACAAACCGAGATACCCTTTACACCTGTGCCTGGCGGGATGCCCGGACTAGCGATGTGAAGCCGCCCTTGCCGGGGCTATCAGCCCGGCGAGGGGTCCGTAGTCCGCCGAATGGCGGACAAGGACCGAGTAAAGCTCCGGAATCCGCCGGCTGGCGGATGGAGGAGAGGAACTGAACGAGTGGCGAAACGTAGCGACTCGGGGCATCGGCCCGAGTAGGCCCCAAAAATTCTTCTCCCTAAAACTGCCAAGTGGCCCCTGCGATGATAAAGCCGGGGAAGATCTGGTAGCGTTGGATTTGAGAGATATTAATGTTGAAACTGGAGCGCACCCGTTCGCGGGGATCCAAATTGAGGATGTTATTAGCCTGCAACTTGAGAGTCAGTGGCAAGTCATTGAAGTCGTAAAAAATATCGAAATCCAATAAATACAGGTCACTACTTTCATTCCGGCCTGTGGCTCGATCCAGGGCAAAGGAGCTCTGAAACTTGAACTTTCCAATTTTGTAGTCCAACTCTATCCCAGGCTGCCAGGATTCGAAGGAGATGGGATCCTGGAGATTCCGGGCCACTCGGTTATTGTTGTAACTCAGTCCCACTTCCACATTCAGGGGATAGTCCCAGCGGGATTCAATTTCAAAACTGTAAGACTGATTGAGGCTCTCGGTGGCAAACTCCTCTTTACCATTGGTGGAAAAGCCTTCCGACCAGTTCACAAAAATGCGGGGCTCTAATCGAATAGGGAGAAACCCTAAATTATACCCTACAAAATTATTAAAGGAAAAGCTCTGAGAGGAAGGTGTAGGCAAGAAACCGCTAAGAATAAAATTGCCTAAATTTTCTGTAAAATTAGAAATGACGTCTTCATTGTAATTATAGGAGGCACTGGCGAATATAAATGTGCGGCGGGTTACCATAAAATTGTGATAGCGGGCGGAAGCACTGTATCCTTTTCGGGCCAAGTCAATGGGGAAACTTCCCGTGGAAACCTGGGTTGCAGAATTGACCTGATTGACACCCCAAACATTACTGAAATCGGGATAGCTGAGGCCATAATTCCCATTTATGGTGAGTGTATGTGCGCGATTAAACTTGCGAACGATCCGCAGGCCGTAGCCCGGAAAGATCTCTTCCAGATTCCCTTCCTGAAGAAAAGACCGATCGAGGTAATTTAATGTAAGGGATGGGGCGACTTCCCAATCTTTCGATTCGTAACCGCCAATAAGTGAGGCAATAGCTGAATGCTGACGCATTTCATCACGCTGACCAAAATCGAGAGCACCTTTTTCAGGGGCTGTGTGGTCTACGAGTTGGTCCATAAAATTATATTCGAGAGCAGGCTCAGCAAACCAATCCCCGGATTTCATTTTGTAACTACTGGATATTTTAAAGTCGGTGGTTTCTAGAATCTGATTTTGTGTGATTCGGAAGAGGGAATCGCTGGGGGCGGGGGTCAAACCCAGAAAGGGGAAGATGTCTTCAAAGAGCTGAGTTCCATCCTGCCGGCTGACTTCCATTCGGCTATCCACACGCCACAAATTGTCTTCACCTACTTTCTTTCTGTATTTTGCAAAGGGCGCAAAGCTATAACTCCAGCGATCCTCATCATTTCGAGTGTCAAAAGACTGCATTCCAAAGGTACCCAGTCGGGTTTCATCCGCACGGGTGGTATTCAGAGAAAAGGGCACGCCAGCTTCGAGGAAAGAGGTGCTATCGACATTCCATTCGATCTTCCAAAGTGTACTTCCCAGCGGTGTTCGGGTCTCGCGAATCATTCTTTCTGTTCGGGTCTGGTCTTCAGCGATATAATCAATGATGGAAAACACCTCAGATTCGCGCTGGGCAAAGGCGCCCATGACAAAGCCCTTGAGCTTCATTGTTTTTGTGACATCAATATCAGCATTGAGATTGATGATCCCATCCAGGTTGGCTTGTACTTGATCCCCTATATTGAGTTCGCCAGGCACTAAGCTGAACAGCTGTCCACGCCCGCCGCGAAAGCGACGGCCGCTTTCCTGAGAAAGCATATTCATCATATCCCGGAAGGTAAGTACCCTTTCTCCGACATTATTGGCGCGCACAAATCCGCTGAGACCGATTTTATCTCCCAGGTTGAATCCACTGACATCCGCTTTAACTGAGCCGGGATAGCCTGCCATAAGTTCAGCTTCTCCGGACCATTTATTGAGCTCTCCCTCTTTTAATCGCACATCCATTGCTACATCATCGCTCCGTTCGGTTTGAAACTGCTCACTGGGCGCTTTGTAATTTTCAATGACTTTAATTTCTTTCAATTGATCGGCTCGAATTCCTTCAGTAGCCAGCTGTTGATTGGCATTGATAATATCGCGGCCCTGAACGAGCATTTTAGTGATTTTTTCACCCCCATAGAAAACAGATCCATCGCGAATCTCCATCCCTGGCAAGCGATTTAATACATCGCCTAGAGTTCTTTCGGCGCCTGTGGTGTATGTTTCCAGACGGAATGTTAGGGTATCCCCTTCACGCCGAACACCGAACGCTTTTTCTTCTACCGTTACGGCATCGAGGTCAAAGCTTTGTTTTTGCAATTGAAATTCAATGGCAGACACAGATCCGGGCTGAGTGATTTGCTGAAAGGCCGTTTGATACCCAAAATAAGTAACCTGCAGAATGAGAGGCCGTTCATCAGGCAGTGCAATCTGCCACTCTCCTTTCGCATCGGTTTCTACATAATCAATCATGCGTGTGGTGTCGGATGTCATCAGACGGACGAAAGCTCCTTCCCCGGGTTCACCGGTCTCAAAATAGACTGTTCCTGTTGCTGTTGTGTTTTGCGCTTGTAGCAAATTGACCGAAAGAAATAAGGTAGCTGCTAAAAGCAGCCCACTGAGAGTATAGGTGTTACGTATCATAGTGTGTGTTAGTTTTGCATGAACTTTTTCATGGCTGCGGTGCGCATTTTCTCGTTAAATTCTTTCTCCTCCAAACATTTACTGGGCGGAATGGGATCCATCGCAATATCAAAATCGCCTACTTCGACCTCTTCAGCAATATAATTAAAGCCTTTTCCCTCTACCGCAAGGATTAAGCCCGGAGCGCCTCCATAGATTTCCGGTCCATCCGACATGGGAATCTCCGGGGTATACCATACAATGAGGGAATCCCCTTCCTCGCTCGCGTGTACAACTTTCTGGCAAGGAAGACCCGCGAAAACCTTAAACCCATCTGAGGCTTTCCACTGATATTCAGATTTGAAGTTTTCTGAGCTACAAACCGAGTCCGGTAGAATAGGGCTTCGATGCGTAATGTCTCCAGTTCGCAGATCTTTGGCCTGATTTTGTTTTACTTCGCCCATCCGACGCCACCAGCTGTCTGTCTCATCAATTTTTTGACGCTGGATTAGGGTGTCATATTCAAAAAAGGAAGTACGACCATTCGTGTACAGTGTATAATACTCTGCTGTGCTGTTGGCCATTTTCTCTTCGCGCTCGCGCATCTGTCGCTTCATGGCGGGCGAGGATACCCAGCGTCCGTATTCGGTTTGGCCCGGGACGACAAATTTCTTGTATTTCACGCGCACCGTTTGCGCCTCAGCGGAAATGGAAAAGAAGAAAAGGCCGGCTAAAATATAAAATAGGGCTTGTATTCTCATAATTTATGATTTCAAAAGATAAAGAAAAGAGTTTTTACTGGTTTTCTTACATTCATTAGATGAATCGACCTAAAAACTCGCTGAATGGAAAACGACATCCCTTCTTAGATGTTGCAAATAGGCGAAAGTTTAAGATGATGGAATAACAGCTCACTCTGCGATCTTGAAGTCCCTTCCATAGCCCAAAATTGATTGTTTTGTATTAGGAAGAGAAAAATGCGACCTTAAATCAAGAGATTGTGGGTAGACTTGATATCAAATTAAAAAGGGCCGACTCAGCCTTAGAGAGCTAGATCGACCCTTTTGTAATATTTATAGTTTAACGCCTATTTCACACCATGCATAATTCGCTTGAGGAAGGGGTTCATAAGAATAACAGCAATCCCGGCGACAGCCGGAATAATGGTGAATAAAAGGAAGAAAGCCGATAGCGAATAGGTCTCCTGAATCGTTTCTATGTAACCTCCGGCGACAGCGGCGATCTTATTTCCAATGGCAATAGCCAGGTACCACATTCCAAACATAAAGGCAATCATACGAGCAGGGACCAATTTACTGACATAGGACAGTCCCACCGGCGAAAGTGACAATTCACCCAGCGTATGGAATAAATAAGCTAAAATCAACCAGATCATACTTACCTTAACACCAGTAGCCACCCCGCTGGATCCCCACGCCAAGAGCCCAAAGCCAATTGCCATAATGATCAGACCCAGGCCGTATTTATAAGCTGCGGAAGGGTTGTACCGACTATCAAACCAACGCGAGAAAAAGGGCGCAAAGGCAATGATAAAAAAGGAATTGAGTATACTAAACCAGGAAACGGTGATTTCTACCTCATCGTCTTTGATAGCCTCTACGGTCGCGATGACTACGCCATTATCCACATCCATTTCCAGGCCGCGTTCTCGAGCCCATTCTAAGCGGCTGGGCGGCAGGTAACCAAAGTTGCTGTAATCCTTTTCTTTGGTGATGATCGGGATTTGATCGCCGACTTCAAATTCCTCCACCTCGCCAATCCGCAAGGTATCGCGACTTAGTTGAGCGGCATTTTCCACGACCATATCTTCTGTCACAGGCACCATCTGAAATACTGTGTCGCCCGCATCTGTTAGCGTCACTTCTCCATTATCATTCAGTACCGGCTGCTCGATCTGATCGAAAGATACCAGATACGCTGAAGTACTCCAGTCGCGATTTAACATCCATAAGGTCAAGCCCCACACACCAACAAAGGTGATAGCCAAAATAATATTAGATCCCGGGATCTTTTTAAAGGTTTGCTTAGCCAGTAGATACAGCACATAGGTAATTATGGCCAATGGTATGGTGGTAAGCAGTGTATTTATCAAATTGTAAGCGAAAGCCGCTCCCCCGCTCAGCGAACGATCCACATAATCCCGGGCAAAGATGATTAGCGAGGATGCGCCCTGTTCGAAACAGGTGAAAAAGAACACGGTGAAGAAGGCAAATATGACAAAAGCGATCATCCGTTCCCTTACCCCCTTGGAATAGCGCCCGATTCGCGAAATAACCAGAACTAAGAACAAGGCTAAAGCGATGAGTACCATTACATATTGACCGGAAAAATTGCCAATTTTTGCAAAGGCAAACAAATCCAGCCCCATAATTTTTGACATGGGGTCATTAATGGCATATCCCAATCCGATAATCGCCGTCAAAGCAATCAATACCTTATCAACAGTAGTAAATGGATTGGGCTTTTCATTGTTAATCTCATCATTTACATCCTCCTGGTCGACCACAGAGCCCATAACCGATGGGACAGACTCATCGGCCAATTTATTTTTCGGGCGCTCCCCAATTGCACCAAATAAAGGCTTAGCTAACCAAAACTGAAGGGTTCCAAACAACATAAAGACTCCAGCGAGACCAAAACCCCAGGACCAGCCTATTTTTTCTGCCAGATAACCACAAAGTAGCATACCAAAGAATGCTCCGGCATTTACCCCCATGTAAAAAATGGTATAAGCCCCATCTTTCTTTTCGGGCAGGTACTTATACATCTCAGAGATGATAGAAGTAATATTGGGCTTGAAGAAACCGGTTCCCACAACAAGAAGCGCCAAACCCATGTATAACGACAATTCTGTTTCCAGAGCCATACTGGCATGACCTAGCGTCATAATAATAGAACCGATGACAACTGCCCAATTGTACCCCGTTAATTTATCGGCAATTATACCCCCAAGAATGGGCGTGATATAAAGCAACATCGCATAGGTACCAAACAGGGCACCTGCATTTTCTGCCGACCATTCCCAACCGGGATTGTAACCAATGGCAGCCATTGTCAGAAAGTTTACCAATAACACGCGCATCCCATAAAAGGAAAAACGCTCCCACATTTCAGTAAAAAACAGAACAAATAATCCGGCCGGATGCCCCAGGACCTTACTTTCAAAGAAATCGGGTTGCGATGTAGTTGCGCTCATAATTGGTTTTTGTAGTTAGAAAATTAGTTGTCAGCGACCTCAAAGCCTTCCTGTTCTTCAAAGTTACTTCCGGGGCGCACGTCTTCAGCGCCATGAGTCAACTTTTTCAATCGTTTCAGGAAGAGCAGTAATAAAATACCAAAGGCAGCCGTGAAAATAAATATCCCCACGAAGGTTCGGTATTCCTGTTCATTTTGCCATTCAAAGACTTCCAGTTGTCCCTCGTACATATCCACCTCAACCTCGGCATTGCCGTCTTGCACAATTTCTTGCTGAGCATCGTCGGAATACTTCATGCGGAACACAGCAGTCAAGGCCTCGTCGGGCTGATCGATGCCCTCTTCAGCGAGCCGATCTTTCATTTGCTGAACAGGCGAGGACTCCTCTCCACTTGCCTCATTGGTGAATTCGACGTAATTCAGTAAAGATTGATTTTCGTCGCGAACCATGAGTGTTCCATCCTGGAGATAGATATCCCCTACCAATTCAAAATTCATGGCTTGCTGATAGGTCGTATCATGCACGAATCCACCGTCGGTGGGTGCCTGGGTCAATTGAACCTGAACGGTTTCCAGTTGAGAAAGCTCTCCGATAGATCCCGCGACCTTATTCCCCAGTCCCGTAGCTGCGAAGTACATCCCCATCATGATGGACACATATTTAATGGGAGCTACTTTAGTTATAAAAGATAGAGCCACAGGGGAGGCAGACAGCTCACCCAGGGTGTGCAGCAAGTAAGCAAGAATGAGTAACATGAGCGCCGCTTTGTCTCCATATTCTACCACATCAGCGCTGGCCTTTGCCATAAATAAAAATCCGGCCCCCATGATGATGGTTCCCACCGCCATTTTGAGTAAGGAGGAGTTTTCGTAGCCTTTCTTTTGCCACCAGATCCAAAATCCACCCACAAGTGTTCCAAAAATGATGATGAATAATGCATTTACCGATTGAAACACCGAAGCCGGAATTTCAAAGGGATCTTCGATCAATAAGCCGCGGGAAAAATAATAGCCCACCCCAATGGCTACCCCCAGGGGTAAAAACAAATAGCCTGTATCCTTCTTCTGCAGTAGGTGTATGATACCTAAAATTAAAAGAACGACAGCAGCAACAGAGAACAGGACATCTATGGTAAAGAAGGGTACCACACGATCTATTTTGTCCAGGGTATAGATATTTAGCAAGCCACCCGCCTGCTCAAACGCACCCCAAAAGACGATAATAATCAGGAAGGATAGCAATAAGACCACAAATCGATCCTTTTCTATCTCGTTAATATCCTGATAAATCATCATCATTAAGCCCATGACGATAGACAAGAAAATAAATAAGGCCGAATATGCCAGTTGATTGCCTCCCTCAAAGGCATAGAAAGATATGGCAACGGAAGCCACGATAAGCCCCAGGGTTATGAGCAATTGAGTTCGGCTTTGAAACAAGTTTCGGAACAGCTGACCGAAAGAAGCAGACTTCATCACACTTTCATCGCCGACGCCATCCTCATCCGGCGGTTCACCGACACCCTTCAGGTACTTCTGTCCGGCCATAAAAGTGATTTGCCCCAGCAGCATGCCTATTCCGGCGAGTCCAAATCCATAGTGCCAGCCTATCGTTTCGCCAATATAGCCCACAATCAGAGCACTGAGAAAAGCGCCCACATTAATGCCGATATAAAAGATAATAAAGCCCGAATCGCGGCGCTCATCCCCGGGAGGATACAGGCCACCGACCATGGTAGAAATGTTCGGCTTCAGTCCACCTACGCCCAATACAATCAAAGCCAGCCCCGTATAAAACGCCCAGACCGATTCCACAGCCAGAATACCGTGTCCCAGCACCAGCGTAAGCCCTCCAAGTAGCACGGCCTTTTTCTGACCGATAAACTTATCCGCTAAAATACCGCCGGGAATCGACATGACATACACCAGCATCGTATACCATCCATACAACATCAAGGCATCCGAGCTCTCCCATCCCAATCCCGGATTTTCTCCCGTCGCACTACTTATCATGTAAAGCACTAAAATGGCCCTCATCCCATAATAGGAAAAACGTTCCCACATTTCTGCAAAAAATAAGATGAAAAGGCCTACGGGGTGACCAAATAGCATTTTGCGATCAGAAGAAATTGTCGAATCAGTGGCCATACATTGCATTTAATATTTTCCCAATCTCACCGTTCTCCTCGTCTGGAGGAGGTATTTCTCAGCGCTATTTTTTGATATCGCAAGGCTAAAAATAGATGAAAATCTGACTTGTTCGAAATTTAAGGCCGTTAATTTAGACCCCAACTCTTTGCTATGGGTATTTCCCCGGGCTTGAGAAGAGTTTGTAAATTATAATATGGAAGATGGAAAAAGAATTTGGGCGTGCCCCTCTCCGCCAGGGGGCGGATTCGGGTCGGTCCCTTCCGGGGTTCATTATTCATTCCGTACCCACTCGACAAGCCGAGTGGGCACCAAGCCCTCCAGGCACCTCACGCGTTGGTGCGCGCTGCGCACCACAGGAGGATTCGGTTAGTGTGAAAAGCATGTTTGGCTGAAAAAAAGAGCCCCGGCGCCCTTGGCCGAGGCTCTCAGTATGATCTTTCAGAAATGCAAAGACTATTTAGTCTGATACATGGGCTGAAATATACAGAGCGGCAGCGGCCATCGATAGGTCTTTCAACAACATAGGCATGGCCGATTGAGCGGCGTCACCTCCAGCCATTACGCTCGGCAGGTGAATAGTTAAGACAAAAATCAATAGTAAAACGGCCAGTAGCAGCGCAGCCAAAGAGGCTTTCTTGTTCAAAATAATAGCTCCTCCTCCGGCAATTAAAAAGACACCGGTTGCATAGACCCAAAATACACCGCCGGGCACCCAATCGGGCACCATTCCTGTCATTCCATCGGTATTCATGAAGTGAAACACCCCAAAGATGACCAGCACTAGACTAAATACGGTTTTTCCAATTGTAGCTTTCATAGTTTTGTAGTTTTAGTTTTGAATAATGGGAATATACAAAATTTATCGTTGCTAATCGTTGATTCGCCTGTTTTTTTGGAATAATCTAGAGATGGTGCTCAGTTTTTATTTCGGTGAGGGATAGCAGTGGAAGGCAGGGGCCGGAGCGGTGAGAGTGTGAGGGAAGGGGATAGCATCTAATGCCCATTATTCAAAATAAATCAATTTCACAAGATGTTATTTTTAGATCTAGATGCTGAACTATAGCAACATAACAGACAGCTATATCTGGTGAACTCAATCAGTTTTTTTAAAGAAAATTAGTATAAGACTACTGTAGCTGCGGATCGAGCCTTAGCCCGAATTTATCGCCTTACTTAATTAAGATACGAAATTTTTGCCTTTGAAAGAGATTTCTCGATGAGGTAGTTCCTTTTGTCTCCTTATCGCTTCACCACCACACGTGCTATATACTGTTGCCCGCTCGCGCGCATCTCAACGAAATACATGCCCGGCGGTATATTAGGTGGTACGCGCGTGCGATACCCGGCCTGTTCCACTAAGGTCAAGCGCTGCTCAGCTACCGGCTGCCCGGCGGCATTAATCCATCTGACATCTGCAACACCGCGCAGCGGAAAGCCCGCCTCAGGAAACCCCAGGTAAACCGTTTGACCGCTACTGAGCGGGTTGGGATAAATCTCTAAGTCTTTACGCTGCGTATGGGGTGTGACTGAACTCACCATGATATCCGGATGATTTACGATGAGGGTATCCTCATCACAATAGACATAGTCCGGCACACAGCCCTCCGGACCGATGCGCATCGCCCAGGCCGGCTGGTGACCCCAATAACCGGGTTGATCAGCAACCGTCCCCACCAAAACGAGATCCCCATTTTCCGCCTCAATTAAGCTACTAAATTGATGGGCGGCAA
>CAZVLN010000026.1:0-29842 GCA_964627995.1 uncultured Saprospiraceae bacterium
ATTATCGACTTCGCGGCTTCTCGAAAATAACGAAAAAGCGGCCCTGTGCTTGTCGTGTCTTTTCTCAGTGCGTTGTTACGAATTACGAAAACCAAAAAAAGCCAATAGCTATTAGCGAACTGCCACAAGTAAAAATGACGGTGATCTGAACATAAGGAGCTCCCAAAATTCATTATATTTGTGAGACCAAAAATGGATAAATATGCTCACCAACACACAAATAGAGAACTTAGAACTTATTCGTACCAGTGCCAAAGATTTTGCCGAGGCGCATATTCGTCCTCATGTTATGGAGTGGGACGAAAGCCAGGAGTTTCCCAAAGAACTCATGCACAAATTAGGTGAACAAGGTTTTCTAGGTGTTTTAGTTCCGGAAGAATACGGCGGAGCTGGCTTGGGTTATCACGAGTATATTGCCATTATCGAAGAAATTACAAAAGTAGACCCTTCCATCGGTCTGAGTTTGGCGGCTCATAATTCCCTCTGTACCAATCATATTTTCATGTTTGGGACTGAGGAGCAAAAGAAAAAATACTTACCTAAACTCGCGAGTGGTCAATGGATTGGTGCCTGGGGTTTAACAGAACCCAACACGGGCTCTGATGCAGGACGAATGAAGTGTGTTGCTAAAAAAGATGGTGATGATTATATTATAAATGGTAACAAATCATGGATCACGCATGGTATCTCTGGTGAAGTAGCTGTAGTGATAGTCCGCACCGGTGAATTGCTCGACAGCCGAGGTATGACAGCCTTTATTATCGAGCGAGACTTTGAGGGATTCAAAGGAGGTAAAAAAGAAAATAAGCTGGGTATGCGAGCTTCGGAAACAGCTGAATTGATTTTTGATAATTGTCGCGTATCCAAAGATCAAATGCTGGGGAAGGAAGGAGAAGGCTTTATCCAGGCTATGAAAATTTTGGATGGCGGACGTATCTCTATTGCTGCCCTATCCTTAGGTATAGCCAAAGGGGCTTATGAAGCCAGTGTGAAATATTCTAAGGAGAGAGAGCAATTTGGGAAGCCCATTAGCAAGTTTCAGGGCATATCTTTCAAATTGGCCGATATGCACACTAAAATTCAAGCTTCGGAACTGCTCACACAAAAAGCGGCTTACCTAAAGAATTCAAATAAGCCGGTTACTACTACTTCTGCGATGGCCAAATATTACGCGAGTGAAGCCTGCGTAGAGATATCTACTGATGCTATTCAAATCCACGGTGGCTATGGCTATACGAAGGATTTTCCTGTAGAGAAGTTTTATCGAGATTCTAAATTGTGCACCATTGGTGAGGGAACCTCTGAAATACAAAAACTGGTCATCTCAAGGAACGAGCTCAAGGAGTAATCGACTGGATATTCTGTAATTTTTCATAAGCCACTTTCAGAGACTACTGCTCCCAACATAAGCTACTGGGCTATTCCATAAAGTGCAGGATAAGTGAATGACATTGAGGATCGCTTCCTATAATTCTTAAATAATTTCTGCTGTAGTACTGACTGCGGAAAATCTATATCCAGGTATTCTTTGGGTATTGCGTGAGTGCTGGGAGGAGGGCCGCCAACTGGCGGAGACCCACGCGCAGCAATGGGGCCGAGCGAATAGCGAGCCTCCGACCATAACGACCCCAACAATGTGTTGTTGGGGGCACGCCCTGAAAATTAAAAATGGCCTGGTGGCGTAAATTATATAGCGTGGCCTGGCTCATCTGACCTGAGCATATTGCTGATTGTCTCATAGGTTAAGTACGTCTCATTATCCATAAATTCTTCCAGCGACATCCACCGGACTTCTTCGATGCCCTCTTCTTTTTGTGGACGCGCAGCTTTCCCTTTGGACTGCATTTTATACCAGTAGGTATATTTCAGTATACGCTGACTTTTAAGCTTGTACGTATGGCGAGTAACCGCTAATTGATCGCCCAATTCTACATCGTCAAGGGCCGTTTCTTCCTCCACTTCACGAAGAGCAGCTTCAGGGATAGACTCCCCCTTCTCCACTTTACCTTTTGGTAAATCCCATCGGCCCATGCGATAAATAAACAGGAATTTACCGTCATCTTTGCGCTCAACCAGTCCACCGGCGGCATCGATGCGTTCAAAAAGGGATTCCAGAAGCTCAACGGCGTCCTCTACGTCTGATGCGACTAGCACCACGCCGGGATGGTCATCCGTTTTTTCCAGCAAATCAATGTAGTGTAATAAAAACTTTTTTTTGCCTGGGAAGGGGGCGACTAAACTCCCTTGTTTCATAGCTTTGTTGTAATCATCGCCACTTTTTCCAGAGACTATGGTCAAAGGCGTATCGAAAATATGGATTTTGTACATTTGCAGCAATTTAATAAGAAAAGATGAAAACACCTGCGAAAAATTTGGCCGATTCCCTGCTGCAAATTAACGCAATTCAACTCAGTCCTCAAAAGCCATTTACATGGGCTTCAGGGATAAAGAGTCCAATTTATTGCGATAACCGCCTCACCTTGTCTCACCCCAGTTTGCGTAAGGAAATCACGGAGCTACTTTCTAAGCATATCCAAACGCTGAAACCGCCGGTAGACCTTGTGGTAGGTGTGGCTACGGCTGGGATCCCACAAGCTGCTCTCATTGCGGAGGCATTAGCTCTGCCTTTGTTGTATGTTCGTTCTAAACCCAAAGGTCATGGACGCCAAAATCTCATTGAAGGTCAAGTTCTACCTGATATGAAGCGAGCTGTGGTCATTGAGGATTTGATTTCTACAGGTCAATCAAGTCTAAAAGCAGTGGATGCCATTCGGGATCAAGGCATTGAAGTTGTGGAAGTGATTAGTATATTTACGTACGGATTAGATGCTTCTCGAATCGCTTTTGAGAAAGCAAACTGTGCCACTTTTTCCTTAACGGATTATTCGACCTTACTCGAAGTAGCCGCTGAAGAAGGTGTGATTCAGGCCTCTGACATAGCGGTATTAGAAAAATGGAGAGAAGCTCCAAAACGTTGGACACCAAACGCATAAATTGAAATAACTTATGAAATTCATCGATAAGCAAGCAGAAGATTTTTTATTTGAATACCTCAATAATACCGCTCCGACCGGCTGGGAGGTAGAAGGCCAGAAAACATGGGTAGAGTATATCAAGCCCTATGTGGATGAATGGGATCGAGATTCCTACGGTACGGCCTATGGGGTAATTAATCCGGGAAAGGATTTCAAAGTGGTTATTGAGGCTCACGCTGATGAAATTTCTTGGATGGTAAGTCACATCAGCGACGATGGCTTTATCCGAGTTATTCGCAATGGTGGGTCTGATCACGTGATTGCACCGGCGAAACGCGTATTTATTCATGGCAGCAAGGGACCTGTGAAAGCTGTTTTTGGATGGCCAGCCATCCATTTACGTAAAGGAAAGGATTCTAAATTGGCCCCCTCCATGGATAATATTTATTTGGACATCGGAGCCAAAAACAAGGAAGAAGTGTTGGCGCAGGGCATCCATGTAGGAGCGATTGCTACCTTCGAGGATGGCTTTGAAGCCTTGAACGATAATTATTATATCGGCCGTGCATTAGACAATAGACTTGGTGGTTTTGCAATCGCACAGGTAGCTCGAGCTTTATTTGCAAATAAAGAGGAAATCCCTTTCAGCCTTTATATTGTAAATGCAGTCCAGGAAGAAGTGGGTCTCCGCGGGGCGCAAATGATTGCTGAACGCATTAAGCCACAAGTAGCCATCGTGATTGATGTTACGCACGACACCTCTACCCCCATGCTGGATATGAAGAAAAATGGGGAAATAAAATGTGGTGATGGCCCATCAATAACCTATGCACCTGCGGTTCATAATATTCTACGTGATTTGATTATCAGCGTAGCAGAGAAAAACGAAATTCCGATTCAACGTGAGGCTTCGTCACGCGTTACGGGTACCGATACAGATGCCTTTGCCTACTCCAATTCGGGTGTTCCATCGGCTTTGCTTTCTATTCCTTTACGGTATATGCACACCACAGTCGAAATGGCACATAAAACAGATATTGAAAACTTGGTTCAACTCATGTGTGAGTCCGTTAAAGCCATAGAAAACAACCATAATTTCAATTATTTTTAGTGATAATAAATGGGGCCCTTTCATTTAAGCCCATGCTATGAAATCGGTATTTCTTCATACTCACCTGTTCATAGCTATATGCGCGGTGGCTTTAACTTGGGGCAGTCAAACTGTTTTAGGTTTGCCACCACTTCCGGTGGCGTATTACGGTATTGTGGGTTTAGGTACACTTTGTGTATATAACTTACACCGTGCTTATGGTATGAAAAATCTCGATGCCGAAGTACGGTCTTCTCGCTTTAGAGCTTTTCACCAATTGCGTTTTGTCAATTTGACAATGAGTTTTATCGCTTCAGGGGTCATAGCTTGGCTTCTTTTTACACACTCCGAGTTTTGGAGCTGGGTCTTTTTTCCACCTGTGGCGCTGGTAATACTGTATATTTTACCACTACAAAATGGTCTCAGTCTAAGACAGATTCCATTTCTCAAGATATTTATCATTGCAATCACATGGGTTTGGGTTACCGGTTATCTGCCTATATGGATCAGCAGCCAGATTATGGGTCCGAGAGAGTGGCTGTTTTTGACACATCGGTTTTTGTTCATTTTTGCCATTACCATTCCCTTTGATATCCGAGACGTATATACGGATGAAGTATCTCATTTACAGACCCTCCCTTCTTATTATGGGATAAAGCGCAGTAAGAATTGGGCAACCGGTTTATTAGTACTCTCTTTTATGATTTTGACGCCTTTGGTTTATGAGCAGTATTTCAGCGTACAGTTGTTTTTGGGATATATCCTGGTATTAGCTTTAGGGGCGATCTTGATACGGCGCAGTTCTCCGAGTCGATCTGAATACTACTTCGGCTACATCCTCGACGGATTAATTTTGGTATTGGGTGGATTGGAGGTTGTTTTTAGCCTGTAGGGCATCGTCGAAAACTATCCTTTTATATGAACAAGCATTTCTAATACAATAGATTAAATATAGAATATGCACCTGCGCTTCGTTCCTCTTCAGTCACATAGCCAAGGCGCTACGGTGAGCTAAGCCGAGCTTTTATGCTCTTCCCTTTCGTCTTTATTATGCAGATACTTTACCATTTTTGTACATCAAAAAAACAATTTACGAAACTACCTTTTAGTAACTGTGTTCGTCTAATTCAACTTTCCCTCTAAAGGTCCAAAAGACAAAAGTCGTGTAAATGCCTACTAACGGAATTGCAATAAATGCAATGGTAAGCATGATTCCAAGAGATTTTTCTGAAGCAGATGAATTGTAAATGGTAAGGCTATAGGCCTCATCAATGGTAGAGTAAAGCATGTAAGGAAAAAGGCCCGAGGCAGCAATTAGCAAAAATAGAGCGATCATTGTCGCAGAAGAAATAAATGCGAAACCATATTGCTTTCGACTTACCTGACGTGGAATATTTGCCATGAGTAAAACTAAAAAGACAGGAACAACAAATAACCACTGCTGCTCGCGAATGTGCGCCGTTAAATGATCCTGATACAATAGAGTATAAAAACTTAAAAGTAAGGCACTTACAATAAAGAATATGGTTGTAGCTCGAATAATTTCACCAAGTCTCTGGTAAAGTTTGCCCCTGGTTTTCATTCCCAAATAGAGGGCCCCATGTAACATAAATAATGCTAAAGACGTAAGCGCTGTCAAAACTGAAAAAGGATTAATAAATAGAAAATCGGCTGATCGATCAAACTCCCCATCGGCGCCGATTGGAAGTCCTTGTAAAACATTCCCCAAAACCAATCCCAAAGCCAGAGCCATAATAATACTGGATATGGCAAACATATAATCCCACATTTTACGCCACCAGGCCATAGGTTCTTTCCCGCGGAACTCAATAGACACTGCTCTAAAAATAATCATCACTAAAAACAAAATCAATGGAATGTAAAGCCCGGAAAATAAAGTGGCGTATACTGGCGGAAAGGCAGCAAATAAGACCCCTCCTGTTATGACAAGCCAAACCTCATTCCCATCCCAAACCGGACCGATCGCATTTAAGGAAATACGACGGCTTTCTTCTTTACGGAGCAATAGATGAATTGCACCCACACCCATATCAAAGCCATCGAGGATCGCGTAGCCCGTGACAGTTGCTCCGAGTAATAAAAACCACCAGACATTGTACTCTAGACCTAAAAAAGACTCCATAATAAAAGGTTTATAAAATGGGTTCCGATTGACGAGGACGTTTATCTTCCAATTTCGTGTCGTAGGGACCGTGTTGAATTTTCTTATTTAAGAGATATAAAAACAAGAAAAATAATAGCAAATATACAAGAGAGAAGAGGATCAGTGAAAATAAAACCTGATTGGCTGTAACCGCTTTTGATAGCGCATCGCTAGTGCGGAGAAGCCCGTAAACCACCCAAGGCTGGCGTCCCATTTCAGCAGCAAACCAACCAGCCTGATTGGCAATTTGGGGTAGTAATACTGCAACCACAAATATTTTGAGCAACCATCGCTGGTTAAACAGGGTTCCTCTCCACCAATAAAAGCCAGCTAAAAGGGTGAGGGCAATCAAAAACATACCAATAGCTACCATAATATGGTACAACTGAAAAACAGCATTGACTTGACTCGGTATATCCTCTTCATCAAATGCGTCTAAACCTGTGACCTCTGTGGTAAAGTCCTGATGCAAAAGGAAGGAGAGTCCTCCCGGAAGTCCGATCCCAGTCACCTCTTTTTGCGAAGCATTGACCCATCCCAATAAATATAGATCTGCAACGGCAGAGCTATCAAAATGTCCCTCAAAAGCAGCTAATTTGGCAGGCTGATTGACAGCCACCCCCTCCGCGGACTGATGACCGGTAAATAATTGAGCGAGAGCAGAGATGATAGCTACACTTAAAGCAATTTTAAACGCCGGTTTGGCGATTTCGACATATTTCTTTTTCAGTAGGTAATAAGCATTCACACTAAGTACTAAAAAAGCACCTGCCAAAAAAGCACCAATAATCACATGGGACAAACGATCCATAGACGATGGATTGAAAACCATAGCCCAGAAGTCTGTGATTTCGGCTCGCTGACTCAACCCCTCTCCCACGATTTTGAAACCAGCGGGAGTTTGCTGCCAGCTATTAGCTACCACAATCCATACCGCAGAGAACATCGATCCCAGAGCAACTCCAATCGTAGATACGAAATGCACCCAGGGTTTTACGCGATTCCATCCAAATAGTAGAATGCCCAGAAAGCCAGATTCCAGGGCAAATGCAAATAAACCTTCTGCCGCAAGGGCGCTGCCAAATATATCACCTACATATCTGGAATAAGTAGCCCAGTTCGTTCCGAATTCAAATTCCATGACAATACCGGTAGCCACTCCCAAACCAAAAATCAAGGCGAAGATCTTAACCCAAAATCGGGTCATCGTTTGATAAATCTGATTTCGGGTAAACAGATACAAGCCTTCCATTATTACCAGGATAATTCCTAGGCCAATGCTAAGGGGTGGATAGATATAGTGGAAGGATATCGTGAAAGCAAATTGAATCCGAGAGAGTATTTCAACATCCATATTAAAAATAATTAATATGCAAATTTACCTATTTGTATACTCAAGGAAACCACGAGTATGTAAAATGCATGTAAACTATTTCATCGCTGCGGGCAAATTGAGATTCCAGTCGTATTCTTTAAATGAAATTTCGGGGTTTTCAGATAACGGTTTCGTTGCAAAAGCACGCACAAAGCCTTCAACAGAGCCATATCGCTTTTTGAAGTCGCCACCATACCACTTTAATATCCGGGACAACTCCCAATTATCTCCGTTGATGTTATTCTTGCCCGAAGAATTGATGTAAAAATCGGCCTGACGCTCCAGCTGGCTTTTCAGCGTACTCCCTTCATAGGCTTCATTCAGGAGTTTTGGACAGGAAACAGAGGCACAGTTGACAGCTACGTGAATCAGAGGCTCCTCGAAATACTTTCTAAGAATGCCATGTTCAACGTTATTGAGATCATAGGTCTCCCCGCCTATTTCAATAAATTTAATGTCCCATGGTGTATTTACAAAAGGGATGCCACCGGCGATGTCTTTAATCGATTTGACGGGATAGTGCTCCAGAATGAGCTCGATGGTGAAGGCATTATAGACATTAACCCAATAAGCGATCTGATCTTCTTCACTCCACTTTTGGCTATTGGGTGGATTTTGCTGAAGGGTTTTCAAGTAATCGCCAAGCGCTGTACGATCTTCCAAAAAGCCTTCATAATCAACTCCACCCCGAATATCTACGTACTTTTTCAGTAAGGTGGTAAAATCTGCATGGGATGGTGGTTCCCCGGCTCCATTTTCAAAAGAGGCTTTTGCTTTACAGCCAAGAAGGAGTAAAGAGAAAATGGAAAAAATTAGTATCCTGCTTAACATAATTTCTATATTTCGTCATCTATCTTATTCAAAATCAAATTTTTATCTGAATTTGAGAGCTTGTGTTTAGCTGGCGTTTTCTCTAAGAAAAGTGAAATAATATTCCAATGCGCCTTGAAGCGCCAGCAGGGTTTACACATAACCAAATGAACATTCAATTGAACCCGCTGCCAGAAGGAAAGTTTGCCCTCAGCTTTTTTCTCAATTGCTCGCGTAGCTTCTTTACAATTCATCATTATGCATTCAACCATTTAGTTTCCAGGCATTGTCGCAGCTTCAATTTCGCTCTGTGTATCAACACCCAGTAATTAGACGAAGAAATATCGAGTTCCTTACAAATTTGTTCCGAGTCCCAACCTTCCAGGTATTTGAAAACAAAAGCAAGTCGTTGCTTCTCAGGAAGGTCCCCCTGGCAATCTCTTAGTATATCCCAGAATTCATCTCGCTCCGCCTTTCCCATATCTGCGGAAAAGAATCGAGACGCAGGTTTATACTTCCATCCGCCTTTACTATCAAATAAAACGGCATCAATATGAGGTTGATCATCTAAAGAGTGAGTTGGCTTTCGCTGCCGGGCCCTGTAGTGATCAATCATTTTGTTCTTAATAATTGTATAGAGCCAGGCCAGCGGCTCAGAGCCCTGTTTGTAGCGGGACCTGCTCTTAAATGCTGCCAAAAATGTTTCCTGTACTAAATCTTTGGCCAAAGCATCATCCTGTACCCGCATAATAATAAAGCGATATAATTCATCGCTATACTCATTGACCCAATCTCGAAGTTGCTCTTTAGTGAGCATATGAATCGAATTATTTCGTATCCTCTATAAAGGCTTTGGCAAGATCTATTGCTATTTCCTTTCGCTCTGCTGACGGCAATGGATATTTTACAGATAAGGAATACAAGTGATTATCACCAACAGCAAAGTCGAGGGTAGAAGTTCCGTCGTTCCAAACCGCGTAGCTTCCCACTCCATTCACCTTGAAATAATCAAAGTCCAGTTCATTGATGTATTCATTATCCTTAGGAGGTTGCACTTTTTGATTGAGTGATCGTTGAGAAAAACGTTCAATGTTATCCGGTTTTGCATTTTTATTGAATTTCAATTCAATCGAACCCTCAGTACTCGCATGAAAATAGTTCTCTACTTTTTTCCTGGAGATACTTTCTGAGGGTATCCAGGAAAGTCGACATCCACCGTTATTTGCACCGTATTGACTAAGGCGAAGGCTGGTAGAATTAAAAGAGCTGGCCCCATCAAAGTGCTTTTTCACTATTGATTTATCAATTAGGTCACATAAGTCAGTTTCTTCACCATAGGAAAAGTCATAATTGGGGTACTCCCCTGTTTCGAAATCTACCTCCTTAACTAATTTTCCTTCTTGATCACTAGCACATCCAAGCCACAATAGGCTCAATATCAATAATCCACTTGCAAATTTCATTTGTATTATTTTAAACGTTTAAGAATCTTAAGATTGTGCCCAAATGCCGTCGGCCAAACTTACAGTTATTTTTTTGTTCTCAGGTTCTATTTCAATAATCAAATCATCATGTAGCGGAATGAGCTCACCTGCTTCCATAATAGCCATGGTCTGCCCGGGGTAGTCGAGCACGTCCACTATCCGAGACTTCTTTTCGGATTCCGTATCGTATAGCTCAAACCCTATCAAATCAGCATAGGTATTTTTGGACTTATCTTTATTCGCTTTACTCTTGCTGTCCTTCGGCAATAAAATAGGTCGGTCTGAAAGCTCTTTTGCTTGTTCTGGCGTCTCAATAGTTTCTAAATATAAAATATAGCTTGCCTTATGTTCCACCGAACGAATACGGAAGGGTACCGGGCTTCCATCTTCTAATCGAATAAAGACAAACCCCTCCTCCAGGCAACGTTCTAATTCTGACTCTTCTCCGGCAAATTTAATTCCCCCTTTTACGCCGTACGAACTTCCGCAACGTGCAATTTCTTCAAACTCAAAACTTACCATGTGTCAAAAGATTCAAGAGTTAATGTATATTGATATCCCTTCGTAGCTTTATCACTCCAGGGAATGTCAATGCAGTCAGCTAATTCGCCGGGAATGTGTTCACATTGCGTATCGGCGAAAAATCCCTGAGCAAGAACCAATCCATAGCCTTCTCCATACCACTCGGTAAGCGCTCGCCGCTCAATGAGTACGTCCTCATCAATGCTAACTTTTTTTACAATCTGATCGTAGGTTTTACCTTCAACCTGAAAGGAATCGATAAATTCTACATATTCTGCTTCCCATGGAATGGAAAAAGGAGCAATAGACTCTCCAGCTACCCTGATAATCAAATCGGCGGGCACTAACGCGCTTTCATCCCATTGGTTATCCAGGCGGACCGGCGATACTAAACGAGTAAGAGATATCCCGTTCTGATTTACTATAACCTCTCCGTTAAGCATATAAATTTTTGCAGTTCCGACTACGTTCCATTCCATGCTACTATCTCGCCGCTGCGACTGGACTTGAAACCAATCGCCTCCTCTTTTTTCCATCTGAAATCGAAGATAGGAAGTAGTTGAATCTAAAACTTGTTCAGTACCTACTAAATCATATATGACGCTATCAGCCCGGTAGACCCACTCATACTTACCTAGTGGAAAAAACTGATCAATCGTGTAGCTTGGTCCTAAGGAATTTGTTTCAACTCGCCCACAAGAACTCAATGCAGACAAAACCCAGATGAAAATAAAAAAGGGCCTTGTTTTTTTCATAGGAAAGACTCATTTCGCTGTATCACACCCCCACCAATTACATCATCTCCCTCATAAAAAACAGCTGATTGACCGGGTGCAATCCCTTTTACATTTGCATGGAAATCGACATGTACTACATCACCCACTTTTGTTATTGTTGAAAGGGTAGCAAAACTGTTGTATCTAACCATCGTGCTGACCTCTAGCCCCTCTTCACCGGGGGTATGTTTTTGCCAATTTAGCTGTCCTACCCGCATAGTGTTTTTCATAAGGTCCTCTACATTTCCGAGAACAACTGTATTCGTTTCCGGCTGAATATGAGTAACGTATTTCGGCTCGCCAAAAGCTTTTCCCAATCCACGACGCTGCCCAATAGTATAGAAAGGATATCCATCATGTTCACCAAGAACATTGCCTTCTGCATCTACAAAAGACCCGCCACTCACCTCTTCTTCTAAGCCATCTACGCGGCGTTTTAGAAATGAACGATAATCGTTATCGGGAACAAAGCAAATTTCATAACTATCTCCTTTTTTCGACAAATCTGTAAAGCCGCGGTCAAACGCCATTTGTCTTACCTCAGGCTTTGTATATTCTGCAAGCGGAAAAAGCGTTCGAGCCATGCACTCTTGACTAAGACCCCACAGCACATACGATTGATCTTTATTCCGATCCCGGGCTCTTGAAATAAAATATCGCCCCTCCTCTCTTTTGATTCGCGCATAGTGACCTGTTGCGATGTAATCACAATCCAATTGGTCCGCCCGTTTCAAAAGTGCTTCCCATTTAATGTGAGTATTGCACAAAATACAAGGGTTGGGTGTTCGACCCGCTATATATTCATCTACGAAATTGTCTATCACATAGTCGCCAAACTCATCACGGATATCTACAATAAAATGTGTGAACCCGAGCTCCACAGAAACCTGACGAGCGTCATTGATGGAATCTAGGCTACAACACCCGGTTTCCTTACCGCTCCCACCAGAATTGGCATAATCCCAGGTTTTCATAGTTATCCCTATCACCTCATATCCTTGATCATGAAGCATCATAGCTGTTACCGTGGAATCAATCCCTCCACTCATTGCTACCAAAACGCGTCCTTTCTGAGCCATTATCTAAAATTTTTGCAAAAATATTAATTATATGGTCAATAATCAACTCGTTCTATACATACCTCAAGCTCTTTCGTGATAATCATGTCATTTCTTCCTTCAGACCTTAGAATCTATTCAAATGCACTTTCTTAGTGCTTTTCATCAATTTGCGCTTCTGACCAGCCTTATATATCTTATTTTTTTGGCCGTGCCCCTCCCCATTACTGTGGAGGGTCGGGTCATCCGTGGCTATCGGTCCCGCAATTGAGCTCCGCTCATTGCGCGACAGCCGAGGTGCTCGGCTCCACTCCTACCCCTCACGGGAAGAATGCGTAGTCTTGCATAGAAAACAGAGTTTTTTGGCCTTTTCTCTCTTTTTGATACTAAACATTTATGTCATTCCAAATTTCCCAGGCCGCCTCAGCTTGTTCAACAAGCATTTTCATTCCGTTGCAGGTTCGAGCACCCATCGCTTTACCTCGTTCTAAAAAAGTGGTTTGAGCAGGATTGTAGACTAAATCAAACAATGCGTGATCAGAAGTGAGTCCTTCATATGGAATACTGGGAGAGCTATGAATATCCGGCCACATGCCGATGGGTGTACAATTGATAATTAATTTGTGGTCTTGGATAACTTCACGCGTCAAGCTATCGTAAGTGTAATCACCATGCTTTGGGGTACGTGAAACATAAGAGACTCTTATGTTCCTGCGCTTTAGGGCAAATGCGATAGAACGAGCGCTACCTCCAGTTCCTAAAACCAATGCACGCTCAAATTGGTCAACTGGCCCCAAATCTTTTTTAAGCGCCCGGTCAAAACCCATGCAGTCCGTATTATAACCAATCAATCGGCCAGACCGGTTATTTATAACATTAACTGCACCTATGGTATGAGACTCTTCTGAACACTCGTCCAAAAAAGGTAAAACCGCCTGCTTGTAAGGGATGGTAACATTTAGTCCGGTATAATTTTTTGATAGCACAAATTTTTCTAATTCCTTGCTATCTTTCAACGGGAACAATCCATAGGATACATTCGTAATATTCTCCGATCTGAATTTTTGATCGAAATACTTTTTAGAAAAAGAGTGAGATAAAGGGAACCCCACTAATCCAAAAGTTCTAAAAGCAGGAGGAGATGTTTTTGACATATAGACACAAAGGTAAATATCTTTACTTAAATAATTTAAAAGTATACCATACCTAATGGCTGACAAATTGGCATTGGAACAAATACTTTTTATCTTTGTATACTTTAAAAATAATTGTTGATGAAGGGACTTTTAGATAAAACTATAGACGAGTCGCGCCAAGGCGAAGTTGTAGAGCATTCCAAGACAGCGGAGAGTAAAGGGGGAAACAAACAATACTACATCGAGAGCTACGGGTGTCAGATGAACTTTAATGATTCAGAGATTGTGGCTAGTATTCTTGCCGAAGCGGGCTACAGCGGCACAAGACAGATGGATGAGGCTGACCTCATTTTGATAAACACTTGTTCGATACGAGAAAAAGCAGAAGAAACTGTACGAAAAAGGCTTCGTATATTCAATAAGGTGAAGGATGAGAAGCCGGGCACCTTAATTGGTGTATTAGGCTGTATGGCTGAACGGCTAAAGGAAAAACTATTAGAACAAGAAAAATTAGTGGATATCGTAGTAGGTCCAGATGCCTATCGGGACTTACCTCGTTTGACTGAAACTGCAGAAGAAGGCGATAAAGGTGTTAATGTATTTCTCTCCAGAGAAGAAACTTATGCTGATATTAGCCCCGTGCGCTTAGACACAAGTGGCGTTTCTGCTTTTATCTCGATCATGCGGGGCTGCGATAACATGTGCTCATTTTGCGTGGTCCCCTTCACTAGAGGCAGGGAGCGCTCTAGAAATACTTTTTCTATTATTGCAGAGGCGGAAGATTTATTCCAAAAAGGATATAAGGAAGTTACCTTGTTAGGTCAAAATGTCGACTCCTACAAGTGGGAAAATCCCGAAACTGGAGAAGAGGTTTCCTTCGCGCAATTACTTGTTTTAGTGGCAGAAGTGAGTCCGCATCTCCGTGTACGCTTTTCCACCTCACATCCAAAAGATATTACGGACGAGGTGCTCTACGCCATCCGTGACTATCACAACATCTGCAATTATATCCACTTTCCAGTGCAATCCGGTAATAGTAGAATTTTAAAACTCATGAACCGAACGTACGACAGAGAGTGGTATATGAAGAAAATTGACCGGATTTACGAAGTAATCCCGGATTGTGCTGTATCCTCGGATATTATCGCAGGCTTTTGTTCCGAAACTGAGGAAGAACATCAAGATACCTTGAGCATCATAGAATACTCCAACTACTCTATGTCATATATGTTCTTTTATTCGGAGCGCCCCGGCACTTTAGCTGCTCGCAAATATGAGGACGATGTACCGGAAAAAGAGAAAAAACGAAGGTTGTCAGAAATTATTCGCCTGCAGAACCAAATTTCTTTTCAACATAACTTAAAAGATGTCGGAAAAACATTTGAAGTCCTCGTTGAAGGAGATTCCAAAAAATCTGATCAAGACTTTAAAGGGAGAAACTCACAAAATAAAGTGATCGTTTTTCCTAAAAAAGATGGAATACAAGCTGGAGACTATGTACAAGTTAAAGTATTAGATGCAACGAGTGCCACTCTTTTGGGGCAAATGACAGTTAAAAAACCTCGTGAAGCTAGCATCCATGCGTAATACCATTCAGGGAATAAAACAAAGATTTGGAATCATTGGCCGCTCACCAGAGTTGGACCACGCCCTAAATACAGCTTCCCGCGTTTCTGGAACAGACTTGTCGGTCTTGATTGAAGGAGAGAGTGGCGTGGGCAAAGAAGTGTTCTCGCGTGTCATTCATGAATTAAGTCCACGAAAACACAATCATTTCATAGCTATCAATTGCGGAGCTATCCCTGAAGGTACTATTAACTCCGAACTTTTTGGTCACGAAAAGGGCGCATTTACTGGAGCTTCTGCTGAAAGAAAAGGTTATTTTGAAACGGTAGATAATGGGACAATCTTTTTAGATGAAATTGGCGAAATGCCTTCTGATACTCAATCGTATTTACTGCGAATCCTCGAGTCAGGAGAGTTTATGCGTGTGGGATCCTCAAAGATCCAAAAAACAGATGTGAGAGTCATTGCAGCGACAAACGTCAATCTGATGGAAAATGTGAAAAAAGGTAAATTTAGAGATGACCTTTATTACAGATTGAATACAGTTCCAATTTATGTTCCCCCTCTACGTGAGCGGAGAGAGGATATTTTTCTATTATTTCGAAAATTTTGCGTGGATTTTGCTGAAAAACATCGAATAGACCCCATTCGATTAACAGATGAAGCTAGAGCTATCCTTGAACAATATAGCTGGCCCGGAAATATTAGAGAACTTAAAAATTTAGCGGGGCAATTATCCATACTAAGTGAAGAACGAACCATTTCAGCTGAAGACCTGGTCAGCTTTTCTCCAAAAATAAGAGAAAGACACTTACCCTCAAAAAGAAGTGTTGGGGATCAGGACAATATGAAAGAGCGGGAAATCCTATATCAATTACTCTTTGATATGAAAAAAGACGTTACGGAGTTGAAAAACCTGGTTTTTGGATTGATTTCAAATAATGATCTATCGGTACCCGAACGAGATAATTTACCTCAAATTGGATCGCATTTATCAGATGAATTTTTTAGTCGCTCCCATAAAGGAAAAGAGGACGAACCCAATAGTGAGAGCGAAAAAGATCAGTCAGAAGGTCGGCCTATAGTATTAGATGATTACAACCCATATGAGGATAGCGAAGTTGTTGAAGAAAGTCTATCGTTAGAGGATATGGAAAAAGAAATGATTCAAAAGGCGCTGGAAAAACACAAAGGAAAGCGAAAATATGCCGCTGACGATCTGGGTATATCAGAACGCACATTATATCGTAAAATAAAACAATACGAATTGTCTTGAAGTATTTGATTTACCTATTTATTGGAACCCTGGTTTGGGGTGGTTGCTATAGTTTCCGGGGCATTAGTATTCCCCCAACTGCAGAGACCTATTATGTAGATCTATTTGGGGTTGAAGCTACGGCCGCTCCTGCCAATATGGGTCAGGACTTTACTCGAGAATTGACAGATAAGATAAGAAATGAAAGTAGACTTCGGTTTTCTGAAATAGAACCCGACATTAAATTTTCGGGTTCCATCTCTAAGTTTGAGGTCACAGCCATAAATCCGGAGCCTAACGCTCGAGTAGGTAGTAATAGACTTACTATCGATATACGAGTTTCCTATGTGGAAAGGCAGAATGAAGATAATGATTGGCAACAAACCTTTTCCTATTTTGTCGACTTCCCATCCGACCGCAACCTTTTGGACCTCCAGGCTCAGCTCATTCAGGAAGCGTACACTCAAATTACGGAAGATATTTTTAATAAGGCTTTTACAGATTGGTAGTCATGAAGACATCAGATAAAATGAATAACCCTAACAACAAAAATGATATTCACCCCTATGCATTGCATGGAGCATCAGATCTGGATTCTTCTTTTGACATCATTAGAATACCGGAAGGTCTTGAACTAGATATAAAAAAAGAGAATTACAAAGACGCTGACTATCGGCTTGACTTTTCCCATGACCTTATTGCCATAGCCAAGCTTATAAACAGAACCCCTGTATTCAATCTAGAAAAACATCTGGCTATAGAGCAAATAAAGACTATCCCTGATCAATGTATTCAAGAATGCAGTGCTATTGCTGAAATAATTGATAAAAAACAAGAAGGCGATTTTAGTCCGGTTCCTATCAATCCAATTGTGGAAGCACCTAATACAGAAATCCTAATTATAGGAGCTACTATGCCGCTAATCTGGCCTTCGAATGAAAGTAAGTCTGAATCTCAAGAGCCAGAAGATATTTTTGAATCTAATTCAGATCAAACAGAAAGTAAGACAGAGAAAAGCAAACCTGTAATCCAAAATAAAGTAAAGAGCAAAGGGTTTTCTCAAATTCACAGCACGCAAGCAAACCAAAGTATTACCTCTTCAACCGAAGATACTAAAGCAAGTGACTTTTTAGCATGGATACGCTCAAAAAATCAACAAGTAAAAAAAGATGATATTATTAAAAACACTGACGAGTCAGAAGAAAGTAGACTGGTCTCTGATTTGCCGACCAATCAAAGAATAGATAAGGCAGAGAAGAAGGATAAAAAAGATAAGAAAAAATCCAAAAAGAAAAAGAAGAAGAAAGCAAAAAAAGAAAAAGCTAAGAAGAAAAAGTTAAAGAAGCTATTAGAATCAAGTAATGAAATCGGCGAAGAAATCATCAGTGAGACATTAGCTAAATTGCTAGCCCATCAGGGACATACGAAAAAGGCCATTGATATGTATGAAAAATTAAGTTTGTTGAATCCAAAAAAAAGCTCTTACTTTGCAAAAATAATTCAAAGGCTCGAAGAAAATTAGATTATGCTTACAGGAATGACCATTTTAATAGCAATTGTTTCCGTGCTTCTTATGATTATAGTACTAATTCAGAACCCAAAAGGTGGAGGTGTTGATCCCACTTTAGGAGGTCAAAGTGCAAATCAATTGTTTGGAGCGGCCAAATCCACAGATTTCATCGAAAAGTTGACCTGGTACTTTGCAGCCATTCTTTTTGGATTATGCATCATCACAACACTTATGGTCGGATCAGCAGGTGGTGGTGAAATCGAGCTCTTGACTCAATAAAAAAACAAACCAATTTAGGTTCCCTATAAAAGGTTCACTCGCATTGAGTGAGCCTTTTTTGTTTTTAGAATGCAAATCCCTCCCTCACTCGCTGATAGACACATTTCAATTTAACTTGCACAAAAAGTTAGCTAAACCCCTATTTAGCTATTCCACTAGTACAATCAGCAAAAAGAATTCACTTTTTTAAATAAGGTCCACTCCTTTTCGCGATATACTCAATTAAAGGAAGGCCCCTTTGACAAAAAGGCATATACCTTAGCGAAAACAATATTTACTTATTACATATTGACTGCCAATCTGCTAATTTGTCAGAGTTGAGGAGTTGGCATAAATCATGATAGTATATTAAGTGAAATTGATTTATTAACAATATAAGATAATTGCAATATGAAACCCATTAATGATAGAGTAGTAGTGAAACCTGCTGCTGCTGAAGAGAAAACCAAATCTGGTATTATCATTCCAGATACAGCAAAAGAGAAGCCTCAAAAAGGAGAAATTGTTGCTGTAGGTCCTGGAAAGGATGACGTGAAAATGTCAGTAAGTAAAGGAGATCAGGTTCTTTATGGAAAATATGCTGGTCAGGAATTCCATATGGATGGTGAAGATTATCTAATTATGAGAGAGGATGATATATTAATCATTCTATAATACATTCAGAACGATTCACAATTTTAAACATAAATAAAAATTAAATAAAATGGCTAAAGAGATAAGTTTCGACACTAAAGCGAGACAAGCATTAAAACGAGGTATTGATACCTTGGCCGATGCTGTAAAAGTAACATTAGGACCCAAAGGAAGAAATGTAGTAATCGATAAATCTTTTGGTGCACCACAAATTACTAAAGATGGTGTGACAGTTGCAAAAGAAATCGAATTGAAAGACCCCGTTGAGAATATGGGCGCACAAATGGTAAAGGAAGTGGCTTCCAAAACTGCTGACCTTGCAGGGGATGGTACAACTACAGCAACTGTTTTAGCACAGTCTATGGTGAATGCTGGTATGAAGTATGTCGTTGGTGGTGCCAATCCACTCGACCTAAAAAAAGGTATTGATTTAGGTGTTAAAGCCGTTATAGAGGACTTGAAAAGTCAAAGTGAAATCATTGGTAATGATTTTGACAAGATTAAGCAAGTAGGATCAATTTCTGCGAATAATGATAGCCAAATAGGCGGTTTAATCGCGGATGCCATGAAGCGAGTTACAAAAGACGGTGTTATAACTGTTGAAGAAGCTAAAGGTACTGAAACCTATGTAGACGAAGTGATCGGAATGCAATTTGACAGAGGTTATCTATCTCCGTATTTTGTAACTGACACTGAAAACATGATAACAGAGTATGAGCATCCGTATATTCTAATTCACGATAAGAAGATATCTAACATGCAAGATATTCTTCCCCTATTAGAAAAAGCGGTAGGTGCAGGAAGACCACTGTTGATGATTGCAGAAGATGTCGAAAGCCAGGCTTTAGGCGTACTTGTTGTTAATAAATTAAGAGGTCAACTAAAGGTAGTTGCTGTTAAGGCTCCGGGTTTCGGCGATCGAAGAAAAGCCATGCTTGAGGATATTGCTATTTTGACTGGTGGTACTGTAATTAGCGAAGAAAAAGGATTCAAACTAGAAAATGTTGAGTTAGATCACCTGGGAAGCGCTGAGAAAATCACTATAGACAAAGACAATACAACAATTGTTAATGGCCGCGGTGAGCAGGATATGATTGACGCTAGAGTCAATCAAATTAAGCAGCAGATAGAGTCAACAACTTCTGATTATGATAAAGAGAAGTTGCAAGAACGATTAGCTAAATTAGCTGGTGGAGTAGCTGTACTTTATGTTGGTGCTGCGACAGAAGTAGAAATGAAAGAGAAGAAAGATCGGGTAGATGATGCATTACATGCGACCCGCGCAGCAGTTGAAGAAGGAATTGTAGCTGGAGGTGGTGTAGCTCTCGTTCGAGCTATAAGTAAGATTGATAACTTGGATGTTGAAAATGAGGATCAATCTATAGGCGTTCAAATAGTTAAGAAAGCCTTAGAATCTCCTTTACGTGCAATTGTAGAGAATGCTGGACATGAAGGTTCAATTGTATTGCAGGAAGTATTAAATAACACAGGCTCTTACGGTTTCAATGCACGTACTGGTGTGTATGAGGACTTAAAAGATGCTGGAGTAATAGATCCGACAAAAGTAACTCGTGTAGCTATTGAAAATGCGGGTTCTATTGCGGGAATGATTCTAACCACAGAATGCGTTATCAATGACAAAGAAGAAGATAATGACGGTGGTGGAAATATGGGCGGTGGAATGCCCGGTGGTGGAATGCCCGGTGGAATGGGTGGTATGATGTAATCTACCAATTTCTTATGAATTACAAAAACCTCTCCGGCTTGCGTCGGAGAGGTTTTTTTATTTATATTAGTAGATATTTAGATTAAGTTATTATTTACATTATTTATTTTATTTATTATGAAATGTAGTAAATCCATACTGCTCCTACTTCCACTAATTTGTTTTTTCCATTTTCAAAAGTCAAAAAGTCAGGATTATAATCGAGACAGTTTAATATTTCTGATAAATGCATTAAAGCATCATACTTTAACCAGTTCATCTGAGTTAAAACCTTCTATCAAAAACGCACAAAACTGGTTGGGTGATATAAGCGATAGTCGTCTTCATTTTGAGTACTATCAGCACCTGGGTTTTTATTATTATAATGAAAACAAATTCACTAAAGCTGTTTGGGCGCTTGATCATGCTTTAGATCGATTGGAACATACCCAAAGGCGATCTACTGAAGCTTGCTCCATTTATGAATACTTAGGATATTCTTACAAAGAACTATCTGTTAACAATCGAGCTATTTCATTCCTGGAGCAGGCCATATGCTGCGTTAACAAAAACAAAGTGGACGGAAAGAAAGCTTCAAATATTAGCCTAAATCTTTTTCAATTTTTATATGATATTTCAAAATACGATGCGGCAATTGAACTGGGAAATAAATTGCCCGCATTACTTGATGCAGCTGATGCAGATCTATGGAAATACCTGGAAATAAATGTTAGTATGGCGTATAGCTATATGTATAAGAATCAATATGAGATTGCAAAACAATATATAGATCGAGCAGAAAAGGTTTTCCAGCGAATGCCTAGGGAAACGATGGACCTTTCTGAAATCAGATTCCGAGGATGTCAGATTACCTACATTCTCGATACCAAAGGCAGCGACTATGACGAACTCTTGAACTATATGGATGAGTGGGCAAAAGAATTTGACCATACTACTGCTACCCAGGATGACCGAATTGCATTCTATTATAGACAGGCTGGATACCGAGCAATGGCATTCCAATATAAAGAAGCCATGGAAGCAGCAGATAGCTTGGTTACTTTAAATACTATACGAGATAAAAATCGACGGATAATCGTTCCAGAACTCAATAATTTGAATAATACCAATTATTACAATCTGGTGCATGCTGAAATTGCTCTTCGATTATACATGATTACAAAAGATACAAATCTGCTTGTTAAGAGTCTACAGTCCATCCAGGACAATCTTGATATTTATGATTATAGTCGGCGAACACTTTTAGATATAGACCAGCGAAAAGAAAGTTTAGAGTTTGTTTATGAAACCATTGTTTTAGCTACTGCCATATACTGGGAATCTTATCGGGCAGACTTAATATCGGCTGAGAGCTTTTGGGCTTTATCCGAGAAGTATCGCTCTTCACATTTGAGGGAATCCAAATATGCTAAAGAATTGAAAAGTATTTACCAGGATATACCGTCTGAACTAAAGATGAAAGAGCAAAGCTTAATAGACAGCTTATATCTACTTCAGAAAAACGAGGAGTTAAAACAGAAAAACCGCGGTAAATATTACGAAAAAAGCTCAGAGCTATTAGAAAGTCTATATGACTATCAATTGGAGCTTGGCAAAAAATACCCCAATTATTATGCTCAAAGATTGGAACAAAAATATCCATTAATTGAAGAAATTCAATTCCAGTTGGACAGCACAAAAGTGATAGTTGAATTTTTGCAAGGAAATGATTCTGAGATAGATCCTGCCTGGTACGCATTTATTATTTCGAGGGATACGTTTAAAATCGTGCAATTAAAGTCAAAAGGAATTAAAGAACTTGTAAATGCGTATTATGAAAACTTGAAGACTAACCCCTTTACCTATGAAAGCAAACAAGTTCTTACTGAATCTATAAAGACTACAGACAGCTTAGGTGTCAGACTGAGGAAAAGTTTGTTTGATTCATTAAATATTTACGATTTTGAAAATTGGATCATTATACCTCAAAGCTATCTCAATTATTTGCCCACTTCTACCCTGCCAATTAATAATGCAGTAACTAGAGACTTAAAACATAGCACAGACAGATTGAGGTTCATAGACCGGTTCAATATTAGTTATGCATTCTCAGCCCAATGGTGGATCGAAGGCCACTTCATCACCAAAGAAACAAAAGCCTACCATTCTGGAGTTGCCTTAATGCCTCTAGATAACCACCAAAAACAAAGTATCGGATTTCAAGAGCGACACCAATTTATGGAATCCAAATTGTGGAATATAAAGTATCCAACAGAAGAAGGTAGTATTCAAAAAAAGTTACGGGAAACCCATTTCGATATATTATATATTGCCGCTCATGCAAAATACGTAGAAGACGATGAGGAATCCCTTATTTACTTTGATGATCGAAACCCTACATTCGGCTGGCAAATTAGAAGGTGGCCCCTCAAAGGAAAACAAGTTGTAATGGCGGCCTGTGAGACCCAATTAGGGCCAAACTCGAAAGCAGAGGGAATGCTGGGAATAAGTTATTATTTAGCTGCGGCGGGAGCACATAGTATAACAGGAAGCCTATGGAAAGTACCCGATAAAACTGCTACAGAGGTACTATCACCTGGCAAGTATGTCACTAATAATATGAGTTCAAAGAAAATAGTCAAGGTGATAAGAAACTATCGAGCAGAGACAGAACCCATTTATAAGCTTCCATACTTTTGGGGCGCATTTTGGACGTATGAACAAGACTCAATCAAGAAAAAAGAGGGGATCTACAATTATACAGAATGGTGCATTTTGTTAATACTTGCTCTTGGGACTACAATTGTTATACGCTATCGCATAAAACTATAAAAAAAAGACTAGCCATCTCCCGATGACTAGTCTACAACAAATTGTAATTCCATGAACAATGGAACTTACTTATCTTATGTGCCAGCACCCTCTCTGTGTAAAACCTATAAACCAATATTAGGTGATGAGTATCCCTCTCATCATGAAATCCCATGAATTCAATGAAAAGGGCCGACTAAATAAGAACTTCTATCCTTTGATAAAAGTGAACCATTGCTTTCTATTACAATGATAAGATACAAGAATCATCTTCTGAAATACAAAAAACAATGCTTGTCATATATTTATTATCTATATATGTTTCAAATTCTTTAATGTAGACGCACAAAAGACGACTTTATTTAAGTTTGTGAAACATTTAAACTTTTTCAATCAACTATTCATCACTTATAGATTAAAAAAGCTAGCCCCGAAGGGCTAGCTAAACCTTAAATCCCATGAATCAAATCAGTAGAAAAATGTCTTCCGGTCTATCTAAATGTACTTAACCAATAAACCAATTTCTAAACCAAATATGACAGACAAGCTAGGAAGACATTTCTCCAAATAGCAAAAACCAATTAAGCTATTTCGTCTGATACTTCAAATATCAACACAAATACACCACAGAAAAAATACAAAAAGAGCCCATTGTTATATATATATTATTACAATATAAATATATGGGCCGTTTTATAAGTATCAACGGCAGCCAAATACTCGTTTTTGTGAAAATAAAACAAAAAAAGGAATTAATTGAGTCCTATTCAAACCCAAAATTTAATGTGAAGAAATCAATCTTTTGTCGCGTAGGCGACAAAAAAGAGTTGGGTTACCTAATTTTTTTATTACTCAAAGGGGTTTGATAGTTGCGGGTTATTTAATGCAGCTGTATCGGTAAGCGTATGAAGAAATGCAATCAAATCTGACTTTTGACTTTCTGTCAATCCAAGTGGCCGAATTAGAGGATCTCTATTTTCAGCAGGATGGCCACCACTGTTGTAATGTTCAACCACTTCCTCTAAAGAGTTTAGAGATCCATCATGCATATACGGTGTTCTCATGGCAATATTTCTCAAAGAGGGAGCACGCATTTTTCCATTATCAATGCGTCTACCTGTAATGTTTCCTCTACCGTTATCTGGGAAAGATAAATTTCCTTGATCTTCCTGTAATCCGTTATTGAAATATTGATTGGTTGTAAATAAAGGCGCATTATGACAATGGCCACACTCTGCATCGGGCACATCGAAGCTTAAGTCAAAAAACATATCATAACCATTAAGTTCTTCATCTGTAAAAAGCTCAAAACTTCCTGGAGCAAATACTCGATCGTATTTACTTTCACCAGACGAAACGATCATACGCATAAATTGAGATACACTTTTTGAGACATGATCTATAGATATTTCGTCCACCTGCTTTATTCCAAACGCCTTGCGAATCATTTTAGGATAATTCTCATGATTTTTCAAATCGTTCACCACATCTGGTAGCATAGAATGCATCTCCAAAGGGTTTACGATAGGGTCCGGGACTTGTTCTTCTAAATTATCTGACCTTCCGTCCCAAAACAAACCATTATTAAAAAAGCCAACGTCTAACAATGACATGGAAGATCTAGGACTCACCTGACCGTCAATTCCAATGGCTAATGCATTATTATCTGAAAACCCAGCTGAAGGGAAGTGACAACTTGCACAAGCTATGGTGCTATCTCGACTTAATATTGGATCGTAAAAAAGATGCCTCCCAAGTTCAATACCTGCCTCAGTTAATGGATTGTTCTCGGGAATTACCATTTCAGGGAAGCCCTGCGGCCGCGGAGGATCTACAAATATTGGTTCATAAGAAATGTCTGTCAGATCCTCTGAATCATCAGTATCAGGCATCATAGAACCGTCTCTACAACTTTGCATAAAAAGAAGTAGAATTAAAGCAAATCCTGTAAAAAGACAAATACTGCGCATACTATAGTAACGACATAAAACAATACAGAGTTGCAAAAATAATAGAAAACCTAGTTTACTTTAAAAAAACAGGGATCATTGTATGAGATTTGACACATTTATATAGGTAATAGCTTTGAAAAGTAGGTGGTTAATATCTATTATCCCATCTGGATTTCTTACATTAGAATATGAAAAAAATACTCCTTCTTGGATCTGGCGAACTCGGAAAAGAACTAACTATAGCATTAAAGCGGTATGGACAAAAAGTAATTGCTGTTGATAAGTATAGCAATGCCCCCGCAATGCAAGTAGCCGATCAGTTTGCTGTTATAGATATGCTCGACCCCAGAGCACTTTCAGAGTTGGTAGAGCGAGTAAAGCCAGACCTCATAGTGCCGGAAATAGAAGCTATACGAACAGAAAAGCTAAGCGAATTTGAGGAACAGGGTATACAGGTTATTCCTTCCGCCCGAGCTACGCAATATACCATGGATAGAAAAAAAATCCGAAATTTGGCCGCTGAAGAACTTGGATTACGCACAGCTCCTTATAGATACGCCAGGGATTCAAAAGAAATCAAAGAAGCTGTAAAAACAGTTGGTTTACCCGCTGTAATAAAACCATTAATGTCTTCATCGGGAAAGGGTCAAAGTATCATTCGAAGTGTAGGTGAAATAGAGAATGCATGGAATTTGGCGCAAGAAGAAGGTCGGGGAGATCGAGTAGAAGTCATAGTTGAAGGGTTTATAGATTTCGACTACGAAATCACCCTCCTAACAGTAACTCAAAAACAAGGACATACGCTATTTTGCCCACCTATAGGTCATCGTCAGGAAGATGGGGACTATCAGGAATCCTGGCAGCCTCAAGCGATGTCTGAAGACGCTCTAATAGAGGCACAAACTATGGCAGAGAAAGTTACTAATGCCTTAGGTGGAGCTGGACTATGGGGAGTGGAGTTTTTCATTGGCAAGGATGAAGTATTTTTTTCAGAATTAAGTCCTCGTCCTCATGATACCGGAATGGTAACTTTAGCAGGTACTCAAAACTTGAATGAATTCGAATTACATGCCAGAGCCATTTTAGGTTGGCCTATTCCTTCGATCGTCAATCAAAGAAATGGTGCAAACGCTGTTATCCTATCTACTATCGATGATGATGGGCTCCCAGTATATACCGGTATGGAAAAAGTTTGTCAAAACGCTCAGGTAGATTTACGGATATTTGGAAAACCAGTTTGCCGGGTTGGACGACGAATGGGTATTGTCCTTGCCTATGATTCTCTTGGCGGCGACATTGGAGCATTAAGAAATAAAGTAGCAAAACTAGCAGGTGAAATAAAAATAAACGCTAACTCGACCACTTAAGATTCGCGTAAAATTAGAGCGGTAGACCAATTCTCATTAATCGCCGACCTGTTGTTAAATGGAAGATTGTCAATTCGAAAGTTGCCGAAAAGCAGCTCATAATTCAGCTCAAAAATAAAGCTTTTATTCTCAGCTGTCATTATGTCCCCTGTAGCTTGCTGAGACCAGCTTATTCGTTGACCTTTGGTAGAACTTACCTGGCGAATAGGGGTGCCTGAAGCTGTATCGGCACGGTATCGCAAAACCCACCCATAGTAACTTTGGTTGGTTGTATCATACATTTGTGAATTTTGATTTAATGGATGATCCTCTCTAAGTAAATTTGGATCGACATCCTCAAGAGGGCCTAGTCCTAATTGCATACGCACACTATCAAAAACCCCGAAATAATCCAACTCGCCCCAACTATTTTCAAAATTGCGAGCCTGAATAAAGCCAATAGGATCAGAAGCTTCCAAATTAGCGTTGTTAATTAAGGACCACTCCTGTTTGGATGCATTTAATAGTACCCAACCCATTCCAGTATCTACTTCAATGTCCCTAACAAATAATCCAAAGAACAAAATCTGAAAAGAATTTCCAGCCGCATCGGTATAAAAAGAATCCATACTGAAAAGGTCATCGCCCCAGCGATGATCCACTGAAAAAGAAAAAGAAGGATACTGGCAATTGGCATTAATATCTGCCGAAACATCGTAATTGGTTGCCATGGGGTCAAGGCACCCCTCCTGCTCTTCGTAACAACCCCAACCAATGGCAAACAACACCAGTATTAGTAGAAAAAGTTTAGGCATTGAACTTTTTCTTTTCTTGTTTTAAAATCTCTTTTACCTGAACGGAAAAGTCTTTGTTTATCATCCAATCAATGTAGTTGGGCTCCCGCTCCATTACTTCGCGGACAGACTTATTATTATATTTTCCAAAGTTGAAGGCTACTTCTCCATCATTATTACGTTTAAGCTTTTGGGTTGCATCTAAAACGTTAAGGTCATTTGTGAATTCATGTAGCTTTTTGATATCGTTTTGAACCGGCTTAAATTCTAACTTTCCATCTTTATCTGTGTAATCAACATCTTTATAAGCGCTAATTTGACCTTTCAAAACATTCACCGTTGCTTTTACATCAGATAGAGCGTCATGTGCACCTTCCATCTCCTCCCCGCAATAAAACCTATGGGCCGCAGCCAAGGTCCGTGGTTCCATTTTGTAAAATATCCGTTGAACATCAACCACTCTTCGATTTTCTATCGAAAAGTGATGCCCCGCACGATGAAACTCCTCCATTAACATAGGAATATCAAACCGCATCAGATTATACCCAGATAAATCCGCTTCCCCAAAAAACTGAAGCAATTCCTCTGCCACCTGAGAAAATATAGGTTTATTGGCCACATCTTCAGGATAAATTCCATGGACGGCTAACGCATCTTCTTTAATAGGGATACCCGGATTAATGAGCATTTCTTTTTCTTCAGGCGAGCGGCCATCAGCAAAGTATTTTATCATCCCTATTTGCATGATGCGATCACGAATTACATGAAGGCCTGTGGCCTCAATGTCGAAAAATACTATATCCTTATCTAGCTCGAAAGCGTCAATCATACTATTTTGATTGTGTAGTTGAAAAATCTTTTGCCTCATAAACACCCACCGTATCACCTTCAGCATAAACCAAAAATCCGGTTATACCTTCCGTTTCTTCTAAAACGGAAATGGCGTCATCCTTACCCATGACCATCAATGCTGTAGCCCAGGCATCAGCAGTAATCACTTCATTGGCTATCACGGTTGTGCTTAATAATTTATTGCGTTCTACCCAGCCGGTTTTGGGGTTAATGGTGTGACTCAAGGTCACCCCATTCGCCTCATAAAAGTTTCGGTAATTGCCTGATGTTGCTAGCCCTTGATCAACCAAATTTAATTTTTGTATAAAATCTGTACGAGAACTATTTGGGTCAGGCCGATTAACACCAATCGTCCAACTATACCCTCTGGGGTTTTGCCCCTTTGCAAAAACCTCCCCTCCTATTTCAACCATATAATTATTATATCCCTTCCTTTCAAAAAGCTGTACAATAAGGTCTACACCGTCTCCTTTTGCGCAAGCACTGAAATCAAGTTGTGCTCCTGGCCCTGGCTTAGTAAGCCACAGAGAGTCTCCGGCTTCCTCCCAACCAATTCGATTCAAACCCACTACTTGCATTAGCGAATCGACAATAGAAGAGTCCCCAATTTGAGTTGTATCCCGAGCTTGATACCCAAACCCCCAATAGTTAACCAAAGGCATAACCGTTGGATCATAATAGCCGTTTGTCAAATAATGAAGGCGATAGGATTGAACCAAATTTCGAAAAAAATGAGGCGCGCCAGATTTTCGCAATGCGAATGTATCTACTGCCTGATTATACCGACTTATCGTGGCGTCGGGAATGTAGGTAGAAACTTCTTTATTAAATGCAACTAATATGGAGTCCACATCGTCTTTTAACGCTGTCTTAGATTCAGCTTCAATGGTAATATTGTAAGTCGTACCCATGGTTTTTCCTGAAAAGTTCACATATTTTGAAGCGACCTCTTCTAAATTTTGGTCCGATGAACATGCTCCTAACGAGAGAAATAGAGAAAAAATAAAAACTCTTATATATATATACCTCATAGGACTTTCATTTCTATTGCAAAGATAAAAGAATCTGGGCATGCCGTTAGAGATACTGACTCAATCTTGAAACCCCAATTTTTGTAACTCATTAACAATGCACAAAACACCTGAATCTATTATTCTGCGAGATAGGAAAACTTCGTTTTTACTTCAGAATTAAAGACTTTAAAATAGTCCAGGAAATGAGTTAATGCAAAGAAAGGTAAGAAAATGAATAACCTCTAGTATAGCCTGGCGAACATAAGAGTGATAGAATGCTCGCAAATAAAAAAACCTCACAATTCAATGATTGCAAGGATTCTTAAATTTGAATAGTAGCAGGGATGACCGAATGTAGTCTTGGCTTTTATGCCACGACCATTGATACTAAATGTATCAATGATGAGGGAACCGAGGGCACCGTCCTGAGGCCAATATGCTGGCTTTATATATACCGTGCTTGATTCTATATGACATAAAAAAAGCCCGGCAATAGATGCCGAGCTTCCTCTAGTAGCGGGGATGACCGAATGTAGTCTTGGCTTTTATGCCAAGACCATTGATACTAAATGTATCAATGATGAGGGAACCGAGGGCTCCGCCCCGAGGCCAATAGGCTGGCTTTATATTTAAAGTGTTTGATTCTAGTTGACATAAAAAAAGGCCCGACAACCCTTCCCGAGCTTTCAATAGAGGTAGGACTTGAACTTACGTCCGCCAGCCGGCGGATATGAGC
>CAZVLN010000027.1:0-29197 GCA_964627995.1 uncultured Saprospiraceae bacterium
AATAATCCTGTACCGAAAGGTCCAGGTTCAACCAAGACAATATCAACGCCAAAAGATGAAACTTCGTAACGCAATGCTTGTGAGTATCCTTCCAAAGCGTGTTTGGTTGCGGTGTAAGTACCAAAAAATGGTGGCGAGATACGTCCAACCAATGAAGAAGTATTGATAATTAAACCTGAACCCACTTTACGCATAGAAGGTAAAACAGCTTGCATCACTCTAATAGCACCAAAATAATTGGTTTCCATTTGAAATTTTGCTTGTTCAACGCTGAATGCTTCGGTTATTCCCAAATACATAATACCTGCATTGTTAATTAGAATATCAATGTTTCCTGCTTCTGCAAGAATAGTTGACATAGCTTCTTTTACCGAAGCATCGTTGGTAACATCCATATCCACCACTTTAATATGTGTAGAATGGCTCTCTAATTCTGCTTTTGCATTGGTGTTTTTACCATTAGGGTTACGCATTGTTGCAAATACTTTATTGCCTTTATCCGCAAAATCTTTTGCAGCTTTCAGACCAAATCCGTTGCTGCTTCCTGTAATGATTACATTTTTCATTTTTATAGTATTTTAAATATCAGTTCGTAAATAGGTTAGAAAGATGAGCTTCTAGCCTCTTAAAATCATTTTCGATGTCACCATTTTTCATCACATCGAAGCAAGCGAAAGTTGGTAGTTTTTGCATTCCAAAAAACTTGAAGTTCATGTGTTGCGGAAAGAATAAGTCGTCTACACTTTTCCCTTCAAAAAAGTCATCAGAATCATTAAAAGATTCCTCTGGTGCATTGAAGGTGAGCGAAAGCATATACTTTGTTTTTTGGAGTAGACCGCCACCGCCATAGTTCTTCTTTGGCGCTTCTGCTGTTCTACCGTCATTCTGGCTCATTTTACCAAACATACCTGCGGTATACACTTCGTCCATATATTTCTTAAAACTCCAAGGCAAGCCCATCCAGTTAGTAGGAGATTGTAGAATGACTACATCTGCCCATGTGTGTTTATCCGCTTCCTCATCTGCATTCCAGTCATCTTTCATGGTGGTCGTTTTTATTTCGTAACCATCACTTTTGAGGTATTCTTCAATTCTTTTAGCGATTTCTTTATTTAGTGCGCCTTTAGCAAAAGTATATTCCTGATGCGCATTTATTATAAGTGCTTTCTTCATAAGTCTTTAATTTTAAAATCCACCAAACATTCCGTTATTGTTTGCTAAACCAGTTGTAGGTACAGGCTGAATTACGTCCCAATGCTCCACGGCTTTTCCGTTTTCCATTCTGAATAAATCGTAAAATGCATTAGAAGTGTTGTTCCATGTTCCTTCGCTAACGGTAAGTACAAAATTACCTTCGCCTATAACCTTGTGAATGGTATTGTATTGAAACATGTTGTTTTGTGAAGTGAGGAAGGCAACAGCATCCTGAATCCCCTGTAAGCCATTATCAATTTGTGGATTGTGTTGGATGTAATCTACGGCAATGTAATTGGTGATATTACTTGGGTTTTGGCCCATCAATACATCTTGAATGGTATTTACCGCTAGCGCTTTATTTGCTTCTGTCTCATCCAAATTGGTGATGGCGGTTGCCCCATCTGTCATGGTGTTACCACTCACTGTAGGGAACTCCCAAGGTTGGATGGCATCCCAATGCTCGGCTATTTTTCCATTAGCATCAAAGCGAAGAATGTCAAAAGTCACTACGGTATCTGCACCAAAAGGAGCAGCATTAGTCCATAGGTTATGCGTAGCGATAAAATTACCATCTTCTAGCATTCGGATATTTTCAACTTGTGTTCCGTTTTGCACAAAAACAGTTGTTACTAAATTTACAAACGGATCTCTACCGGTAGGGATAGTCGGGTTGTGCTGGATGTAATCCACATTAACTAAGCTTTCTATTGTGGTTACATCACGTTCATTTACTGCTTTTAGAAAGGCAGAAGATTTCTCTTTTTGACTTAATTCAGGAGTTACAGAAATGGGACTTTCATCATCATCTTTATCACACGATATGATGAAAAAAGACAGTAATAATAGTGCTGTTATTTGCTTTAGATATTTCATTTTTTTCTTTTTTTTGATTAATATTAAAATCCAAACATGCCGTTATTATTCGCCAAACCTTCGGTTGGGATAGAGAAAATAACATCCCAGTGCTCAGCAACCTTGCCATTTTCAAAGCGCACTAAATCATAAAAAGCTACTGGATTACCTTTTGCTGTTCCTTCAGAAATAGACAATACAAAATTTCCTTGTCCAAGTATTTTATGATTCTTTTTAAATATCCATTGCTCTTTTTTAAATGCTTCAAAAAGTGCAGCAATACCATTTCCAAGGCTTGGATTGTGGTTCACAAAATCAGGCTCAAACATTCCGTTTACTAGTTCGCCCACTTCTGCTTGTGTACCATTAATAAACGTATTGAACAGTTTTTTTACCGCTGTTTTATGTTCATTGGTTTTGTCTAAATCTTTCACTTCAGTTGCACCACCAAATTGAGTAACACCTTCAACTGGATTTTCAACTATAGGAACAGGTACTCCCCAGTGTTCTACAATTTTACCATTTTCTGTACGGTACACATTAAACGACACAATTTGCTTTGCGCCAAAGGCATCAGCGTTATTTAATGTATTGTTCATAACGGCATATTCCCCATCTTGGAATAGTCTGTGGTTTTGGTACGTTGTACCTAACTTTTTCAACGTAGGCAAAAATCCAAGAAGCGCATCACGACCTGTAGGAACAAAAGGGTTGTGTTGAATAATATCTTCAGCGAATGCATTTTTGACGCCATCTTCACTATAATCTCTAAAAAGAGCATTGAAAGCTGCAATAGCCTGTTCCGTTGGTTGTTTAGTTGCCTCTGCTGATGATTCGATTTCTTTGTTTGTCATTTTCTTGTTGTTTAAGTTAACCTCGCTTGTTGTTTTTGTTTGTGCTGTGCCACAGGAAGCGATAATACCTGATAGAGCTAATACTGCTAATACTTTTCTGATTGTATCGGTCATTTGATGCATAATTATTACTTTTGTTTCGCAAGCAAAGTTACGTAATAGCTTTCAATACGCAAGTATTTTTTGGATAAAACTTTTTATTTGCAAGTAATAAAATTTGAAACGACCTATGAATCAAGAATTTAGATGTAATTGCCCCTTCACCTCCGCCCTTGACATTTTGGGCGACAATTGGATATTAGTCATCATTAAGCAGATACTCATCGAAGGCAAAGAGACCTTTAAGGACTTTACGGAAAGTGAAGAATCTATCGCAACCAATATTCTTTCTGCCAAACTTAAAATCTTGGAAGAAGTGGGTATTGTTATCAAAACAAAACGACCTAATAACAAAAAGACTAACCTTTACCTCTTGACAGAAAAGGGTTTGGCATTGCCCCCTATTCTTGTGGAACTTGCGTCTTGGAGTGACGAGAATCTAAGAGACATCCATCCGACCATTATGAATGGAGAAGCAATGGAATCCCTAAGGAATGACAAAACAGCTTTTGCAGGGGAATTGGAGAGAAAATACAAAGAAAAACAGGCTACAACAACGCATATAGCTTATGGCGGGAAAGGTGGTTAACTAAGCTTTCATTATCTAACTTTGCTTGTCACGGTTCGACAGGAAAGTGCTTCGAAACCGCCACAAGCCATATGCAAACCGTTTATCGTTCATGCCTCCCTTCGGTCGGCACGAACGATAAACGGCCGGGCGGCTCCGCCGACTATCTTCGCTCGGGGTCTCCCTACGGTCGCCACGCAACGAGTTCTGGCGGGGATACGCCATCCGCCTCCAAGTGCCCATATCACCAAGGGGTTTTAGAAAAGTCGAAGCAGATTTTTGTTCAGATCAAGGCGAGACGAAGGAGTGTTTTTTAAGCAACGATGAGATGAACAAAAAGATCAAGACTTGGTCTGTAAGATTTTGGTGGTATGGGCACTAAATACTTCGTATCTTTCCAGCGGACCGACGTATAGCCGCCCGGACGTTGGCAGTAATTAAAAACAGAATGAAAAAAATATTATTCCTATTGATAATTACAGCTTTAATAGGCTGTAATAAACAAGATGAAAATCCAATTGATAATCAAAATATTGAATTTGAATACTACGATTCGATGTTATTCGATGGTTTGGAAAGAACCTATTTTGTTCATCTACCACAAAGTTATGATAATACAGTTTCTTATCCATTAATTTTTGCAATGCACGGTGGTGGAGCATTGGGATATCAAGGAATTGAAGGACAATCAGAATTATCTGAACTTTCGGATTTAGAAGATTTTATTGTTGTTTATCCTGAAGGTCTAAAACAATTAGGCTTTCGGACTTGGAATGCAGGAAACTGTTGTCCTTCAGCTTCTGCACTCGGAACAAATGATACTGGATTTATTAATGCACTTTTGGAAAAACTAAAATTAGAACTATCTATTAACGATAGAAAAGTATATGCAACAGGATTTTCAAATGGTGGTCAATTGGCATATAAGTTAGCTAATCGATATCCAAATAAGTTTGCATCAGTATCAGCAGTTGCTGGAGTACTTCAGGATTTTCCATTTAACCCTACCAGAAAAGTACCTATTATACATTTTCACTCATATCAAGACTCAACAGCCCCATATAATGGAGGATTTTCTGATGCACCGTTTATTAACTTTGAATTTCCATCAGTGGACTCTACTCTAACCTTGATTGCCAGCAACTACAATTGTAGTCAAATAAAGGAAACCATTTTTAGCGACCAAAATACTTACGATTTTTTTAGATATTCAGATTGTGATAATAGCGTGATACTCGAACTCTATGTTAGTCGAGATGGTGGACATACTTGGCCAGGCGGTCAAGCTTTCGCTAATATGCCTATCACAAGTCACTTTAATGCTAGTAATTTAATGTGGGAATTTTTCAAAAACTATGAACTACCATAAAAATAACTACTGCCAACAATGTATGTAAAAAATAGGCGAAACAGTACTAAATTCAAGAGTTTTGGGTTGTATCAAAGTTCGTGTATAGCCGAAAGGTTGGTGCTTCGAAATCGCCTACTTTTCATATAATAGACGTTGGGCGGCAGCTAAAAAGACAACAAAGTAACGTTACACAAACAGAGAAATGGATATAATTCTAATCTTACTTTTTATTGGGTTCACGACTATGACCTATGGACAAAAATCAAAAGAACTAATTTTTGACATTAAGGACTAAAAAAAATGGAAGTCGCAGAGTGGTTGTATGAATATGATATGATTGCATGGAGAACCTCAGATAGTGAAATGACCCAAGACAAAAAAGACTTAGAAAGATTAGTTAGTGATTGGTTTTGCTTTCAAAAAAACGATACTTGGCACGCTGTTTACGGAAGATATCAAGACAACCAATTTGACCTTGTATTTCATTTTAAGGTTGATAACAATGGTCAAGTTAGCAAAACAACAGAGACGGTTGATACAACACTACTCCACTGATATTCAAGAACGTTACAAACCGCAAGTGGACAAATTAGCGCTTTAAAAGACTCAGTGAATTTGAGATTTAATCAATATATAAAAGAGAATGACGACAAGACTCTGTCGGTTTGGATTTTACCAGCTTTCCAGCCAAACAGTGTTGCAGTATATGTTGGTGAATTTATTTATACAATTGACGAAACAGGAACGAAAGTGCTTCATGGCGACAGCTACTTTCTAGGAGATTCCCGTGGATTTAAGGTTGACAATCCAAGAGAAGTTTTGATAAACTATCAGGACATTGAAAAACCGACATTAGGAGCAGTATTCTTTGCTTGGTATTACAAATCTTACTTTACAAAAATTGTAATTGATAATTCAGAAAGTAATGGAATATTTGATTATGTAGGGCTGTCCTACGATAAGAGATCAAAGCCAGTCTATCCCTTTACAATGTCCCATCAAATAATAGGAAATCCCATTGTCAATACAGTCAAAGGGCAGAAGTATATGAAGGGCGTTGAAAAGTAAAACCATAGAACACTGCATACTAGATTCCTTTTGGTCAGCCGCTCGATATGCTTGACCGTTCCGAACATCCCAAAAACAATCTAATGCGCTGCAGAACAATGAGAAACGAATAACAGAAAAGGCATTTGCGAAAGCAGGTGAATCTAACAAACAATTTCTACAGAAACTAGTTAGATTACTTAAAGTAACATATGGAATACAGAAAACTCGCAAATGGCGATAAAATGCCGATGATCGGCCTCGGGACCTGGGAGGCAAAACCCAATGAAGTGTACGATGCGGTCAGGCATGCTATTGCCGAAGACTACAGACATATAGATTGTGCATTAATTTACCAGAATGAGGAGACAGTAGGAAAAGCATTGAAAGATGCGCTCGAGGAGGGTGATGTTGATAGAGAAGATCTCTGGATAACATCCAAGCTCTGGAATAATGCGCATAAACCGGCTGATATTGCACCGGCTATCAAGAAAACGCTGGATGATTTAAACCTCAATTACCTCGATCTCTATCTCATGCACTGGCCGGTCGCTTGTAAAAATGATATCATCTTCCCGAAAAAGGGCGAGGATTTTATTTCACTTGATGAAATCCCGCTTTCGGAGACATGGGAAGGAATGCAGTCATTTAAAGAAAAAGGCCTTGCAAAACACCTTGGCGTATGTAATTTTTCGCAGAAAAAACTGGAGAATTTAATCGAAAATACGGGGATCACACCAGAAGTAAATCAAGTGGAGCTTCACCCCTATTTGCAACAAAATGATCTTGTGGAATACGCTGCGCAAAATGATATTATTATCACCGCATATTCACCACTCGGAAGGGGATCTGTTCCCAAGGATTCGGAAACGGATCACCCCGTTTTAATAGAAAATGATACCATCATTGAAATTGCTAAGGAACTGGATGCTAGCCCGGCACAAGTTCTCATTCGATGGGCAATAGAACGCAATACCATTGCTATTCCGAAATCCACGACTCCAAAACATATTACCTCCAATCTGGATGCAGCCCATATTAAGTTGACTGGTGAGCAGATGAACAGAATAGCAGAACTGGACAGGCATCACAGATATGTCGACGGCTCTTTTTGGACAGTTGACGGATCACCCTATACGATGGAGAATCTGTGGGATGAGTAGTAAACGCAAAATATATTTTGATGAATGTTCCAAATGAGGAAATTGAAGAGGTAAGCTCCATACTTCCTTTTTTAAAATCCTACCGTTCTGCCATTCCTGCTTTCTGAACTTTAGCCTCAAGTGGCCCATCTAGGCCCCCCTTTTTTTGGCCGTGTCCGCCGGCTCAGTCCACCGTCCTTCGACGGCGGGCGCTATGCTGCGGGGCTCGTTCGGCATGGTCGGCCTCTGTCCTCGCCAAGTCTCGCATCACGAGACCTATTCCACGGACATCGGCCGTCTCACTCGGCCACCACTGCCGCATGCGCAAGCTTTGCAGCATTGGCGTCTCACGCCAGCGCGCTGGCACGACCCACTCCGCATCGCTCACGGGAAAGCTTGGAAAGCCTCTCCCGAGTCAAATCTCTGAATTTCCTTGGGTCTATATGCCATTCTAATTATATTAAAGGAGCATTAAATTGAGAAAACATGGAGAAGCAGGTACACATTCGAGTTACGGGAAAGGTGCAAGGCGTATATTTTCGGAAATACACGCAAGACAAGGCGCAGGAATTAGCGTTGACTGGGTGGGTACAAAATAAACAAGACGGAAGTGTAGCTATCTATGCGGCAGGCCCCGAAAACAAGGTTGATGACCTGATTGCTTTTTGCCACCTGGGCTCACCGGCGGCCGATGTAGAATCTGTGGAAGTGATACCCGCCTCTGAAAAAACAGAAAGCGAAGGCTTCAATATTCGGCGCACAACATAAATCAGTGCAACTAAAAAATTAGCTGCATATTAGATATGCCATTGAAATATAAAGGAAATATAAGAATAGGTATTTCGGAAGGAGAGTATAAGATATTATTTCATCATCTCCGAAACGTGCCGGATCACTAAACAATCGTTTTTCTCTACATAGAAATACGTTCGGTTACCGACGGTTTTACGATCTACTATCTCCATTTCACCCATGTGATAAATATGCGTCAATTTCACGGTTTCTTCATAAGTATTCGGGTCTATAATCCTGGTTGTATCAACTTGAACAGCTGTTTTAGAGGCCAGGTCGGCAGGTGTTTCTTTGCAGTCTTGCTGCTGACCCCAAAGTAGAGCGGGAAAAACAATAGCAGTGAATAGTATAATATTTCGCATAGTAACTTGATTTAGTGACCGTTTAATTAATAAAACTACGTTTTAAACGCTCACATTTTTATTTTTATTCTACTCCCTAAGTTACGATTTTATTTTAAAGAGAACAAACGCTCCATATAGGCTTTTTCACTAACAGCGCTCCATGAGCCAATTTGGTTTTGGAACCGCCTGTAAGCGTCATACACTTTTCGAGTGATGGGGTCTGACTCTCGAAGTTCAGCCAGCACTTCTTTACTGTGTTCACGCAGGGTTTCTAACACCTCTTCCGGAAAGGGACGAATATCTACCTCGCCTTCGGCTTGAATGTTGCGTAAAGCTATCGCATTTTGGGTCTCACACTGGGCCAATACTCGGCTGTTGAGCTCCATCCCAGCCGTTACACATACTTGCTGCAGATCCGGAGGAAGCTGATCAAAACTCGCTTTATTGATAAAGAACTCGAGTTGTGATCCCGGTTCATGCCATCCCGGATAGTAGTAGTATTTTGCTATGCGTGAAAAGCCCATTCTATAATCGTGAAAGGGTCCGATCCACTCGGTGGCATCAATAACACCGCGTTCTAAGCTAGTGTAAATTTCGCTGCCCGCCACTAAAATAGCTGCGCCGCCGGCTCGCTCTATCACTGCACCGCCTAATCCCGGAATACGCATTTTTAATCCTTTTAAGTCCTCGATGTGTTGAATTTCGGAATTGAACCATCCCCCCATTTGAATGCCCGTATTGCCACCGGGAATGGGAATCAGACCAAAATCACTATAGACTTCTTTCCATAGATCATAGCCCCCACCGCCCAGAAGCCAGGCATTATTCTGTTGCGCATTCATCCCAAAAGGGACAGCTGAAAACAGCTGCATGGCAGGAGATTTGCCCGCCCAGTAGTAAGGTGCACCGCAGCCCACTTGCGCTGTGTTCTGCCGAACGGTGTCGAAGGCCTCTAAGGCCGGCACTAATTCGCCGGCTCCATACACACGTATATCTATGCGACCGCCACTCAAGGTCCTAACCAACTGGGCATAAGCCGTGGCCGCTTCGCCCAAAATCGGAAAGTCCGGGGGCCAGGTGGTCACCATGCGCCAGCGATATTGTGCGGATTCCGAATTCTGAGAAGATTGGGAAACTGGGCGGGGGGCATTGTCTCCCAAAATGCAGGAACTCAAGCCTACACCTACACTCCCGATAGCCAGATGTTGAAGGAATTTCTTGCGCGAAAGCGTTTGTTTTTCTTTATGTTCCATTTTTCACAATTGAATTAGGGAATAAACCAGTGGGGAAAAGCCACAATGATGCCTATAAAAATAAGTTGAATAGCTACAAAGGGAATTATGCCCCAATAAATGTCTCGCGTTCGAACACTAGAGGGTGCCACTCCTTTTAAATAAAAGAGGGAAAAGCCAAAAGGCGGGGTTAAAAAAGACGTTTGCAAATTGACAGCAATCAGGATGCCCACCCAAAGCAAGTTCATTTCATACAATTCGAATAGCGGGGTAATAATGGGAACCAAAATGAAAATTATCTCGATAAAGTCGATGAAGAATCCCAGGAGGAACATCATCAGTAAGGCTACGATTAAAAACTGCGTGGCGCTAAGCCCGGAGGTTTGTAGCCACTCGATGAGAAGTACGTCTCCCCCTAGTGATCGAAACAATAAAGAAAAAGTAGTGGCACCCAACAGGATAAAAAAGATCATGGCTGTCAACTGCGCGGTTTCCTCACCGACTTCGCGGAGCATAGAAAAGGATAATTCGCCCTCAAACAGCGTAAGAAAAATCGCACCTAAGGCGCCGATTGCTGCCGCTTCGGTAGGCGAGGCGATACCCGCAAAAATTGAACCCAGAACGGCAAGGATCAAACTGATAGGCAATACAAAGGCACGCACTATATGCCAAAAGCGGGGCCGGTCTATACCTTTTGCAGCCGGAGGCGCCTTTTGGGGGTGAATGGAAGCATAAATGATAACATACAAAATATACAAGCCCACCAATAAAATTCCGGGTAAGAGGGCCACAGCAAATAATCCACCCACATCGACCTGTTGACCCGATCGGCTGGCGTTGCTGATCGTATCTGCCAAAATAACTAAGACAATAGATGGAGGAATAATTTGACCCAAAGTTCCCGATGCGGCAATGGTGCCGGAGGCGAAGGAGGGCGCGTAACCTCTATCCAGCATAGTCGGCAGTGAAATCATCCCCATTGTCACCACTGTAGCTCCTACAATACCTGTCGATGCCGCCAATAGAGCTCCAACAAGGACCACCGAAATGGCCAGGCCTCCAGGTATACCGCGCATTAATCCCGCCATAGTTTGCAGCATATCACGCGCCAAGCCAGAGCGTTCCAGTACAATACCCATAAAAATAAAAAGGGGGACAGCCATCAGTACGTAATTGGTCATAATGCCCATCATACGGGCCCCCAACAAATGAAAATCTCCGGCCTGAAATGCCTCAGGGCGCATATACATTAAATAAAGTCCGATTAAAGTAGCCAGACCGCCCAATGTAAAAGCCACGGGATACCCCTTTAAAATTAGGATGAAAAGCAGAACGAACATGATGAGTGCTAGGTAGGCCATAAATTAGGACTTGGAGCGGTCTAAGAGTCTCAAACTAAGTTTAAACCAATGAGCAACTGCTTGTAAGAATAATAAGGTAAAGGCAATTAACAATAGACCTTTGAGCAAATAGCGCCCCCCTAGGCCACCTGCCTGAGGGGACTGTTCTCCGATTAGCCAGGACTGATAAAATAGTTTCCAACCGACTTGCATCATGATCCAGGTCCACGGAAGAAGAAATATTGAGGTTCCTATGAAGTCCACCCATTGCTGACGTCGTTTCGTCCAGGATTGGTACAGAATATCTACTCGTACATGGCGGTCGCGTTGAAAAGCCCAGGCCCCACTGAGTAAAAACAAGGCGCTGAAAAGATAGACCTCTACTTCCATGACCCACACCCGGGATAGGTCCAGTGCATAGCGTAAAAACACATCTGTACTTACCCATAAGACTAAAAACGGGCTTAGCCAGCTGATCGCTCGCCCCACCCGAGCATTGAATCGCTCAATGCCGCCCACAAAAATTTCTACCACAGATTTCAATTGCATAGAGGTTCAAAATACACAAAGTCCCAGACAAGCAAAAACTGTCTATCAATCTTTGAATGTTTGTCCTCTAAGGCTGTATCTTACTCCTCAAATCAAATGTAATGTCGATGAAATCATTTGAAAGGCCGGTACAGTATATGATGAAAGAAGATGCTTTCAGCCAATGGCTCGGCCTGTCTGTGGACAAGGTAGATGCGGGATACTGTCAGTTATCCATGAAAGTTAAGCCTGAAATGCTCAATGGGTTTAAAATTCTTCACGGGGGAGTAGCTTTCGCCATGGCCGATTCTGCCATGGCTTTTGCTGCCAATAGTCATGGACAGCTCAGCGTGGTCACAGACGCCCATATACAATTTCCGGCTTCGGCAACAGAGGGTGAAAATTTGATTGCAGAAGCCAGGGAAACAGCGCGAAGCCGAAAAAAGGGATTTTACGAAGTAACAATCAAAGAAAAAGAGACAGAAAGACTCATTGCCAAATATCAGGGAAGCGTCTACATCCGATCTACATCCATCCCCCCTGAATCACAACAATAGGGCAGGTGTATTTGTCTTAACAATAAATAATAATATGCAACATATAGTCTTGGGTGGCGGGTGTTTTTGGTGTATTGAAGCCGTCTTTCAGTTGTTTGATGGAATTGAAGATCTCATGCCGGGCTATGCCGGCGGAATGACGCCCGACCCCTCTTATCGAGAAGTTTGTTCTGGATCAACAGGCCACGCAGAAGTTGTTCGCGTTTCATTTGATGCCGACAAGCTCAGTTTAGAGAACGTTTTGACACTTTTTTTTCACGCACATGATCCTACGACATTGAACCGTCAAGGAAATGATGTGGGCACACAGTATCGCTCAGCTATCTATTATCAGAGCGAAGAACAGAAAGAAGTGATTGATCGTGTGATTGATAGTATTGAAGAAAAAGAGGTATGGGATCGACCCATCGTTACGGAAGTTGCGCCCTTAGATACTTTTTACCCGGCAGAGGACTACCACAAAAATTATTTTCAAGAGCATCCTTCGCAGCCGTATTGCAATGTTGTCATAGGGCCTAAATTGCAAAAAATGAAAGAAAAATTTTCTCAACGTTTAAAATCTGCATCATGAGTTATAACCCATTAAATTCCGAGGAGGAGCGAATTATCATTCATAAGGGAACAGAGCAGCCCTTTACCGGCGAATACAATGATCTCAAAGCAACAGGCACTTTTGTCTGCCGGCGCTGCAATAATCCACTTTACCACTCCGATGATAAGTTTGATTCGGGTTGCGGCTGGCCCAGCTTTGATGATGAAATAACAGGAAATGTGAAACGCGTACCCGATGCAGATGGTCGGCGAATTGAAATTCTTTGCGGAAACTGTGGGGGCCATCTGGGGCACGTGTTTTCCGGAGAAAAATTTACTGAAAAAAATACCCGACATTGCGTGAATTCACTCAGTGTGCGTTTCATTCCGGAAGGCGAAGAACTTCCCCAAATCAAAACAGAAGATGAGTAATACAAGCTATAATTTTATGGTTACAGGGGCAACGGGATACATTGCATCCTGGATTGTTCATGACCTTTTACAAGCAGGACATACCGTGTACGGAAGTGTTCGGGATTTGGAGCAAACTGACAAACACCAGCACCTGCTTAACATAGCGGAGACAGCACCGGGCACCTTAGAGCTTTTTGAAGCTGATCTGCTTATCGACGGATCTTTTTCTGAAGCAGCCAAAAAGTGTGATTATGTGCTTCATACGGCCTCGCCGTTTAAAATTGACGTAAAAGATCCACAAAAAGAACTGGTAGAGCCGGCAGTAAAGGGGACAGAAAATGTAATGCGATCTGCCATAGCCTCTGAGCAAGTAAAACGAATTGTGGTTACAAGTAGTGTAGCAGCGATTTATGGCGATAATCAGGATATTCAGTCTAAGCCGGATGGACAGTTTGGCCCTAAAGATTGGAATACGAGCAGTTCGCTACAACATCAAGCATATTCATACTCAAAAACTGAAGCTGAAAAGAAAGCGCGCAGTATGATAGAAAAGCAGCAGGATACAGATCTGGTAACCATTCACCCCGGCTTTGTATTAGGACCCTCTTTGGCGTCGCGGAAGGATTCAACAAGCATTGATTTTATTTTACAAATGCTTTCCGGACAATTCAAGCTTGGTGCTCCTGCACTGTATTTTGGGTTTGTTGATGTACGCGATATTTCAAAGATGCATATTCGTGCAGCCCTTAGAGATAGAGAAGGCGGACAACGCTATATAGGCATTTCAGAGAGTGGCCATGTGTTAGATCTGGCCAAAAAGATAGAAAAACATTTTCCGAATGAGTTTCCGCTTCCAACTCGCTTTTTGCCGAAGACCTTAATGTATATTATGGGACCTTTTATCGGTCTTAGCTGGAAGTTCGTGCGGCGAAATATTGGAACTCCAATTTCTTTCGACACCTCACTTACAAAACGAGATTTAGAAATTGAGTTTAAGCCATTGGATGAAACGCTTCGCGATATGGTGGAAAAAATGAAAAAACAGCATTGGTTAGATTAGTGGAAATATGCTACTTTTGCAGCTGTCTACATTACTCAATGCAAATTCAATCTTATGATTAAGTACGGAACAATCAGCTTTTTACTTCTTTCACTTTTTATCTGGAGTTGCGCGGATGATGGTGCCTCATCAGATAGCTCTTCTGATGCATCGGAAATGGGACAGGAGTCCTATTCTGTAGATGTTGAAATGGACGAAGAAGGTACTCCGCTTCCGTGCTCGATAATTGCTGATGAATTGTTAGCAGAAGAAGTAGCTAAGTTTGCAAGCTCGGATCGAGTGCCGCAGAAGCTAGATCAAGTAAATTCGCAGTCTTGCTCTATTAGTTTGCTAAATGATGTTGGATTGAAATTGGGTGAAGTTCGGCTCATCATTAATCCTATGGAAGCACGACCCGACCGAGAAGAAATTGCCAAGCGAACTAAGAATACTGATTATGTTGATGATCTTCCCATGCCCGCCATGCATAGACAGTTATCTACGCTTACTACGCTCATTTTTGACCATGGCCTGTATACCTACAACCTCAACGTAAATTTGATTAAAGGTAGTAACAAAGAACAGTACGAGCTGGCTCGCAGTATTGCCATTCATATCGCGCAAAATGTGGAAGAGTAGCCTTTTAAGCACGTTTCAGTAAGACACTTCTAGACTTTTGTTTTCTGCGTATGGATGCAGATTCCATTGTACTGTAATGAATGACAAAGGATTGGGTTGATTTCCTCATTATTCCAAAAAAGCCCTCAAATAATTAACTTCCACTTTTGCCAGAGGGATAGCAGTGATAGGGACGAGCGGTCCAGCCCCAGCAGCCGTAGAGCGAGGCGGTGACCGCTAGGAAACCCTACGCAGCCGAACGGATGCGGGGCTGGCGGATCGGCACTACAAACGGATAGCCCGACCGCACGCCAGCGATTATTATCGATGGCGGAGGACTGGCCAAAAAAATTATCATAAGACGGATCTAAAAAGCTTATTTGCCGTAAAAGCCGTGCATCATCCATATGTGGGGAGCGCTAACGGCAGCTAAGAATAGAAAAATTGCTGCCGGGACTCCTTCAAAGGGGAGATCAAGGGTATACAGCGCCAAGACGAAAGCGGCAATGAATACATAAGCTGCCAAGGAAAAAGGAGCTGCCGCGCGCAATAACTGCCGATCGGAATATTGAAGGCCAGCGCGCAAATGACGCCAGGCTCGCCAACTGTGGAGACCGACAAAGTACAGGGCAAAGGTCAATAAAAGCGGAAGTGCAACACCGATAGCTATAACGATTACCGTCAATAAGTAAGAAGCCAGGGCTTTGCGCGGAAGCTTAAACAAGGGTAGAATTATGCCAAGTATACATATAGCAAGGGCAGGAGCGTATGGTGAAAAATCGATAAGCGGTAAGCCCAGAGCATGCAAATAAAGGCTTAGCTCGCCGGGGTGACTGCCCAATAAAAAACCAAGCATACTCAGACCATACCCCCATGCCAATAATGGATTGTAAACGCCCCAATGTTTGAGGTCCGTCTCTCCAAAATGCCAGGCAGAGTACCCTAAAAATGCCACAAGTCCGACTGCAGGCGAGGCCCACCAGACACCCACAATAGCAATCATAATGGAAATATAAACCGCAATAAACGTAAGCCAATGACGTGGAGAGCTGGGGGCCGATCCATCTAAAACGTGGTCTACGGCCCCGTGGGGAATACCGGGGAATATGAGTCCTCCGATCAATAGTGGCAGGGCCAGCCATTGGGTAGCTTGGGGAACGATGAGATGCACGCCAAAGAGTAATATCGTCAGCCAAAGGACGAGTTGCTGTTGCATCTGACGGGGATCGAACAATTTGCCTACCGTCTGCACAGCGCCTCCAAGGTATTTCCGGTCGAGTGCTCTAAGGAAAGGCGCGATGGGCAGCGAAAAGAGTAAAGGGATCTCTTGATGGAGACGCATATCCTCCCTCAAAAAAGTTAACACTTTTGGTGTTTTGATGCGCTGAAAGAGTTGTTTGAATATAGGCTTCCCCCACTCGGGTTCCTGATCCAGAATGTCGAGTAATAGACGATCGTAAAATCGGTAGCGCGGTTTTCGGTAAGTCGTGGGTAAAGCCGTATTTTCGATCAGGGCCTGTGCCAGGGCATCACCGTGTGTCACCATGTTATAAAACGCATAGCCGGTAGTAGGTTTTACCGCGCCGGCAGCCGTACCTATTGGAATGATGCGTTTTTTTGTGGAATGGAAGGGCCGCTTTGCATCTAGCGCCTGGCTCATGGGTATGGCCCCTTGTTCGCGCTCCAGGACGTTATACGCTCCGACATGCTTGCTTAGCCATCGTTGAAGCTCTTCATCGGCCCAGTCTGCATCTATTTTTTCTTGTCCAAAGCGCGTGAGTTCGATCAGTAATTCATTATCCGCAGTGGGTAAGAGATATAAAAATTGAGTTTCGCCCTTTTGCGGCACTTCAAAGTTCATTAAATCCATGCGCTGGGGATCAAATTCGGGCTGCTCGGTGCGTATTCGGTAACCGAGGAATGATTGCCACAGATCTATGGAATGAGCCGAACCACTTAAGGCTGACGTGCGACTGTCAAAAATCTTTTTTGCTCGGACCCGAATATCGGATAGCGGAATTTCTCCATTTTCTGGGTCGATGCTGTCTTTGACCGATTCGCGAATCCATTCAAAAGAGCTATGCTTGGATAACGTATCTTTTACCATGGCATAAAAATCGGCACTGCGCACTTGATAATAGGCATAGGGGTCCAAGGGATCTACGCGGTCACCTGCGCGCGCCTTGGTCCATTTATGGCTTATACAATCGCTTAGACGGTTTACCCAAACATCATCTGTCTTCGCCCAAAAACACCAGGTTCGGTCTTGACTATTTTTGGATTGTGGCTCAATCAGAACCACGCGATTTTGGTCTAAATATCCATGACGAGCCAAAGCCCATAGAAGGGAAAGTCCACCACCGCCGCCGCCAATAACTGCCACATCGCAGTCGAGGATCTGTTCAGCCTGAAGGGCGGTTTCCGGTGAATCTTTAATATGAGTATAAGATGACATGACAGTTACTCAAAGGAAGAAATGGGGAATTAGTTTAAAAATGCCTTTAAAAATCTATTATGTAATATAAAAACAGGCATCACGACATATTTTGTTTGGCAGAGAGCTTGTTTTTATCTGATTTATGTGGCTTTAACAGCTACTTAATGTTGTAGGAAGGAGATGCACTAAAAAAACCCTCTGCCCCAAAATGGGGCGGAGGGTTCTGACGCTTATTTGCGTGCGATATCTAATTCCTAGCAACCGGCCCGAGGATATAAAATCCAGATCGGCCATGCAGGTCATTAGGCTCATTTAGAAGCCAATGAGTCGTATACCTACATTCAATGGCATCATATCGTAAACATCATTATTGTCTGCATCGAAGAAATCATTTAATGCAAGATTACCGTAAAGCGTGATCCATCCATATCCAATTTCAGCATTTACGCCATATCGGAACTGATTGAAGTTGAAGTTGTTATTGGTGCGGTTGTCAAAAATATCAAACTTTTCCCGGTATTGAGTATTGAGGCGCAGCCCTACAAAACCTCCGGCTCCTACGCGGAAGGATCGTTTTGTGTTTTCAGGATTTGACTCAAAGTTTACCGTAAGCGGAACTGTCATATACCAGGCTGATAAGCGGTTAACATCGTAATCAGTGCCCGTGAAATCAAAGACAACATTGGGATCTCTGGGGCGCATGCTGACTTCGTTTTCCAAGTCATATTGGAAATATTCGAAACTCAAGCCCGACATGAGACTAATGTAGTTTTTATGCAGACTCAGTCTCGTCTTGAACAAGTGTATGTTGAAGTTCCACGAGCCCCAGACTTCCTGCTCCATAGGGTTTATGGCTCCTTCGATCTCGGGAAATATCTCGGATGGGGAGCCATCATTGTAGATATAACTTGCAAAACCAAAGTCAAACATTAGCCAACGCGTTTTCCAGGGGTCAAAGCTTTTTTCCTTTTCGTCGCTATCTTCAATTCCCAAGGTAATTTTTTTCTCGGGCACGGTGTCATTTTCCGACTCTTCCATGACCTGGATTTGAATCTTCTTCCCTTTGCGGTTGAGAGTAATCGTATCTCGGTTTTGCGCCCATTGGGGAGTCGATGAAAAAAGAAAAATAAAGGTCAGTAGAGAAAGGGGTAGTAAAGTTTTCATTTTGTTGATTTTGATGATGAAAAGTATTGAGGTGTGATCGCATCCGCCCAGCGGTTGCGGCTCACTTCTTCTTTTAAATTTTCGATGGGGCGCCATTGCGCTACCCAGTTTTTTTGATCTTCAGTTAATAATTGCGATAGGGGCTCATAAACACCTATAGTATTGGGGTCAATGGTTCCAGACGCTTCCCGGTCGGCTGGTTGTTCGACTACCTGTGCGCCATAAGCAGGTCGGGTAGTCACGACCACTGCATCGCCGTAGACAAAATTGGGACGATTAAGCGGCAATTGCATAACCACATCCATGGAGCGAGAGTAGCTCTGCGCGGCATCCTGTGAAGGCTGTTTGCGTAGGTCGGGAATAGCTACCGGTTCAAGCCGTGGAAGAGGCTGCACAGCTGCAGCTAAGTCTGACGCGATGCTCCTGGATTGCGCTGAAGGCGATACCTGCACGCGCTCGATAGAAACCATCTCGTCATGTATATGATCCACTGCAGCCACGGACTGAATCGAAGGTTGATCTGATGGAATCATCCACCATGTAGCGCTCAAGCTGATGAGCAAAAGCCATCCGGCGGCGGCGGCCCATCCCCAGTACGCTTTCTCTTCTCTTCTATACAAACTAGAAGCATTGGGGTAGACCATGGCAGGCGGAGTCAGTTTGATGTCATCCAAGCCCTCGATCTCGGCGGCTATCTCGGGGTGTCGCTCTAGAAACGCCTCGAAAGCCTCTTGCTCGTCCGGAGGCAAAGTACCCTCAAGGTAGTCCAGTGCGTAAGCTTCGTAATTTAAACTATGTATTCGTTTCATGATTTAGCTTCGTTTCGTTTGCGTATCTGCTTTTTGTTCCCGCTCCAGCAGGCTGCGCATTTTTTTTCGGGCGCGAAAGAGATATACTTTCACCTGTGAAATGGACAATTCGGTCATCTCGGCCATCTCATCATAATTGTAGCCTTCGTAGTCTCGCAGCGTTACCAATTGTCGCTGCACCGGCGATAAATAATCCAGTGCGCGATCCAGGATTTCCTGCATTTCCCACTGCTCCTCCGCATCTCGTGAACCCACGTGAATGGGAAGTACTGGAGTTGTCGGCTTTCGCTTTCGAAAGGCGTCGATCATCAAGCGATGGCCAACCGTAAACAACCAGGACTTCACGCGCTCCACTTCGATTTCTTCGCGTTTTTCCCACAATCGGGCAAAGGTCACCTGCATCACATCTTCCGCATCTGCATTCGTACGCATATTTTTTACCAAATAGCGATACAAATCATCCGAGTAGGTATCCACGATTGTATTGTATGTCCGTGTCTTCATTTCACTTATATTACGATTGCGCCCCACGAAAAGTTACAGCCTCCCCAAAAATATTCTAAATTTATTTTTATTTGGCCGCATCCCCCGAGGCTTGAGGGCCTCGGCGGTCGGGTCATTCGGGGGTTCCGTCCTCGACCAATGGTCGGGACCCGCTCGCTATGCTCCCGGCCCCTACTACCCCTTGCGGGGCCTGCGCGCCGGGCACGCCTGGGGTTTGTTGTTAAGTCGATTCAGTGTTGAAATGTTGAGTTTTTTAGAAGGGGGTCAGGACTGTTCTTGCATAGACCATTGAGAAAGATATCAAAGCTACACCGTATCAAAAATCCATCGGTCAAACCGGTAAATAAAGTGCTTTGTGTGAGGGCGAACCATATAACGGCTTTGCCGTTAATCTCTCGGGCATGAAGGCCGATCCGGTATTGCTCTCCATGAGACATTACCAGCAGTGCAGACGAGCAGACCATTTATAGGCGTGCCGTTAGGCACGGTCTATCGGTAGAGACAAAATATTCGAATAGTATGGCGTGCCGTAGGTACGCTCTGGGGTTTGTTGAGTTGAGCATCTAGTTAGTCGAATCCGGCCTGCCGCCTTTAACGCAGCGCTTGACTTAGTGAGCATTTGTAAATAACATCAACCGCCTCTCTCAGGTCCTAATAAAATTGTATCTTAGAAGAGCTTGTTATTGGATTACGCAATAATAGGTATAACTATTGCGATAAGGTTTTATTAAATATCTTCAGATAAACGAACACCGTAAAACACTTGTAGATCATGGCCAAATCTCAAAAGACTGTTGAAACCGAAGTCAATGTCACCGACTTTATTCACGATTTTGTGGATAATGAGCAGAAGAAAGCTGACAGCTTTGAACTCGTGAAAAAGATGACCGAATGGTCCGGGCATGAGCCGAAAATGTGGGGTCCAAGCATCATTGGTTTTGGTAAATATCACTACACCTACAAAAGCGGACACAGCGGCACAGCGCCACTGATCGGGTTTTCGCCCCGCAAGAGTAAAATCTCTCTGTATGTATTCACACCCATCGACAAGAACGAAAAGTTACTCGAAGATCTGGGGAAATTTACCATGGGGAAAGCCTGCATCTATGTCAAAAAACTATCTGACATCAACCTAAAGGTGCTAGAAAAACTGTGTAAAAGCACCATGGCCCATTTAAAACATACACACGGAGACTCGAATGAAGAGGCCGGTTAAGCGTAACAAAACGGTTTACTTTATACACCCTCAAACTATTCAACGATGAAATTCAATAAAAAAGATGCACCAATTGATGACCGGTTACTTCTACCTGCCTATGGAAACACCATAGCCTGGTTAACTATTCTCTTAGGCCTCTTAATCGTCGTACAAGCGGGTTTTAGCTGGGGTGTTCTGGGTAAAGAATTATCCTCATTTGTGTTTAAATGCGCGATATTGATAGGATTAGGTTTGTTTGTAATTAGTAAAAACATGTTCAATTTACGCGCGGGACTGCTCGGTCGCCTAAGTGCGATGATGGCTTCCGTGGTTTACGCTATCGTGATTGTGATAATTAGTCCCGTTATTTCCTATCTTAAGGGAGACGGCTTATCCACGAGTCTGGAGCCGGCCGAGGTGATGATCAATATTTGCATTTTTTACTTTATTACACTTTTTATACGAATTGAGTCTTCCTCTAAGGAAAAATCAGCAAAAAGATCTCAGGTTGAAAACTAGAGGAGTTTGTGCCCCTTTTTTCTAACTTACCCCTTCTCAAATAAGGGGTAACTTTTCCTTTTTGACCCGAACAAATGTAGCCGTTGAGCTTGACGATTCGGGTATTTTTTCAATTCATCCCTCATATTCTACAATTCGTCGGATTACATTCGCTGATATCGACAAAAAAGTTCGGTCTTTATCATAAAAAATGAAGGACCTACTACATCTGATGTTATTCTTGCTTAGCCCGATATGGATTATCGGGCAAACGGAAATTGAGGGCCACATCATCGACAAAGGAGGAAGAGGCATTGCCGGAGCCAGCATTTATCTGGAGGGAACCTATGCCGGAACCTTTAGCGACTCCACGGGTCGCTTTCACTTCACTACATCGGAAACGGGGCAACAAACTCTGGTTGTTGAGTTTTTGGGATTTCGCACCGAGCGCCGAACGCTGCGGGTTCAGGAAATGCGTGGGCTTAAGCTGCGATTACGACCCGCAACCAACACCATGCAAGCGGTCAAGGTAACGGCAAGTACCTTCACGGCCGGTGATAATGGAAAAACAGCCGTGCTCAAACCCCTTGATATTGTGACCACACCAGGGTCATTAGGCGATGTGATAGGAGCCATACAAACACTGCCGGGTACACAGGCCAATGCAGAAGATGGTCGCTTATTTGTACGTGGGGGCGACGCCTCGGAAACGGCCATCTATGTCGACGGGATGAAAGTGTTTACGCCATACACGCGAGCTGTAGCGGGAACACCCGTACGAGGTCGGTTTAGCCCATTTTTATTCAAAGGCGTCAGTTTTAATTCCGGGGGCTATTCCGCGGCTTACGGACAGGCTTTGAGCGGAGTTTTAGACATGAAAACCATTGACGAAGTAGATCAGGACGAAACGAATATTTCCCTCATGACCCTGGGGGCAGGTATCGGCCACACGGCAAAATGGGAGAATAGCTCGCTTTCCTTCAACAGCTCCTATATCAATCTGGCACCCTACCTATGGCTGTATCCCGGTCGGTTAGAGAATATCAAGCCCTTTGAAGGCCTTTCCGGAGAAGCAATTTATCGACGTCAGTATAAAGATGCCCGCTGGAAAACCTATATATCAGGTGATCAGGGACGCTTAGCCGTCCGACGGCCTAATATTAATACCGGGGAAGACGAGAAGCTGCGAGTTGCCAATCAAAACGCCTATCTAAACAGTACGTACACAGAAATAATTGATGACAACACTTCCTTATTTACAGGGATTAGCGGCGGCTGGAATGCCGATGATTTTCAAATGGGCGAGCAGCGGGTGGCTACCAAACTGGGCGGCGGGCAATACCGCTTAGCACTCAAACAACTCTACGGGGATCAATGGGTAATAGACTTTGGAGGCGAACATCTGTTTGAGCATCATACTATAGAAGTTAGAAACAAAGATCGGCGCACCTTCTCTAATCAATACGCTGTCAACCTAACATCGGCGTTTACGGAGGGACAGTATCATTTTAATCCAGACTGGGCCATCAAGTCGGGATTCCGGTTGGAGTATGATCATGCCTTGCAACGCTGGTCTGCGCTCCCGCGCATGACGCTGGCTCATAAGTGGACAGAAAGAACGCAAATATCGCTGGCTTACGGCCGCTTTTCTCAAAACCCCCAGCCTGAATACCTGCATGCCCAGGGAGAACTGGAGCAAGCGATAGGACAGCATTTTCTGATGAACCTAAATTATAAAAGCAAGACACATCTTTTGCGTGTTGAAGGATATTTTAAGGACTATGATCAACTGATTCGCTATCCGTCCACAGCGGAACGTCATCTTTCGACGGCCACCGGAAAAGGCTATGCCTATGGCGCAGATGTATTTTGGCGCGCGAATAACTGGATTCGGAACCTTGATTTTTGGGTTAGTTATGGTTGGTTACAATCGGGGCGACTGTATAAGGACTATCCCGAATGGGCCACGCCGGCTTTTACGACGGAACACAATTTCTCTATTGTCGGAAAACGGTGGATCCCCTGGCTAAACTCACAACTGGGCGTCACCTACCAGTTTGCCAGCGGGCGTCCTTTTCACAATCCGAATCGCAGCGGCTTTATGCAATCTCGCTCGTCTGACTTTCATATCCTTAATTTTAGCTGGTCTTATTTGATTACACCGCAAAAAATCCTATTCATTTCTGTTCAAAATGCACCCAATATTAAAAACGAATTTGGACAGCGTTTTGGCACACACCGTAACGAAATGGGACAATTTCCTTCTCAAACTATACGGCCCAATTTTGACCAGATGTTTTTTGTCGGCTTTTTCTGGACGATTAGTTCAGATAAGTCAAAGAACCAATTGGATCAGTTGTGAGGTGGAGGTAGAATTGGATGAAGGGTTTTCGTAAGGGGTTTGGCATCTTCTTGAAAGTGGCACAGCATCACTCGAATGGGGGCACAATGCCCTCCGGAATATGCAGCATCCGCCGGATTGTCAGGAAAAATTTTTCAAAAATCCAGCTTTTCATCTTTTACTCCATGGATTGGTTGGGTCAGCTTGCTGCGGAATATCCATAGAGCTCAAGAGGGGTTCCTTTAACTTCCAGATCGTCCCTCATCTTAAGTTATAATCGTTTATGACCTACTTCATTCCGCAATGCCTTTATGATTTCTTTATTCGCGCATCTAACCTTAGTTTTACTTAAATTCTGCATTTTATTAGGCTGCGATGCGGTGAAAAATTCAATCAGGTGCGTTTCAATGACATGAGATTCCTTATCGTTCAATCACTTGCCCTAAGCACTTAGTATTCACGTTCATTTTCAAGAAAAGAGAAGATGTGGTCTTGGAATAATGTCTTTTTGTTGCTCAGCATCAGCTTTTCAATATTTTCAACAATTTATGATTCAAATACAACTTCTCTTTCCCTACCTGCTCACTTTTAAGAAATCCACCTTCTTCCAGCGCTCTCAAATAATTTCCTACGGTTTTTAAATTTCCCAGGCCGGCTTCTTCCAGAAACTGCCGCTTGGTGTAAGGCAGCCGGAATAAAACCTCTATAAGGTCTTTGGAGTATACTTTAGGTAGTCGCTCTTGAATTTTCGCCCCTACCTTAGCCATAAGGGTTTCGATCCGCCCGATGCGTTGGCGATCTTCTCTGGCGGTCCATTCGATCATGTCAAGCATGTATCCTACCCAGCCTTCCCAGTCATTTTGCTCGGTTACTGCCCGCAAGTTCTTATAATAAGCCGCTTTATTTTCCATAATATAACGGCTCAGGAACAAGGCCGGCAAGTCCAGCAACCCGGTTAGTTTCAGATAGAGCAACAAAATGATTCTTCCCACACGTCCATTGCCGTCAAAAAAGGGGTGGATTGCTTCAAACTGGTAGTGAATAATAGCCATTTTCACCAAGGGGTCAAACTCATCTTGGACATGGATAAAATCTTCCAGGTTCTTCAGTTTTTGCCGGATGTTTTCTTCTCCTTCGGGTGGGGTATAAACCACTTTGCCGCTGGTCGGGTTTTTCAGTTGAGTGCCAGGTGCATTGCGTATGCCCGCATTGTTTTCTTTGATCACTTGCACCAGCTTGATGAATAGGTTGGTGGTGAGTATAGGTTTCTTTTCCATTTCCTCCATACCCAACCAAAGAGCATTTTTGTAATGTAATGCTTCCTTTACAGCCGGGTTGTCTATTTTTTTATCAGCAATGGACTGCTTGAACAGCTCATCTTGGGTGGTGATTATGTTTTCTATAGCCGAACTAGCTTGTGCCTCTTGCAATTGTATGGTATCTATGAACAGCGTAGGGTTGGGTAGCTTGGTTATAGCCCCTTTCAATTCGGATAAAGCCCGGCTAGCAGCAATAGTTTTTTTGAGAATCGCCATAGTTTCAATCTTTGCCCTGGGCGGCAGCAGGGGCAAATCGTTATATGGTTTGTCAGGACTATAAGTCATTTATTCGTCTTTTTAACAAGGTCGTTTATTACACCCGAATCTATAACAAGGGCAAATATAACAAAAAATTACACTTGTTTGAAGTTCGCGGGCGTTTATTGACCTCGTTCCACCCCCACTTCTAATTAATCGATTTCTGCATTTTTTTGTTAATCATTTCTCGAATATTTATTGTTCTCTAACATCTTTGTAAGTCCCTATTGTTTACCTGACTTTTGTTTGATGGTATTCTTCGAAAGCGCTTTCCCTATTCGCCCAATTCGAGATTCAAAATTTTTTTCGCAATCATCTTTCCAAATGCTAAAATTATTGATCAAATGTTTTTTGTCGGCTTTTTCTGGACGATTAGTGCGGATAAGAACAGGAATCAGTTGGATCAGCTGTAGAGCAAAGAATGAATAATATGATAATTACCTTTTTATGGTCTTGGCTGAATCTATTTCAAGTGCAGGACAGTCGGTCTTATCCTGAGCTTTTATGAGTATATGAGTAATTGATTTGAGACTCCTTTTACTCGATCATACAGGTTTATCCCAATTAATTATTACCGAAAGAACAGGCACTTAAAGGCTCTAAAGTCAACTATTTGTGCCAGTTTTATAGCCATCTTTAAGTTTAGGTCAAGCCTTATCCTGGGGTCCAGTGCAGGCTTCTTTCAGAGTAGTTTTCCATAAAGACCAATAAATAGTAGCCGGTATTTGTGGAATCCTTATATTAATGTCATGGGCAGGAGAAAATTAGAACGAACACTGGGTTTGTTAGATATCCTGATGTTTGGGATAGGTGGTATCGTGGGTGCAGGTATATATGCTATTATTGGCGAAGCAGCTGCCTTGAGTGGAAATATGCTGTGGCTCAGCTTTATTATTGCATCCTTTGTGGCTTTTCTAACTGGATTGAGTTACGCCGAATTTGTCAGCCGCTTTCCGGATTCAGGAGGCAGCTTTGAGTATATAAAGCAAAGTTTAGGCGAAAAGGCAGCTTATTTTCTATCGGTATTTATGATACTTACCGGTATTGTGGCCGCCGCGGCCATTGCAATCAGTTTTTCGAGTTACTTGAGCAGGCTCATAGATTTTCCTTCATGGACGATTGTAATCGCTGTGGTGGGGCTGATGGCCTTATGTAATATTTTTGGCGCTAAGTACAGTTCATACTATAATGCCTTTGCTACAATCGTAACATTAGGCGGTTTAGGTGTAGTGATCGCAGTGGGTCTGCCCGAGTTTAGCAGTGAAAACCTTACCCGCCTTAATGATCAGGGGTGGCATGGAATACTGGCGAGTAGCGCATTGATTTTTTTCAGCTACATTGGATTTGAGGATTTGGTTAAAATGGCTGAGGATACAAAAAATCCAGAAAAGGTCATGCCAAAAGGTATTCTTATAAGTAGCGCAGTGGTTCTTGTCCTTTACGTCTTAATAGCTTTAAGCGCATTAAGTGTGTTAGACTGGAATACCCTCGCAAACGCCGACGGCCCTTTAGCATCGGTAATAGAAATTAAGCTAGGTAAAATAGGCTCAATGGGTTTGGTGGTAGTGGCCCTTTTTGCTACGAGTAAAACTATTTTGAGTAATATATTAGGAACTTCACGCCTACTCTATGATGTGGCCCGGGATAGTGATATAAACTGGTTGAGAAAATTCACGACGATTTCCGGTATAGGTAACGCTCCAAATTATGCAATTATAGCCATCGCGCTTATTGCCATTGCATTTGGTCTGCTTGGAGACTTAAAAACTGTAGCAAGTATTAGTAATATATTTATTTTCATTGTTTTTGGAATGGTAAACTTCTCTTTACTTGTTTTTCGATATAGGAGTCGAGGCAGCCGAAAAAAAGCCCCCTTTCGCATACCCTTAAACGTAAATAATATTCCCATTCCAACGATTATAGCCCTATTGACGATCCTCCTGCTATTCGGCTATAATATTTATAACTTAATGAAGGGGAATCTGTGAGTAAATGCAACTCAGAATCAATAACCTTCCCGTGTTATCTTTTCCATCGGATTGTATATAATCCATCTCAAACCGACCGAAGGGAGGCATGAACGATCAACGGTTTGTATTTGGTGTCGTGGCTGACGTCAGGAAGCCATGCACTCTACACTCTATACCTTGTGTGTGCCACGAATGGCAAACATCCTTTAAAGATAGCTGCTTTGAAAGAAGTAATCAATTTCTGCGGCGAAATTGAATTAGCTGATGGAGTGGCAGTCTCCTATGGACGGTAGTAACGACACCGAACCATTAGTAAGTCGAAAGCTGGTTTACGGAGAGGTATGCAGTGAAGTAAGCGAGACTAAAAGGGTTGGTTCTGACCCTGGCACGCTAAAGCTACAGGGCAAGCTGAACAGGATGGAATTATTCACAAAAACGGACACAGAAAGCTAAGAGGTAGCTTGGGTTAATAAAAGATATTTCTTTTTTGGTGACATGTATCCTAATGTACTGTGTTTTCGGTGTGGATTGTACCACCTTTCAATATAATCAAAGATAGGCTTTTTGGCCTCTTCGAAGTTCTTATAGTCATTTTTATAGACTAATTCTGATTTAAGGGTTTTGAAAAAGCTTTCTGCAGGGGCATTATCTCAGTAGCAGCCTTTTCGACTCATACTTTGTTCTACAACTTTAGATTGCCTTATGGTTTGCCTGAACTCTGCGCAACAGTATTGAACACCATGACCCGAATGCAGTAGAAGCTTTCGATTCATCTTTCTTCTTTTTAGGGCTATCTTAAAAGCTTCTGTACTTGTTTTGCGAACAGACATATCATTAGGTAGTGTCCAACCCAAAATCATTCGATCCGCTAGATCTAAGATTGTGGTCAGAAATGTCCAGCCGTTCTGAGTGGGAATAAATGTAATATCACTTACTCACTTTTCATTGACGCGCTCAGCTGCAAAATTACGGTTTAAGATATTCTTAAATACTTTGTGATCATGTGCTGAGTCAGTAGTATGAATATATTTACGTCTCGGTCGGGCTTGAAGGCCTTGCCTCTGCATGCTTCTAGCTACAGTAGATCGTGAGGCCTGCATACCACACTGCTCTAATTCCTGGTGAATCCTAGGACTCCCATAGCTACCTTTGCTTTTCTCGAATACTTCCTGAATATGTTTATCTAAAGCTATATTGGCCTTTTCTAATACACACCCATTTTTAATCTAGCGATAATAAGCTGATCGCGAAGCACCTAATACTTTACACATTTTTTCAACAGTATATCGCACTCGATTCATTTGAATGAATTGATAGGTACTCTGTCTTTCTTGGAAAAATGCTGATGGCCTTTTTTAAGATCTCAACTTCTAAGTCCTTGTCTTTTAAGGCGGTTTTGAGCTGCTTTATCTGTTTTTGTTCCGGTGTCAAAGATTCGTTGCCATTTCCAGAAAAGAGAACTTGACGATCCTCGGTATCTAAAAACTGCTTGCACCATTTCCCAATTACTGAGGGATGAATATCTAATTCATCTGCTAAGGCCTTAATAGTCGTTCCTCGAGACTGCGCCAAACTACTTCCAATTTGAAGCTCTTCTCATACTTTCTTCTTGTTTTTTTCATTATCTAAATGTAAGGGTTATAAACTACCGCTTAACTTTTTGTGTCTATTTATGAATAACTCCGCCTGATCTGTCCTCATCTAAAAACACTTCCACATAGTCACCTTTTCAGTAATTTTCAACCCCGTCTTTTTAGGGTGGGATGCAATACATCATCCACAACAGCGACTAATACATACAGCCGATGGCGATCCCAGGCTACCTTGAATTTACCATAATAATGAGTAGAATCAGTGGGTTCGCCCAGCCACCGATAATTCATGCTATACCAATTCATATCAGACCAAAGAGACTCTCTATTACGCCCGTCGATGGCCACAGGCGATGTAGTTCTAGTGGATACAAAATCACCACTCTGTTTATTTATAGGAGGGGTTGTAGTAACCAGGGAGATGCACGGAGAGTCAACCGCTTCTTTATTGGGTTGATCACATTGATATATGAGGGTAATTAGCCGCCCAGAATGAATAGATAGAATTTTGGGTCCATGAATGTAGATAAATCACTATTGAATCAAAAGGGATTGAGTTTCTACTGTTTGTCCTTGCTTATCCTTAAACACAATGATATAGT
>CAZVLN010000028.1:0-24031 GCA_964627995.1 uncultured Saprospiraceae bacterium
ACGATATCATTAATCATGGTCAAAATCGACAGATAGCTTACGAATTGGATACCGCAACTGCACACTGGGGGAATGAAGATTTTGCGATACTTGCCGACCTTCGTCATGATCTTAGCACAGATCTGTATGCCGAAGATCAGCTATTGTGGCAATGGGTTAACCCGAATGAGGTTGTTATTGATAGTATAAATTTAGATTCTATTCAGCTGGATTCGGTTTTGATGGCCTTGGTTGATAGTGTAGATGTTCGCCGCGAGGAAATTTGGGAACAATTCCAGAGTGATAATGAGAGTTTTATTGGCGAGAATCCGGCTGCCAATTTAGAAGCTACAGTGAATCAAGCCCTGGCTCAGTTTGCCCTTGGAACTACCAATGAGAGTCAATTTGACCCCTTATTATACATCGCATCATCATGTGGGATGACAGAAGGTGGTGCAGTTTATGAAGCTAGAGCACTAATCAATGGTAATTTAGATAGCCTCTTTGTGGATTTGAATCCGTGCATTGTTCCTGACAGTGCTTTGGTCAGAGGAAAAGTGGAGAAAGAACAGCCTGATTTTGAATCTCAGGTATTTCCCAATCCTACATCTGATCAGGTATCCATCTTATTTGATAAGCGCTGGAATAGTGCGGATGTATTTCTTTATGATGCGGAAGGTCGCCTGGTTTGGAACAAACGGTCTGTTCGATCAAACAGTTCTCATCACCTTCCTGAAAAGATATTGTCGGGAACATACTATTTGCAATTAATAAATGCAGCTAATCCAAGTGAGTGGGATGTGCTTTCTTTGATCATTAATCGGTAATACGTACAAATCAGGATGCTGAGTCATTTTAGCTTCCTGATTTTAAAATAGTTACATTATGACAATAAGAGTAATAAAGATCTTTTTAATTTTATTAATCGTGCAACCCATGTGGGCCCAATACGACCGTGATGCTTTTTATATCGGAGCATTTTGGGGTCGAAATTTAATTCATGATTACTCTCAGAATCCCATGGAGTTATATATAGACTCCACCAATGTCCTTTATTATGGGCCTAATGATGATGAGGCGCATCGCTTTGACTCTGGAAGTATAACCATGAGTGATACCTCAGGAGAGGTATCTTTTGTCAGTAACATTTGTCACTGCTGGCGACCTAATGGGCAGCTCATTCAGGGAACTGAAGAAATTTTTTCCCTTGGGGCCAGAGGTGCAGGCTCTTGTGCTAAAGGCGGACCGCCAGGCTTTAGAATATTGATTGTGCTTCCGATACCCGGGCAAAGTGACATTTATTATTACATATTTACTAAAGTACTAAATACGCCAAGCCAATTTTTAAGCGACTCCTTGTTTTATCGTGTACTGGATATGACTGCCAATAATGGGAAAGGACAGATGCTGTCAGAAGATCACTTTGTATTGGCCGATACGGCGATGGATGGGTCCACGATGGCGGCGACCCGTCATGCCAATGGACTCGACTGGTGGTTGACGGTTAGTGGAACGAATAATAATACCTATGTGCTTCGAGTGGACAGTCAGGCGATTATACCACAGGACACTTTTATCTGGTCTGAGCCTTACCGCCAAGGATTGTTAGGGGCCTCTCAAGCCACCTTTTCGCCCGATGGGGATAAATATGCAAGAGTTTCTAAATTTCATGGCCTATCGCTTGCAGATTTTGATCAGACTACAGGTAAATTGAGCAATATTTATACGCTTTCCTATGAAGAGCCGGATAATTTCTTCGCGGGGAGTCCCGGAGTGGCTTTTTCAGGGAATAGCCGATTTTTGTATGTAAATCCCAACACTAGGCAGTTGATCCAATACGATATGGAGGCCGATGGACTATCTGCCCCGGATACACTGTGGGAGTTTAGTGAGGAAAACGATTTAGTTTATGATGAGCAGTTGGGATGGATCGTGTTTTATATGCAAACCTTGAAGTTAGGAAAAGATTGTAAAATATATTCGCTCCCCTTTAGTGGTCTGCCGTTTATGCATGTCGTACACAATCCCAACGCGAAAGGTGCGCAAGCTCTATTTCGCCGGGCAGACTATCGCGTGCCCTTCCCAGCCGGAACAAGTAGTGGCCTTGGCCATCATCCGCACTGGCGGACAGCAACGCCCCAGGAAGATTGGTGTGCAGAGGTGTATTACGACTCAATATATACCTCAGTGGCTGAGCCGATTATCATACTCAAGTCTTCAGATTGGGAGATCAGCCCCAACCCGGCACGAGATCAAATCACAGTAACCGCACTGGATAATCGGGCTCGTCCTGCAGAAATTGCACTCTACGATCAGCAGGGTCGAGAGTTACAACGGTGGAATTATCGGGGATGGGATAGACAGCAATATGATTTGAGAAATGTCAGACCGGGCCTATACTATCTGCATATTCGCACGCGCGATGCTCAGGGTAGGCTTCAGTTTCCTGTGGTGAAGAAGTTAGTCGTGCAGTGATCGGTAAATAAAGAAAGGAGTGGCAACCGTAATAGAAAATAATAACTTAAATTATACCCGTATAATCAACAATAGTTAAGCAAAACTATTCAAACCCCAACATTTCCGGAAGTGCTAAAATGACGGATAAAAATTTAGTATATTACAATAGGACGGGCATACATTTTCTTTCGGCGGTATAGGGGCTGAACGGCTAGTTTAGTATATAAAAGGCTAGGAATAGTACCATCTACTATCCCTTTACGACCAGTACGAATCCACTCGCCGGACGCAATCAGAAGCGAATGGATATCTATCCCAATTCTGTATTGAACGAGATTCACCTCCTCTTTCCCAGCGTAGAGCAGCACAAGCAATTGATCATCGTAAATACAGATGGACAAAAGGTGCAGGATATCCACTTGCCCCGAGGATCTAATGGGACGAACGTAGATGTGTCCGGACTAGCGGCGTGCGTGTATTGGATTATGGATCCGCAGGGCGCACTAGAGAGGATTAAGATGGTGAAAATGTGAATTTTAGAGTTTATATCTTTATCATCCGTGATGGTCTGGCCTGTGGGTTGGTGTGGATTCTCTTTTTTACTCATCATGTTTTTGTATGGAGACCCTTAGAGCGCAAAACTCAAGGTATACCCGCAAAGGCTTTCGTACTTTTTTCTTGATAAAAAAGTACCAAAAAATCAAGAACCCTTCAAAGGCGATTTTTGCTGCACAAAACCGCGGTCGCTTTTTACCGCTCCATGCTTTTATCGCGGGTCTGTAGATCCTACTTTTATTTCCTTCTCCCTGTAATATTGAATACACCGGTTTTCACCATTCCTTTCCGATACCCGCGATCGCAATTCCGCTCAGCGCGCCGCTATCGCTGGTGAAGGGTTCGATTTAGAAGGGCTACGCCTTTTTGAGGAAATCCAACTTTCTGTCGGTAATAGTAAAGCCGTAAGCAGAAGATGGCTGATATACCGTATGGTAGTTTTGGGTGTATCTTTGCATCTATGCGCTTTTTCACAGGACGAGGTGGTGGATTTTTGCTAACAGCTAACAGCTAACAGCTAACAGCTAACAGCTAAGAGCTAAAAGCTAAAAGCTAAAAACTAAAAGCTAAGATCTAAGAGCTAAGATCTAAGAGCTAAGAGCTAAGAGCTAAGAGCTGTTCCTTCTCGTGAAGCCCACGTCGAGTCTTGATGCTGAAGGTTCAGAAGGGTTCGTAGGAATATCCCGCGCGCAGCGCGGAAGCGTGAGGTGCCTGGAGGGTGCCAGACCCGGAGGGTCGGCAGTACGCAGTAGAGACGCGATGTTTCGCGTCGCTCAAGTACGGAGCGACCAGCGAATCCGCAAGCTGGCGGACCCGACCCTGAGAACTTGATTCCTGAGTGGAAACGAAGGAAAAGGGCGAAGGGGCACGCCCAAATAATTATTTGGCTAATGTAGTGCCGGTCGCAATGGCAACTGCTGAATGACCTCTGCCTCCCGATTCATCCAGGTTTCCAGGCGATCGTAGACCTGCTGTTCCGGGAAATAGTTAAGCGCCATCTTAACAAAGATATGTCCGTGCTTGGCCTCTGAGATCCACAACATTTTGTAAAATTCCTTTAAGTCTGGATCCTTCAGGGCCTCTGCCACGAGTCGAAATCGTTCTGCACCTCTTGTCTCCAGGGCGGAGGCAATCAGAAGCCGATCTAGAAACCGTTCTTCGCGTCCGCTGTGGCACTGTTTAATTAGGGTTTTGACGTATTTATCCTCTTGCATTTTGGTCGGAAGAGGCACATTTTTTTGGCGCATAATCTCATGTACGCTGCGGAAATGCTCGAGTTCTTCTACGGCCGTGTCAATGAGTTCGGGTAGGATTTCTTTGCGATCCGGGTATTTAGCTACGAAACTCATGGCCATACTTGATGCTTTGCGCTCGCAGTCTGCGTGATCTTGCAGAAATGCGGGAAAGTCATTCATAACCGTTTCCAGCCATTCCGGGGAACTGGCATATTTCAAATCCAAGTTAGCTTTCATAGGGGCAGTTAGCTTCTGAAACCAAAATAGAGTAGGACTAAAATAAGAACTGTAACGATAATGGCCACGCGTAGTACCTTTTTTCCTTGCTTTTGTTGCTTGATTTTGCGAATTTCTTTATTGCGCTTGGTATTTCTTGACATAGTTTGTTTGTTTCCTTTAAAAGTAGAAAAAATAAGTCGGATTTGAAAATAATCCTATGATCAAAGGGGATTAGCCAATTACAAATCTTTCGTAAAATTCGGTGACTCTTGGGTCTACCTGAATATCCCGAGGTCGGAGAGGCTGGCGGAGTGCTATACCTTCAAAAGTAGTACATCTGCTTAGCGCAACATAGGTTTGACCATGGGCAAAGGCTCCCTTGCCCAAATCAATCGTTACTTTTTGAAAGGTTTTTCCCTGGCTCTTATGTATGGTGATCGCCCAGGCGAGTTTAACTGGAAGTTGCCTAAAACTACCTACAGTCTCAGCTTTTATTTCATTGGACTGGGGGTTCCATTTATATTTTATCATTTCCCAGCGATCTCGTTTGACATTCACTTCTTGTCCATCATCAAATTTCAGGTCAATACTTTCACGGTGGCACTCTATGATGGTGCCTATAGATCCATTTACAAATCGACCTTCGGGATCGTTCTTCAGTGTCATGACTTGAGCACCTTCTTTTAGGATAAGCTGCTCATTAGTAGGTTCCAATTGCTTGGGGAAGGCACCTTCTATGCGTGCGGCATAAAAATTTTCCCGGGCCGGCAATCGCTGCGTATTTTCTGTATTTATAGCATCGGCTTTGGCATTGGTTGTGGTCAGTGTGATAAATGGGGGATCAAAGGGAAGTTCTTCGGGGAATACTCGCTGATTAAGTGTTTCCAGCTGTTCGTAATCTAGTTGACGCCGACGGATGGCATCCAATATATCGAGATAAAAGCGCTGTTCCTGTCGATACACAGTATGTAATTCATGAATATCCATATCGAGTTCGGCAAAGGCTGGAGCACTGAAGAAAAATTCGGATTCAAAGTTATGCTGCAAGTACTGTTGTTCTTCCGCAGAAGAGACTACGGGCGGCAGTTGGAAAAGATCTCCGAATAGAATGACTCGTACCCCACCAAAGGGTTCAGGGTTGCCTCTGTTCTTTCTCAGAAATAAATCCATGGCTTCCATCATATCTGAGCGCACCATAGACACTTCATCGATGACTAAAACGTCAATTTTTTCATAAATGTCTCTTTTTCGCCGGCGATAGATCATGTCGGGGGTGAGAAGTCGAGGGGGGAATCTAAAAAAAGAGTGAATGGTTTGTCCTCCTGCATGAAGTGCAGCAATGCCTGTGGGCGCTAGCACTACAGGTTTATGGGATGTAGTTTTTGTGAAAAGGCGTAAGAGAGTCGATTTTCCCGTTCCTGCCCTGCCTGTAATAAAAATATGCTTCGAGGAGTTTTCGAGCTCATCGAGTAAGATTTTGAACTCTGTAGATAGTTTGAGTGGCTTAAAACTCATTTTACTGGATAGGTTTAACAAACACGCTAAACACGGGCAAGTGATCAGAATATCCGCCTTGATAACGTGATCCGGCAAAGGTTCGAAAGGGATACCCTTTAAAGTTTCCAGTTTTTGAGATTAGATATGGAGCTTGAAAGATGGCAGACTTATAGTGAATATACCCTTCTTGTTTGCTATCGACCAAACCGTAGGAGAGCAGCATTTGGTCAAATAGATTCCAGGAGTCCCTCCATGCATTTGATCCGATTCCTTTTTTGTAGTATTTTTCGAAAGGGTTATAAAATTCATCGGGTTTCAACTTTCTCTTTTTCGCATGAGTTCTGATAATCTTTTTGACCGATGGCGAAATCGGATCATCATTAAGGTCTCCCATAATAATTACTTTCGCTTGAGGATGGCCAGCAAAAATTGAATCGGCCACCGATCGGGCTACTTTGGCCGCTAGTTTTCGCTTGGGGCTTGAGGCCGCTTCGCCACCACTTCTCGAGGGCCAGTGATTTACCAGAAAGTGAAAGGGGTCTCCATCGAAGGTGCCCCAAACATGCAAGACAGATCGGGTGGGCCTGCTGCCAAGGTCTTTTTCAACTAGAGGAACGGGAACGAGTTTGTGGCCTTGATAATTAAAATATTTTGACTGGTACAATAGAGCTACATCGATGCCTCTTTTGTCGGGCGAATCCTCATGAACGATTTGATAGTCTCTGCTCCTCATGCCCTTTTGTATAATCAAATCTTCTAGAACAGATCGATTTTCGATCTCAGAAACACCGATCACAGCCAATCCATCCGGGCTATAGTCGGTCCCTATTTCAGTGAGTACCCGATCTAAATTTGTTAGTTTGTCGTAGTATTTTTTTGTATTCCAAACGTAATCTCCGCTGGGTAAAAAATCCTCATCCTTCACACCCTCTTGATTTACAGTATCGAACAGGTTTTCCAGATTATAAAAGCCAATCAAGCTAATTTTGTACTCTTGTTGTGCCCCACTGTAGTTGACAAATAACAATAAGGATAAGGGGCTAAAGATGAATGTAAGCACAGCTTTTTTCGACATAAGATCAGGTTTCAGAGTTGAAGGTAAGGTGAAATTTATAAATTTAAAGACCAGCGCATCAATTTAAACTTAATTTAATATAAAAGCGCATAAAAACACTACCTTTGACCCTATATAAGAAGGACAAGTTATGAGCAAATATCTTTTTCTCCCTTTATTCCTGGTCATCGCCTATCCCGGGTTCCTCTTTGCACAATACTCCATTGAGGGACGAGTATTAGATGCAGTTACAGAACAGCCTATACCGAATGCTGAGATCAGTTTATTACCTGGCTTTGAAACAGTCATACCTGATTTGAACGGTAGGTTTAGAGTGAATAATATATCTGCTGGCACGTATGTTTTGAGTATACGCGTGGAAGATCATCAGGACTTCGTAAAAGAAGTTGAGATGGAAAAGAGTCTCGATTTAGGCACTATAAAAATGGAATGGACATCCAGAGATTTGAAAAGCCAGGTGGGTGCTGATGATCGTTCTTCTGCAGACAATATACCTACTGTGGTATTGTCGGACAGTGATTTTAATGATGATCTGGATGGTTCGCAGGATATTTCCGGTATCTTAACAGCCTCCCGCGATGTATTTGTGAGTGCAGCGGCTTTTAATTGGAGTGCTGCTCGATTTCGAATTCGAGGTTTAAATAGTGAACATTCGCGGGTGTTTATTAGTGGTGCTCCGATAAATAATATTGAGAGTAATTTTGTCTTTTGGGGATTATGGGGTGGACTTAATGATATGTTTCGTTTACGCCGTGTCGATGTAGGCATGGGTGCAACTGATTATGCCTTTGGTGGTATGTTGGGCGCCAACGATATCGATATTCGACCTTCCAGACAGCGAGCTACTACACGGGTTTCTTATGCGGCCTCAAACAGAACGTACAGGAATCGGGTGATGGTAACTCATAATTCCGGAATATTGCCTTCTGGCTGGTCTTATTCTCTATCCATGTCCCGTAGATGGGCTCAAGAGGGTTACATTCCGGGAACATCTTACAACAATTATGCATATTTTTTAGGAGTAGAGAAAAAAATTAATGACAAACATGCTTTGAGTCTAACTGCTTTTGGCTCACCATCTCGAAGAGGGAATACCTTCCCCGGAACAGATGAGATGTACGATTTGGCGGGCACCAATTATTACAATAGCAATTGGGGTTGGCAAGATGGAGAAAAGCGGAACGCCCGTATGCGGCATACCCATCAGCCCGTTGCTATTTTACGTCATGACTGGACACCGAAAGCCGGCGATTTTCTAACTACTACGGTAAGTGTTCGAACTGGAAGTAATGGGTCCACCGCATTAAATTGGTTTGATAAAACCAGAGATCCCCGGCCGAGCTTTTATCGCAAGTTGCCCAGTTCTATCGATAATCCGGAAGCTGCTGCTGAAGTCGCAGATTATTTGTCAAGCAACCCGGATCGGATGCAATTGGATTGGGGGCATTATTACGATGTAAATCGAAACAGTCCGTTTAGTGTTCAAAACGCAAATGGAATTGAAGGGAACAATGTCAATGGAAATGTAGCTCGATACATGATCGAAGACCGGCGATTTGACCAGACTCAATTTGGTGTTCGTTCTCTGTTTAATAAAACGCTAAGCGACCGTTGGACCATGCAACTTAGCGGCCAATTTGAGGTGTTGAATTCAGATAATTATAAGTTGATCGATGATCTTTTAGGAGCTGATTTTTGGTTTGATGTAGATCGTTTCTTATTGCGCAATTTCGATTTGAACGATCAAGTCGTTTCTAATGACTTAAGCACTCCGAATAAAGTAGTTCGAGAAGGCGATCGATTTGAATATAGTTATACAGGTCATGTCCGAAGAGCTGAAGTCTGGGGACAGTTGCAGTATTCGAGCAAGCGTTGGGAAATTTTTGGTGCAGCACGAGGAGGTTATAGTACCTTTTGGCGTGATGGAGAGTGGGCGAACGGTAAGTTTCCCGACAATTCGCAAGGGAAGTCGGAAGCGCCTGAGTTCATCACCTATGGATTTAAGGGAGGAGCAACTTATAAATTCGATGGAAGAAATTATTTATATGTCAATGCTATGGCTTATTCTGAGGCACCAACCTTTAGAAATAGTTTTGCTTCACCTAGAACGCGAAACTCATTGATACCTGGATTAACGTCTCAAAAGGTAGAGGGACTTGAGGGGGGGTATATTTTAAGAGCACCCTACCTCAAAGCTCGCATCACAGGGTACATTATGAATTTCCGGGACCAATATTTCAATCGATCCTTTTTTCTGGACGTAGGAGCTATTGCGAATCAGTCCATTATCGATTCACGAGGTCAGGCAGTGGAAGCCGGATTTGTGAACTACATCATGACAGATATTGATAAGCGTCATATGGGAATAGAGGCCGCCGTGGAGTGGCAGCTCTTCCCGTCTTTGAGTGTAAACGCGGCGACCTCACTGGGGTCTTATATTTATACTTCACGACCAAATGCGACCATTGTATTGGATCCTGATGAGACCTTTATATCTGAGGGTAGTACCGTATTCCTAAAGAACTTTTTTGAAGATAACGTTCCCCAAACGGCGGGTATGATCGGTTTGTCATATCGGTCAAAGAATTTCTGGTTTCTAAATTTAAATCTTAACTATTACGATCACATCTATCTGGCGATGAATCCAGATAGACGCCGACCTAACGCATTGACGAATGTAGAGCCTGGTTCCGAGCTTTATCGATCCATAGTGCATCAGGAGAAAGCCCCTTCAGCCATGACGCTGGATCTTTTTGGCGGAAAGTCATTTCGATTTGGAGGGTATTATTTATATATCAATGTAGGGGTCAATAACCTTCTCAATAACCAAGATATAGTAACCGGTGGATTCGAACAGTTTCGCTTTGAATATGCACGAACCGAGACGGATGTTCCCAATGTTGACCGATTTCCAAACAATAAGTTTTATATGTTTGGTTTGAATTATTTTGTAAGCGCCACTCTAAGAATATAATTGAAAAATTGAAACAGCCATGAAAAATATAAGACTTTCATTTCTCCTGCTTTTAAGCATTTTTGCTCTCTCTATAGCATCTTGCGTGAAAGAAGATTTTGATGTGCCGGAGATTCCGGATGAAGAAGTACCTGATATTGAAACCAATGCCACTTTAGCTGATATTGTAAACCTTTGGCAGGAGGGTACTTTTGTTACCATAGAAGAGGACTGGGTCGTGTCCGCAGTTGTTATAGCGGATGACTTTTCTGGGAATTACTTTCGATCTATTGTAATTCAAGATGAAGAGGGGACAGGTCTCACTTTGCTTTTAAATGCTCGTGACCTTCACAACGATTATCCGATTGGACGTCGAATTTATATTGAGGCTAAAGACTTAGTCGTTGGTGATTTTAATGGATTGATTCAAATGGGAGGCTCTGTTTTCATTAATGATGACGGTTTTGAACAAATGGGAGGAATTGAAGAAAGTCTGCTAGAAAAGTATATTACAAAAGGCCAACGTGAGCAATTTATCGCTCCCCAAGCCGTCACTATTAATGAATTGGGCTTTCAGGAATTATCGACCTTAGTTGAGATCAATGATATTCAGGTGGTTGAATCCGAATTAGGTTTAACTTTTGCGGATGCTGAGAACCTTAGGAGTGAAAATAGGACGCTGGAAGATTGTGATGGGAACCAGATCGTTTTGAGATCGAGCGGTTTCGCTGATTTTGCTGACGAGATGCTCCCGGTAGGTCGAGGCACCATAGTTGGAGTGTATTCTGTTTTTGGTACAACCAAACAGCTATTTATCCGAAATTTGAACGATGTGGATATGGGTGGTGAGCGATGTGATGGTACCGGCGGGGGCGATTGCGATTTTAATGGTGCTCCCGAAGCTATTCAAGACATTCGAGATCAATTTACAGGATCATCTACTAACTTACCGAATGACCTCTACATAGAGGGGACTGTTATTTCCGATAGAAGTTCTGGAAATATCAACAGTCAAAATATGTTTGTTCAGGACGACAACGGATTCGGTATTCTTGTTAGATTTTCAAGCGATCATAGTTTTTCTCTCAATGATCGCGTAAAAGTAGATGTATCCGGACAAGAACTTTCTGAATTCCAAGGATTATTGCAGGTGAATAATGTCCCCTTGAGTCGAGCGTGTAAGGATGGTAGTGGCTCAGTAACACCTCGCGTGCTGTCATTAAGTGAAATATTGGCAGACTTTGATAATCTGGAATCTACATTGGTTCAGGTAGATAATGTTCAACTATCTAAATCGGGTGGATCTGATTGGGCTTTTTCAGTTGTAATGGATGATGGAACGGCTCAAATGGATTTGTTTACTTCGTTGGGCGCCAACTGGGCAAATGATGATTTCCCCACAGATACACTCAGGATTACAGCTATTGTATCTCAAGGTGGGAACCAGGAGTCTCAGCAATTGAGTTTACGTAACCTCAATGATGTTGTTGTCATCGGTACAGGAGGAGGAGACCCTACAGATGAGATCAATGAAGATTTCCAATCTGGTCAAGACCGGGATGAAATTAATTTAAGCGGGTGGACAAATCAAGCCACAGTTGGAGACAGAAGATGGATTTACAGAAGTTTTGAGCAGAATTTATTTGCACAAATGACCTCTTTTAATGCCGATGCCCCGAGTAATGAAGTATGGTTGGTCACTCCTGAGATTAACACGAGTGAAACACCGACGCTCTCTTTCGAAAGTGCTCAGGCGTTTTACCAGCATGATGGCTTATCCGTTTGGATTTCCACTAACTTTTCCGGTGATGCAGCATCTGCCAGTTGGGTGGAATTGTCAGAAGCACGCATAGCTGGATCGAGTGATGAAGAATACGATTGGATAGGCAGCGGTCAAATAGATCTGTCGCCTTATGGGTCTAGAGTATACATTGGGTATAAGTACGAAGGAACTGCCGCAACAAACACAACGACTTACCGTTTAGACAATATTATTATAGAATAGTCTCAACATGTTTAATTCCCTACATTTACAAGTCAATTTGAGTAAGCTTGCCTTTTTGGTAAGCTTACTTTTTTTTGTTTCAGCTCTGGCTGCACAACCCATATCCATTGCTGAAGCCCGTACTTTAAGTGAAGGCACAATAGTACAACTAGAGGGTACTATTTCTAACGCACCCAATGAACGTTCGCTGCGATTTATACAGGATAGCTCAGCGGGCCTGGCAATTTATGTTCCCGATCCAACTTTCAATCAGAATGTGCGTCTCGGTGACCGAATCCGGCTCGAAGGAAGATTAGTCGAATTTCAAGGATTGATCGAAATAGGAGAGGTGTTAGATTTTCAATTACTTGGAAGTCCCGGCTTACCCGAGATTGAAAATTTTGATTTTGACAATGCCCAAGAAGGCAAATTGACGAGACTTAATTGTGTGTATTGGGACACTATTGATCAAGCAAAATGGTTGTCGGGGTATTATAGGCGATTTCTAAACGGTCAAGATATTTTATTTTGGATTCCCGAAACTGCTACTTTCCTTAGCCAAAGGGTTTCAAGCTCTTTACATGAGTTTATTGGAGTTCCGTTTTACGATAATGATGGACTTTCCTTTTTAGTTCAGGATCTTTCCGGAGAGACAGATAACAGGTGTTTGCTTTGGGTAGATATGCCCAACTTACAGAACGCGGGTAGTGACTTTATTGTCAGTCAGTTTACCGTCTCCTCTGCATTTGAAGGGTATATCACTATTCAATCATCAAATTCAGCCATTTTAGATACTACCTTTATTGAAGGAGCTGGTCAACAGTCTGTACTTATTGATAATTTAGAGGACGCAGAACTTTATCATTTAGATTACGTACTATTTAATTCATCAGATACTCTTAAGTATACCAACCATTGGGTAGTGACCCAATCGGTTTCCTCAAAAAATATCGAGGTCTATTTTAATAATTCAATTCGAGACAGTATTCAGATTCAATGGCCCTATCATGTAGAAGGATCTGAGTTGGTAAATGAAATATCTGAGCGAATTGATCGCGCAATAGATGAAGTCAATCTTTGTGCTTATAATTTTAATAATCTTACGATTCGGTCAGCTTTAGATCGCGCGCATCAAAGAGGGGTACAAGTGAGATGTATTGTTGATGGAAACAATCGAAATTTGGGATTTTCTAATACGGACTTTCCTGTTTTCCGCTTACGTAATAATGCGCTCATGCATCATAAATTTATTGTTGTTGATCCCGAGTCTGCTCAGAACTCCTGGTTGTTTATGGGAGGTACGAACTTAACCCGCAATCAGCTTTACGTTGATCCAAACTCTGCCCTGACATTCGAAGATCAGATGCTAGCCAAGGTGTACCAGAAGGAATTTGAAACATTATGGGGAGGGCAAGGCGCTATGTTTGCACCGGATCTATCCCTTCGTAGTCGTGGGAAAACTAATAATACACCAGAGGATATGTTTTTGCGATCTATTCCTGTTCGGTCTTATTTTTCACCTTCTGATGGCACAACAGATGGAATTCTTAAGGCATTGGAAAGTGCAAAGGATGAAATTTACTTCAGTTTGCTGACATTCACTAAGAATGAAATACGCGATCTCCTCATTCAAAAGCATCAAGAAGGCGTAAAAATCAAAGGCATAATTAACAATATTAATGACAATGGCGGTGAGTATTACAATCTTATCGAAGAGGGAATAGATGTCCAGGCAAGTAACCAAAGTTTCATTCATCATCATAAATATGCCATTATAGACCCAGGTACTGATAATGCTGCTTTAATTATTGGTTCTCATAATTGGACGCAAAAGGCAGAAGATACTAATGATGAAAATACTCTAATCCTATTTGAGCGGGATCTGTCACTTATTTTTGTCGAAGAGTTTATGGCACGCTGGTGCGAAAATGACCCGTTAAATGTAGAGTGCTTATCCAATGATGAACCTGTAGTTGTTCAAAAAACAGGACTTTCAGTTTTTCCTCAGCCTACCTTTAGTCACAATATTCAAATTCACTGGGAGGGAGATCAGTCTGTAAACTATGATTTCTTTATTTCCTCACCTGATGGCCGTGTTTTGTCCCTGTCAAATCGATTACTTGTTCCTGGCATAAACACACTTTCCATTTCAGAATCTCTTTCCGCGGGAATGTATTACCTACACTATAGGAATAGCTTTTCATCGGGGACGCTCAGAATAATAATCGTTGAATCATAAAAATTACTGTGAGTTCGGAAGTTTTTACATTTCAAGAGTTTAGTATTCAATCCAGTTCAAATGTAATGCCTGTAAGCACAGATAGTGTGTTGTTAGGTTCCTGGGCTGATGTGGAATCATCAAAACACATATTGGATGTAGGCTGCGGGAATGGGCTTCTGGGCATCATGGCTGCTCAGAGAAACAGAAAGGCAAAAATAATAGGCATTGATAATAATCCTCAGGCTACACAACTAGCGAAGACTAATACCATGGGTTCTAGTTGGAATTCTCGGATTTCGGTTTTTCAGCAGGACTTTACAGTCCCAAATTGGATAGCGGAGGAGCCTTTTGATTCCGTTATTTCAAATCCACCGTATTTTGAGGGCGGCACGCATTCAAAAAATGAAGCTCGACAAAGTTATAGACATACGGATTTGGATTTTTTTCATTCATTTTTCTCTATGGCTTATTCTGTGAGTTCTGATGAGGCGACCTTATCCATTGTAATTCCCGTAGCTACACGTGATGCTATTTGCCTCAAAGCCTTACAATTTAGCTGGTATTTGAAAAGGGAGTTGTTTGTACATCATACCTCTAAAGCGCCATACTCATTATGCCTTTTGGAGTGGTGCAAAAAACATGATACTATTTCTTCCCCAAAGTCTTATTTATGCTTATATGATTCTAAACAAAAAAAAACGCCTGCGTATAAAGAATTAACACAGGCGTTTTATTTGTAAGTATTTATTGGCGTTATCTCATTAATTCGATATTACATTAGTTCTTCAACGGGAACATAATCCATATCAAATGCTTCTGCAACGCTCTTATATACAATTTTACCATTTATAACGTTAAGACCTTTGCGAAGCGATTCGTCTTTTTTTACAGCTGCTTTCCATCCTTTTTCAGCTAATTTAATGGTGTATGGCAATGTAGCATTAACGAGACCGGTAGTACTTGTGTACGGAACAGCTCCCGGCATATTAGCTACGCAGTAATGAAGTACATCATCCACAAAGAAAATAGGGTCATCGTGGGTGGTTGGGCGAGTGGTTTCAATACAACCTCCCTGATCAACAGCTACATCCACTAATACAGTCCCAGGCTTCATAAGACTCAACATATCTTTTGTAATCAAGTTAGGTGCTTTTGCGCCAGCAATTAATACCGCACCAATGATCAGATCAAATCGAGGAACCAATTCGCGAATAGTCAATTCATTTGAGTGTAAAGTTCGAACATTTGGTGGCATAAAATTCTCCAACTCTCTCAAGCGATTGAGGCTGATATCGAGAATCGTAACGTCTGCACCCAAACCTGCAGCCATTTTAGCAGCTTGCGTCCCTACAACACCACCTCCAAGTATCATTACCTTGGCAGGCTGGACACCGGCTATTCCACCGAGCAATATACCCTTACCACCCTTTGGCTTCTCCAGGTAGTGTGCACCGGCTTGGATAGACATACGTCCGGCCACTTCAGACATGGGCACCAAAAGAGGTAAAGATCGATCAGCCATTTCAACTGTTTCATAAGCTAAGCAGGTCGCACCACTTTTCACCATGGCTCGGGTCAATGGCTCCGAGGACGCAAAATGAAAATACGTGAACACCAACTGTCCCTGTTTAACTAGATTATATTCCGGTTCAATGGGCTCCTTGACCTTTACGATCATCTCCGCTTTCTCATATACATCTTCAATTGTAGGAAGAATGGTAGCACCACTCCCTTCATACTTTTCGTCGAGAAATCCACTGCCTTCTCCAGCCGTCGATTGCACATAAACAGTATGTCCTCTTTTCGTGAGCTCAAGTACACCTGCGGGATTGATTCCAACACGATTTTCACTGGGCTTTATTTCTTTTGGCACGCCTATTATCATAACATCAATTTTTGGTTCGAATAGACTGCGAAAGTAAGGATTATTACCCATTTTTTGTCGCAAAATGCAAAGGAATATGTTCCCTGACAATCAAGAGTTATCAATAACCGGTGAAGGAACTTTTTTACCCGGTGATAAAATATTCCTCCCTTTTTAGTCTATTGTCTTTCACTCTCTGGACAAGAAACTGTATTTTTAGAAAAAATATATATCGTGTCATCATTTTCTTTTATTCACGCCGCGGATTTACACCTCGACAGTCCGTTTAAAAGCATTTCAAACCTCGATCCTTTATTGGCTGAGCGTTTGATTAAAGAAAGTCAAAATGTTTTCAAACGACTTATAGATACCTGTATTCAGCAACAAGTCTCATTTCTGCTAATCTCTGGTGATTCTTTTGATAGTGGATCTGGCAACTTAAGTGGCCAACTTCATTTTTTAAATGGAATGAAGACATTAGAAGAAGCTAATATTCCGGTATTTTTAATTTGTGGTAATCACGATCCTTTAGATCAATGGTCACAGCATTTAGATTTACCGTCTAATGTGCACCGATTTTCAGGTGATGATGTATATCGAAAAGTGCACCATATAGACGGAGATGTTATTGGAATTTACGGTATTTCATACCTAAGCCAGCGAGAAGAGCGAAATCTAGCTCAGCAATTTAAGGTTGATGCTGCAGATAATTTTTCCATTGCCCTATTACACGGTAATTTTGGCTCCGATACGGGTCATGCTAATTATGCCCCGTTTGCCCTTCCGGATCTTCAGTCCGCAGGAATGGATTACTGGGCGTTGGGACATATCCACAAGCGACAAGTTATTAGTGAATCTCAGCCTTTGGCTATTTATCCCGGGAATATACAAGGACGTCATTTTAATGAGACAGGGCTTAAGGGATGTATGAAAATCGATGTAAATATTGGTTCAATCCAGAATGTGGATTTTCTACCCTTGTCAGAGATTGTCTTTGAACGGATGGAAATTGACATTTCAGATGTAGAAACATTGGGTAGCCTACACAATCGGCTGTCTCAGTTGAGTGAAATGGGTAATTATGAAAAAAATATATCCCTACTTCTTCGATTGACACTCACTGGAACTACACCTTTGCACTCTGAATTGCAGGAGGATGAGATTAGGTCTTATTTTCACGAACAGTTTAGCGACTTCTCATCGCCCTTTATTTTCATCGATAGAATTATAGATCAAACGCGACCACCCTTTGATGAAGAGGAACGAATTCAGTCCGCCGACTTTGTGGGAGATGTCTTACGAAGGTTTGATACACTTAAAAATGAGAAGTCGTCATTAGATGCGCTTGCCAATCGACTTTTTAATGATATACGTGGATCTAAATTTAACCGGTATGTACCAGATCCATCTCAAACAGAACTTCTGGAGGCGCTTGAAAAAGGAAAATGGGATCTTATTGAACGACTAATACAGGAGAATCGATGATTATTCGAAAACTACATATTGATGGTTTTGGTATTTTTAAGGATCATACGGTCGATGATTTCCAACCGGGAATTAATGTACTTTACGGTCGGAATGAGTCTGGAAAAAGTACAATGCTTGATTTTATTCGGTTCACTTTATTTGGTTATCCGCGTTTAACAGATAATCGCAGACCCCCATTACAGGGCGGTAATCACGGTGGCAGCATCGATATTGTGTTAAAAAATGATGCAAATATTTCAAGTCTTTATCGATCAGGAAAGAATGATGTTTTATTTAGGCGAAATGGGAAAGAATATAAAACAGAAAAGGAATGGAGAAGGTTTGTGGACCATGCGGAAGCTGATTTATATAAGAATATCTATGGAATTACATTGGATGAGCTGACAGAGAAGGATAAACTCACCGACTCGCAGATGAAAGATAAGATTTTCAGTATGGGACTGGGCTTGGCTGATGTCAAATTAGGTGAGGTTCAAACTGCTCTCCGTAAGCAAGCAGAATCGATTTATTTGACACGCGGTCGTACCCAAAAAATGAATAACTTAAGTGATGAGATTGAGTCACAAGCAGAAGAACTGAAAATTCTGGAGGGTACTATAGATCAATTTGATGCTGTAAATAAGGAGTTGGAGTCTGTAGAAGCAAAGCGGGATGTTATTGCGAAAAAGGTGCAAGCACTAGGTACACATTTTGAGCACATGCATATTCTCGTTTCTATATTCGATCATTATGTGGAGTGGCGAAGATCTAAAGAGGAATTGGATACCTTGCCCGAAACCAAACGTATTCCATCTCAGGTGGCTGAGGAATATGCATTGGCAAATAAAAAATATCAGGAACTCACACGAGCCATTGGTGAAGATAAATTTTCAATAGAGAAATTGAAAAGCGAATTGAATTCCTTAAATCGTGATTCAATTTTTGAAGACCATTTGTCCTCCGAAAGAGAAATTCAGCAGCATATTCGAGTGGCAGAAACTGCTTTTGAAGATGCAGATAGAGCTCAAATACAAATACAGAAATATCAAAGCCGGCAGCTTGAGATCTCAAATAATTGGGGAACGGGATTCAATCGCGAGCAGCTGTTGCAGATTACAGGGCTTCAATTATTATTAACTAGGGCGAGGGAAATAAAAAAAGCACTAGACGACGGAAAGGACACAAATAGAAGGCTGCAAGACAGAAAATTGGATCTAGGGCCCAGACGGCATGAATTGAAGGAACAACATACTCAGCTTCAAGAGGCGGAAGAGGCACTCATTATACGTTCAGCGAAGCAAAAGCAAAGTGCTGTGGAAAAGATCCGAGCGCTTAAAGCGAAGCGAGATAGATTAGGTGGTCAATCCCAGACCAAAACTGGAAATAAGGGAACATGGATTCTTGTTTTCATGGTAGGTCTTTTCATAGCTGCTGCAGCTGTTTTTATCGGAGATTGGGGCTTTTGGAGCATCCCTATTCTACTTTCCGGTCTTCTTTTACTAATAATTGCACTCATAAGGTATTTTAGTTCCGCTCAGTACGGACCTTCTATTAGTGAGTGGGAATCGCTGCACAATGAAGAACAGCAGTTGACCGATCAAATCAAAGCCTTTGAAGATCATAAAAAGCAAAAAGAGCAGTGGGGCGTTACAAATGCATCTTTGGCTCATCAAGAAAGAGAGCTGGAGGAGAAAATCCAGGATCTCGAACATGCTGAGCAAGACAGAGAAAATGAATGGAATGAGTTGATTAAAGAGCAACCTATTCCCGATGACTGGACTCCAGAGTTCTTTTTATCTGCAGAGAAGGAAATTAGTGAATATCTCGAAAAAGAAAAGCAGATACAAAATGAGAAAGAGTTGCTAAAGCGTGCTCAATCTCAGATCGAAAGATTGAATACACTTTTAAAACCCTTCCCAGACGATAAAAATGAAGGCTTGATATCTCGTGCTCAAACCGTCCTTGATCAGTTTGAGCAAACTCGTGATACTCTTCAGCAAAAGAATCAACTGGAGGAAAAAGTTGAAACATTAGAAGCAGGTCTACAGGCAAAAAAAATTACCCAAGACCAGTTGTTGGAACAATTAGATCATTGGAATAAAGCCTATTTAGAGTCGGACGGGAAATGGGCAGACCAGCTGCAGCTTCAGAAAGATAGGCAGGAGGTTGCTCAGAGAGTAGATGACGCGCTTAAAGCTATCGAGCTCACTACAGGCCCGGATGCACTTGAAGCCACCTTACAAGCCATGGAAGGGAAGTCGAAAGTGCAATTGGAAGAGAAAAGACAAACTGCAGAGGAGGAACTTTCCAAACTTAAAGCAGAGCGGAATGAAATTATAGAGCAAACGGGTCGTTTGCAACAGCAAATTCATGAACTTAGTAAACCGGACGACCTGCAAAAGAAGCTGAGCGAGTTAGAATCTCTACAAACTAAAATGCGATCGGCACAATTCGAATGGCTTAGCTATAGAATAGCCGAAGAAGTCTTGATTGATGCACAACAGCAATTTGAAAAGGATAAGCAGCCCAAGGTCATCCAAAATTCAGAGCAATATTTCCAGGCCATTACGAATGGGCGGTATAAGCGCATCGAATTGTCTATCATGGATTCAGATATCCGACTGGAAACCCGTAATGGAAAGAAAAAGAAGGTCGAGGAACTTAGCCGCGGGACTAGAGAACAACTCTTGCTGGCCCTAAGATTGGGTTTGATTGAAGAGTATGAGGAACAAGCGGAAGACCTGCCTGTAGCTTTGGATGACGTATTTGTCAATTTTGATGCCCAGCGAGCAACACAGACAGCAGAAGTGCTGGCTAGTTTTGCCAAAAGAAGACAAGTCATTATTTTCACTTGCCACTCGAGTACCCGCGATCTCTTTAAGCCCTATAAAGCCAATATTCTGGATTGGAATCCCAATAGTGGGCAACCGGATCTTCCAAATCGCTTGACCCGGCCTCAGTAGTGCTTTTTCCTACCTACTTAAGGAGCTTTTGAAACTTGTGTTACTGCTTTATGCAATGCAAAAAAGTAAGAAAACTGGCCTGAAATCTCAGCGGATCATGAAAAGCTTTCAGGAAAGGGGAGGAGTTCGGGAAAAGAGAGTATATCAAAAAAAAGGAAAAGCCCTGTTCTTAGTTTTTCACCAGTCTAATCTTCATTTTTCGTATTCTATCCTCCAACTGCTCGGTACTCATACGCTCTCGCAAGCGGTCTACAATAATAGGAAAAGCAAAGGGTGTAGCTTTATCTGGATTTCGGATTTTCATTTTCTGTTTTTCTATGCGCTCTAAAGCCAATCGAAGCCTGCCTTCTTCCAGTTGGAAGGTTTTTACTTCTTCAAAGCTTTGAAGATAGAGTAAGTTATCGGGCTCGTAAGACTGAAACACGTCAAATAGAAGTCCGGCGGAGCTTTGAAGATGCCTATCTTTTTTACGCTGCCCCGGAAATCCTTGGAAAAGCAATCCACTAATCGAGGCGACATCCCTAAATTTACGACGTGCCATTTCTACCTCGTTAATACTTCGACTGATATCTTCCTGCAGCTTATCTACCCGTAGGGCATCTCGAAGTCGGTTTTTCGTTATTTCAAAAGGTTGGTCAGATAGTAATTCTAAGCCATAATCATTCATAGCGATGGAAAAACTAATCGGTTGATTTCGGCTTAGTCGGTAAGCAATAAGTGCTCCCATGCCTTCATGTACCATCCGCCCCTCAAAAGGATAAAGTACACAATGATGTCCTTCGCGGTCTGAAAAGTATTCAACTAAAAATTCGTCCGACTGTGGCAAATGCGATCGACTGTCCTGTAATTCAAATAAAGGAAGTAAAGCCTCCATTTCAGGGTCCGTAATATCTCCAGCTCGAACTAAATCCACTTGTTCCCGAATGGCAGCTCCTAATTGACTGGAGAGCGGCATGCGTCCGCCCATCCAGGAAGGTACGCGCCCGGCTTTGGATCGACTTCGTTCAACCGTTACCGTATTTTCGCGAATACGTTTTAACTTGAGATTTCTTCCTGCAAACCAGAAGACGTCACCGGTTTCTAATTGACTTATGAACCACTCTTCAATTTGCCCTAGCTTTTTGCCGTTACTGTACTTCACCAGTAAGGCCTGGTCACCGACGATGGTTCCAATTTCCATTCGATGTCTTCTGCCTATGTGTTGATTTAAAACTCGAACAAGTCCTTTGCTGTCCATGCCCACTTTTCTATATTTTTCATAGGCTTGAAGTCCCGGTCCACCTTGCATGAGAAATTGAAGTAACTGCTCAAAATCCCTACGCCCCAGATGTCGATAGCAAAAAGTTTTTTTCACCTCATCAAATAGCCTTTCTGGCTCAAATCCGGGTCCCGCAGCCAAAGTCATCATAAATTGTAAAAGCACATCATAGGATAGAAGATGGGGGAGTTGTTCTTCCATTACACCCGCAGCAATAGATTTTCTTAAGGCAGCACCTTCCAGAATCTCCAAACTATGGGTGGGGACAAAATGAATCACACTAGTTTCACCAGGCCGGTGTCCACTTCGCCCAGCTCGCTGTAAGAAGCGAGCTACGCCTTTTGGACTTCCAATTTGGATAATAGTTTCTACTGGCCTGAAATCGACACCAAGGTCTAAACTAGAGGTACATACAACTACGCGCAGTTTTTCCTCATGTAAGGCTCGCTCTACCCAATCCCGCAAGTCTCTACTAATGGATCCGTGATGCATAGCTATAATGCCTGCCCATTCCGGACGCTCCTCCAAAAGTCGTTGATACCAAATTTCACATTGAGATCGTGTATTTGTAAATACCAAACTGGTTTTTGATGAAGCTAATATGGGAAGGATTTTGTCCATCATGCGCAGACCCAGATGACCCGCCCAGGGAAAAGACTCCACGGAGGTTGGTAAAACCGTATGGACCTCGATATTTTTCTGCGCCTTATGCCGAATAAGAATCTTGTTTTTAGAAGGGCGCATATCACCCAGAAGTGCATCCATAGCCTCAGCCAGATTGGCTATCGTTGCTGAAATTCCCCAGATTTGAACGGGAGTTCTGGAAGCGAGGTAAGCAGCTGCCAACTGAACTTGAACGCCTCTTTTAGATCCCAACAATTCGTGCCATTCATCCACTATTAAGGCTTGAAGATTACCTAGTGATAATAACGGATCTCCGGATGAGAGTAATATGTGCAGAGATTCAGGGGTGGTGATGAGAATATCAGGAGGCGATTTTTTCATTTTTCTTCTATCGGGAGCACTGGTATCTCCAGTTCGAATTGCTATTTTTCCCGAGTACCCTAAACTCTCTTTTGCCCGAACAGCAGCTTCATATATTTCACGGGATAGCGCACGTAAAGGTGTGATCCACAACACCTTAACGCCTTTATCTTTAAGTAACGCTGCTTGTCGCATAGCCGGAAGTAATAAGGCATAAGTTTTCCCGGACCCCGTAGGTGCATTCACGATGCCCGAGAATCCACGGTCAAAATAATCCCAGCTTTCCCGTTGAAAAGGAAAGACATCCCAGCCTTGCTCTGAAAACCAATGATTTAATGTTTTCATCACTTCTTAAAGATTGTGGAAGCTTAAATGTTTAGTCATCTATAAAATAGGGATATATTTTTAGGGCGCCGTCCCCAAAGAGTTGGGGACCGCTACGCTTCGCAGCTCGTTCATATTACCTCTTCAGCCCGCTTTGGGCGGTCTTCCGCGGATTCACTCGGCCCTTCCCTTCGGTCGGTCTCTGTCCGCCGCGGTGCGGACAGCCTGCTGCGCATCGCTGGCGCGGGAGTACGTTTTTTTTGTTTGTTTTGGGTGCAGTGTAAGGAGTAAATAAACGGTATGCGGGCAGGAGATCCCGGATCAAGTCCGGGATGAGGAGTTTTTTTATTTTGTTTTGTGGTGTGGTGTGGTGTGGTGTAAAGATTCGGTAAACGGTTTGCGAGGAACAGATCCCGGACCAAGTCGTACCGCATTCGCTCCTTTGGAGCTTCGTCGGTCAATTGATGACGTGGTGTTTTTTGTTTGTTTTTGGGTGTGGTACAATGAACCCGTGCGGCACAACAACTCTACAAGTCTTGTTATTGCGTGCCGTTAGGTACGCAATATTGGTAGAAAACAACCTACCCTGATTTTGCGTGCCGTAGGTACGCCATATGAATTATACATTGCGTACCTACGGCACGCTGTAATATTTTATACATGTTTTTCTACCGATATCTCGTCCCTCTGGGACTTTTTCCTTTGTCAGTTGACGGCGAGGCTGGAGGTGCACCCCTCCCAAGGAGGTGTTTTTTGTTTGTTTATGGTGTATTGTAAGGAGTAAATAAACGGTATGCGAGCACTAGATCCCGCGTAGCGGCTCTAGAACAAACCAGTACGAAAAACAACAATAGCATCCTCATTCCGCACCCCGATGCGGAACCCCTAAGTCGGTAAACGGTATGTGGGCAGGAGATCCCGGATCAAGTCCGGGATGAGGAGTTTTTTTATTTTGTTTTGTGGTGTGGTGTGGTGTGGTGTGGTGTGGTGTGGTGT
>CAZVLN010000028.1:24131-28219 GCA_964627995.1 uncultured Saprospiraceae bacterium
TGTGGTGTGGTGTGGTGTGGTGTGGTGTGGTGTGGTGTAAAGATTGGGTAAACGGTATGCGAGTAACAGATCCCGGGTCAAGTCGTACCGCATTCGCTCCTTTGGAGCTTCGTCGGTCAATTGATGACGTGGTTTTTTTGTTTATTTTCATATTTAGCCCCGAAGGGGCGCAGTATAAAAGCCCAGGCCGGAGTTTCGACCACTGCTGATATCATTCTTTAATTTTCGCTCACGCATTCTGCGTGATTTCGCATCATAAAGATGCTTCACCTGAAAGGGCGCAGTAGGAAATGCATAGCCTGAAGGCCGATGTCATGTTATGCCGCACTTTCAGTTGAAGCATCGTGATTCCGCTACGATTACGTCACTCCACTTGCGCGCTGGCCCCGCAAGGGGTGGGAAGCGGCCACCGTCTTAGGCGGTGGCGTCCAGAGGGCAGAGCGGCGTGGTGAGATGATGGAGGGCTGCCCTCGAGGACCGATAGCGCTGGACGACCCGACCCTCGTCCCGAGGATCGACGAGGGCGATCTCGAGGACGGGGGATGCGGCCAAAAAAACACTAGAAACAAAACTGCTAAAAATCGACTTTGGCAGATAAAATGAAATTTCTACCCGGGGCAGATATGCCAGAACTATATGGCCTGTAACGCTGGTCTGTTATGTTTTCCAGACCTCCGCTTATCATCCATTTCGGTGAGAGCTTTAAAAGAAAATTGAAGTTTATCGTGTACCAGGCGGGGGCAAAGGTGTTTCCATTCTGATCCAAAGCGTAAATATCCGTTTTACCTCTTTCACTTATAGCGAGATCATTGTGGCTGAATTCCCCCTGATATCGGCCATTGACCTCCAAAGTTATCCTGGACGTTTCGTATTTTATCCGGCTGACACCAAAAAATGGAGGGATATGGCGAACAGCGCTAGTCGCCCCATCCTCTGTTTTTTCTATACCGTCCTGGTAATTCACATCAGTTATAAAGTAAAAGGGTTCAAATAATTGAAACTTGGCACCTGCCTGGACGCCGTAGATAGAAGTTCGAGCGGCATTTTGAATTTGTTGCACCTGACTGAATTGACCGTCGTATAATATGCTATCTCTGCCATCAAGTGTAGCATTTCGACGCACAAGGGCATGTCGCAATTGAGTATGATACAGACTCAAATCGACTTCAACGAGTTCTCCGATCTGCGTAGTGGCACTTATGTCAAAGTTATAGGCATATTCAGCCGACAAATTCGGATTCGGAACGATAACCGCTCCGGGCTCTGAATCAAAGATCTTACCGATGTCGTCTACATTGGGTGCCCGAAATGCTGTTCCCAGGTTTGCTCTTAACACCCATTTATCGGACGGGCGATAGACACTCCCCAAACTACCCGTGAGCGATCCATTCTCAAGGGTGGTTTCGCTAAAGGGGAGCGGGTAGAATTCAAGGTTATTGCGAAAGTCAGCATTTAGCATGAAGTGTGTATATCTCAGACCACTATGCAGGGAAAGCTTTTCATTGATATTCCATGTTTCGTTTCCATAAACTCCTATGGATGTCCAATCAGATTCGGGATAACGAGATGGTACTTTGAACTCCTCAGAAGTGTTGATATTCCTGGAGTGCCCATTTGAGCTGACATCGTTACGGACATATTCTACTCCATAATGTAAGGTATGGGAGGGAGAGATAATCTTCTTAAAATCAAAATTAACTGAATACGCCTGTACGTTTTCTTCTCGAATCCGGCGATTCACACTGCCAAAATCTCTGTCTATACGACTTTCGTCAAATGACTGTTGCGCTATATGCATTTTGATCTGGTCATACCACCTTGAACGGCCGGTGTAATTTATTTCTAAATGATTCATGAGCCATTTTTGAGGGCCGTATTTCCACTCGGCATATCGGAATTGTCCATCTTGCATGCGATTATGTCGGTCATATCGCCCAAACGAGGAGGTCGATGAATAATGAAATCCATAAGTAAAGTCCCAATTAATATGAGGTTTGTATCGCAATTTCTGCATCACATTGACTTGCGAATAGGCCGAAGGTATCTGCAGTAGGGGATTATCCTGCTCGACCACTACATCGCGATCGTCTGTTCGGCGTATAAATGCAGTTTTCAGGTAGTCCTCTGGACCATTTCTACCTTGCCTTAAGTGGTCGTAATCCCAGGTGCTAATGCTGGTAACGCTTGCCCACTTCTCACCCTTTATCTGTATATCTAGATGACCGGTTCGCTCATTGCTAGCTGAAGAAAAGCGTCCAAATAAACTGCCCTCAAACTCTATCGCATCTCTCTCAGAAAAGCTCGGCTTTATAGTCTGGAAGCTCATGACGCCCCCTATAGCATCGCTTCCGTACATGACAGACCCCGGACCGAAGATAACCTCAGTTGATTCGAGGGCAAACGGATCTATATTTATGACATTTTGGATATTTCCACTTCTAAATATGGCCGTATTCATTCGCACTCCGTCTACGGTGTATATCAAACGGTTTGTAGCAAAACCGCGAATCATGGGACTGCCTCCTCCTTGCTGGCTTTTTTGGATAAAGACCTTCCCGCTAGTCTCAAGGAGATCCGCAGCTGTTTGCGGGTTCTCCAGTAGGTTGTCGGATTGGGAGATGGTTATGATGGGCGTAGATACCTCGCTTTTTTTATCACGAAACCGCGTAGCAGAAACAACAACCTCCTCCAGATTCAATTGAGACGGCTCCATGGCCAGGCGAAACTGCGCGCGCTTAAGTTTTTGGTAAGATAAAGTGACAGGTTTATATCCGATTGCCCGAACCTGCAATGTAGAGGCCGAGTCGAGTGAAGTGATTTGAGCCACTCCATTTGTATTGGTGAGCCAGGATTCATTGCTTCCCCTGTGAATGATTTCAGCAAACTCAATGGGCTCTTTAGAACGTTTCGAAACAATGGTTACCTCTTGCGCCGTTGATATTTGCAAGCTCAATACTCCAACAAAAAATAAAAGCAAAGCCTTTGATGCCGCCATCCATATGGAGAAGAATGATTTTGTTATCATAGATCTGATTCTCAAACTGAATCTAAGGTATGTTATAGACTTTACATAGGCAATAATAGTCTACAGGAACGCCAGAGAATTCAGCTTGAATAATGAACTTTTCCCGTATTTTAATGTCTTATACATATGAATTTAATGTCTGTCTCTGTTCTTGTTTTTATAGGTGCTTTAGCCACCCTTGGCCTGGCTGCTTTATTTCCGGGTCCCACTTTTATTTTTATTGCAATGCTTTTGATTGGGCTGCTGGTGATGCTGCAGACCTATCGGATTCTTATCGATAATGACGAAGCAGGCACTAAATAATATAACTTCTATTTTTTTGGCGTGTCCTTGTCCTTCGGCCTGCGGCCGGGCTATCCGCTCATAGTCAGGAAGCTGTGCGTCTGCATCTCTATGGCTGCGTAGAGTTTCCAATGGTCACTTCCTCGCCTTAGAGCTGCTTGCCGCCCAGCTCCCTGCCTGCCGCTACTATCCCTCACGCAATAGAATAGAGTAGGCCGTAGTTGTATATCTTTGCCTGTCGAGGGCTCCAGGAAATTGATTATCTTTTGGATAGAAATTATTGTTTTGGGAACTTGAAGGTCCACTAACACATAGCAGATGAATACAAAAGGCATTAGAACGGACCCAGATGGCAAATCGCGCTGTGCCTGGCACCAGGGGCATGAGGATTACATAAGGTACCACGATGAGGAATGGGGTAGACCCGTTAAAGACGACAGGCGATTGTTCGAGAAAATTTGCCTGGAAGGATTTCAAGCGGGATTGAGTTGGTTGACCATCTTGCGCAAACGGGAAAATTTCCGTGAAGCTTTTGCCAATTTTGAAGTCGAGCGCCTAGCCCGTTTTGATGATGCTGATATTCGGCGTTTGATGCAAAACAAAGGCATTATTCGGCATGAAGGTAAAATAAAAAGCGCGATTAATAATGCTCAGAGAGCTTGCGAACTTATAGATGAAGTGGGATCCCTATCTGCATTCTTTTGGAGTTTTGAACCTTCCGAAGAAGAGCGGCCCTACGAATTCACGTATCAGCAGTTGGGGCAATTAACGAAGAGCCCAA
>CAZVLN010000029.1:0-27703 GCA_964627995.1 uncultured Saprospiraceae bacterium
GCTCCTCCACCACAAAATAAAATCACAAATTACTCGTAATCAAAAGATCCAGGTTTGTGTATTTGATGTCGAATTGCTCGCCGAGATACGAATTGGTCAAGGCACCTTTATATACATAGACGCCATGGCGCAGCCCTGTATTTTGATACAATAATTGCTCAATATTTTTTGTTTCGCCAGCTTGTAGGAGAATGGGCGTGAGGATATTACTACCCGCAATAGAAGCTGTCCGAGCCACATTGGACGCAATATTGGGCACGCAATAGTGCATGACTTCGTGCTTGGTAAAGACCGGTTTGTCTTGTGTGGTCACTTCAGAAGTTTCTATGCATCCGCCCTGATCAATACTTACGTCGATAATGACAGAGCCGGGCCTCATTTTCATCACCATTTCTTCCGTCACAATGATAGGGCTACGTCCAGATTCAGAGTGAATAGCTCCAATGACTACATCGGCGTCTTCCAGTTCTTTTTCCAAGGCTACTGTATTAAGAGCCGAAGTGAAGAGCTGTCGGCCCAACCGGTTTTGGATCCGCATAAGCTTGTAAATATTATTATCGAAGATACATACTTCAGCACCCAGTCCCAACGCAGAGCGAACAGCAAATTCGCCAACTACACCTGCGCCCAAAATTACGATCTTGGCGGGGGGCACACCGGAAATCCCTCCGAGTAATACGCCCTTGCCACCGCTACTAATCGTCAACAACTCAGCAGCCTTTAAAACAGCACTATAGCCAGCCATTTCACTCATCATGCGGACAAGTGGAAATGATCCATCCTGATCCTGCAAGTACTCCATTGCTACAGCGATGACACGTTTTTTTTTGAGCGTAAGAAGCAATTCTTGTGATAACACGGGAATTTGTAATGGGCTAATTAGGATTTGACTCTCTCGCAACCATTGGGTTTCAGCCATATTCGGGGGCGCAACCTTCAATACGATTTCGGCCTCATAGACCTCTTTTTTACTGTGTACGATTTGAGCACCGGCTTCAGAAAAGTCATGATCGGAAAAATTAGACTTATCTCCCGCCCCACTTTCCACAACAATCCGATGTCCGGCAGCAACTAAGGCTGAAACAGAAGAGGGAACTAAAGCTACCCGGTTTTCTTTCATTGCATCTTCTCTGGGCAGCCCCATAAATAATCGGGCGGAGTCCTCCCCCACTTTTTGTAGTTTTTCCTGGGGTTCTAGTCTTTCTTGAGATCGGGTGCTGGGAAAGTCTTTGGATGTTAAGGGAGGTACCATAAACTAAGTTATGTGGGTAAGATAAGGATTAATTCTCTTTTTGACACATCTGCTGTTTCTCGGATGTGGACTTCAGCATAGGGTGTGGGCCAGTAGGGGAGGGCTAATTGTGGCCACTCCACAATTAATCCGTCCTCACTGTAGACATATTCTTCCCAGCCAATATCAAGTAGTTCCTCTTCCGTTTCCAGTCGATAGAGATCCATATGATGGATTAACCCCTCTTTAAAGGGTGGGTATTCGATGCTTAGCTCATAGCTGTTTACGATAGAAAAGGTCGGGCTACTTATTCCCTTAAAACCTAGGAAAAGCCCAAGCTGTGCAACGAATGTAGTTTTTCCGGCTCCCATCTCACCAAAGAGTTGCCATTTATTGATCGTACCGCATGCTTTTAGTAGTTCGGGTAAGATTTTTCGGTAGCCGTTTTCGCCGTTTATGGTCCAGGTCTTTTTCACAAGGACAAAGGTAGTGATTATGGCTGGATATGGCACATCTGAAAGGACTTGTCAGGGGTTTAAAATTCTTTTGAACTTGATCCGGTAACAGCAGTTATAAACTGCGTGTTTCCAGATATATTACGTATCTTTGTTACCCTTATAAATAAACGAATACATGAGCGAAAAGGACTCCAATCAGAATGATTACGGCGCGAAAAATATTACAGCCCTTGAGGGTTTGGAAGCAGTGCGCAGAAGGCCGGGAATGTACATTGGATCAACTGATCATAAAGGTCTCCATCACTTAGTATGGGAGGTGATTGACAACTCCATTGATGAACATATGGCGGGCCACTGTGATGAGGTAACGACACGCATTCACAGTGATGGCAGCATCTCGATTGTGGATAATGGCCGGGGTATTCCGGTAGATCAACACGAGAAGTTGAAAAAATCAGCTTTAGAAGTGGTGATGACAGTACTCCACGCCGGAGGTAAGTTTGATAAGGACTCTTATAAAGTGTCCGGAGGCTTACACGGTGTTGGTATTTCTTGTGTAAATGCCTTGTCGTCAAAGTTAGTTGCGGAAGTTTATCGAGAAGGAGATATCTATCGTCAAACCTATGCCATAGGAAAACCCACTTCAGAGGTAGAGAAAATCGGAACTACAGATAAGGCAGGAACAAAAATTCACTTTCATCCGGATAAAGGCATATTCAATGAGGTCGATTTTAAATTTAAATTATTAGCGACCCGAATGCGTGAGATCGCATTTTTAAATCCAGGCTTAACCCTAACGTTGACTGACGAGCGTGAAACGGATGAGAATGGCGATCCCTTGCACGAATCCTATCACTCGGAAGGAGGGCTCGCAGAATTTGTACGCTATTTAGACGAGAGCCGGACAGCATTGATTGAAACTCCCATTACGGCTAAAGGAGAAGAAGATAATGTGGAGGTAGAAGTTGCCTTACAGTACAATACTAGCTTCTCAGAAAATATATTCTCCTTTGTGAATAATATTAATACTCGAGAAGGCGGAACTCATGTGAGTGGCTTCAAACGCGCAGTGAATCGAGTATTTAAGCAATACGGCGAGGATAATGGCTTTTTCAAAAAGCTTAAGTTTAATATAGCCGGTGAGGATTTCCGAGAAGGATTGACAGCTATTGTTTCTGTTCGAGTGCCAGAACCTCAGTTCAAAGGGCAAACCAAAGGCGAATTGGGAAATTCTGAAGTCAATGGAATTGTATCACGTGTAGTTGGTGAAAAGATCAAGTTTTACCTGGAAGAAAATCCAAAGTCAGCCAAGCGGATTATCGAAAAAGTCGTTTTAGCAGCTACTGCTCGCCATGCGGCTCGAAAGGCGCGGGAAATGGTTCAGCGAAAGAGCCCCTTAACATCTGGCGGCCTGCCAGGTAAGCTATCTGACTGCTCATCAAAAGACGCATCTATTTCAGAAATATTTTTGGTGGAGGGTGACTCCGCCGGAGGAACAGCTAAACAAGGACGAGACCGAAAATTTCAAGCTATCCTCCCGCTTAGAGGTAAGATTTTGAACGTCGAAAAAGCGCTCGAGCACAAAATCTACGAAAACGAAGAGATCAAGAACATTTTCACGGCCCTGGGCGTTAATATCGAAGAAAATGAAGAAGGCGAGCGCGTACTGAATATAAAAAAGTTGCGCTACCATAAGATCGTTATCATGTGTGATGCCGACGTTGATGGTGCCCACATCGTAACACTTATTCTTACCTTCTTTTTCCGCTATTTACGCCCACTTATCGAAAAGGGCTATGTATATATCGCTGCTCCTCCCTTGTATTTATTGAAAAAGGGCAAAAAACAGGAATATGCATGGTCTGAAGATGAGCGTAAGAAAATAACAGAAGAGTTATCCAGCGGTCAAAAAGGGTCTGTAAAAGTTCAGCGATACAAAGGATTGGGAGAAATGAATGCCAATCAATTGTGGGATACAACTATGAATCCAGATTTTAGAACCTTGAGAGGCGTAACCATCGATGATGCATTGGAAGCTGACCGTATCTTTAGTATGTTAATGGGCGATGAGGTGCCACCACGGCGAGCTTTTATTGAGAAAAATGCGAAGTACGCCAAAGTAGATGTATAGTGCGCATCTTTAATCAAAGTGATTGTACAGAACTATTAGTAATTTACAAATAAATTTGACAAAAATTTAGTATTTTCAAATATGCTAGTATATTAGCGTTTCTTTAAATAGATGTAGGTACAATAATTAGAGTTTAATTGGGGAACACTGAACTCGTTTATTTTTTTAATTAAAATTATAGAGATGAAATACAATTTCGAAGTCCTAGTGATGGACTCAACCGAATCAAAGGCCTTTCAATCTTCAAGTCAATTTTTAGACACCTTTTCACAAGCTGAATCCTTACTTCTCGAGCGCGATGTAGAGCACGAAATGCAATTCAGCCATAAGAACAAAGATTTTATCTTGCTCGTTCGTCCTTTTTTCGAAGATGATCGCAGTGATGATGAAACTGCAGGATATATAGTTAGGGGGGCATCCGACGACATAAAAATATTGTTGGAGATGCGGGGGAAACTATTGAGTTTCCTAAGCCATACGCTTAAGGTAGAGTATATCAAAACCTTAAATGATGACGTGTCTATATATCTAAGTTTACAAGTCATGCCTCTGGTTCAGAAAGTAGAATGGGCAATACGCAAACTCTTGGTATCCTACTATGCCTACGAGTCAGGACCCGACTGGTGGGAGCATCGTGCACCGGTGTCGCTTAAGGATAAAATCCAGCAGCGCGAAGGGCAAATTGCCTCTTTGCAGCAGTTGGTAGATACGAATATCGAGCTGCTAGAACTCGAGGAACTGGGAGAAATCATAAACCATCCCAATCAATACTTTCTCAACTCTTTCGTCATCTCACGGCTTCAGGATGTAGACACCCTCGAGGAACTCGAGGAGTTGAAAGAAGAGTTGGAAGGTCAGGATGAACACCCCTTTGAGCAAGCGTTTACACAAAAATACTTTGCTGAAAAGTGGAATACGCTGGTTAATATTTATAAAAAGACAAAGCGCAATCAGCTTTTACATCCGAACGATCTATCCGTTGCTGAACAAGCTTACGAGACCTTAATGCGCATGATAAATGACGCCTATAAATATGTCTCTGGCGAGATGGATGATGATATGATCGGAGATAATGAAGATTTAGATCATAGCGCTGAGCCTGATTGGCGAAGTGATTCCTCATCTTTGGGGAACGAGGCCATGGAAAACGATCGCTTTAGCAAGGAAGAGTTTGAAGACCTGGAGCCTATAAAGCGAAATCTTAAAATTATCACAGAGGACGAAATTGTTGAGGAACTTAAAGCCACCGAAGCTATCGTGGCACAAACCGACATGCGGTATATTGGACTCAAAAATTTTGTGACCAAGATTTTAGCAAATAAGGGGTACTCTATCGGCCCTTCGTATGCTTTAGTAAATATTCTAAACGATCAGGGCATGGTGGAGATTTATGACTATATCGATCCCCACAACCCGTATCCGGTCAAAGCAGTTCGCACGAATATTTGATCTGACTTGTGAAAGCACATAATTTGGGCAGAGTCTTCCGAAAGGAGGGCTCTGCTTTTTTATTTTTTGGGCGAAACCCGCGAGAGCCCTACGGGCATCTCGGGGTCGGGCTGTCCATGGGTTCCGTCCTACAGCAACTGCGCTGCTTCGGACTCCCGCCTGCGGCGCGACCATTCCCATCCCTTTCGCGGACTGATTGGCATATTGTAAATTTGACTATTTATATTCATGGTCTAGCTTATAGCCAGTGCCGTCAATTAGCTATACATCAAGCTGTAAGTTGCAGTTATGATATGGAATAAGTGAGTGACTTCGGTCAATTCATCAAATTGAAGCTATAATTGCTTTTTACTGAAGTTCTTAAGCACTTCGCTACCTAAAGTATTCGTATGAGATCCGGTCCTTTAAACCCTTGCTACAGGATATCTGCGATGAAATAGTATATTTGTTACTCACCGAATGCAGTTCATATGGACAACATTTTTGAAGATCTCATGGATATTTATCAGTCGATTGGACCACATATCCATCGTACACCTATTATGCAATCCCGGTTAATCAATCAACGCGCGGGAGCAGAGATTTTTTTTAAATGTGAAAACTTCCAGCGAATGGGTGCATTTAAAATGCGAGGTGCAGTGGCTGCCCTTCAAGGCCTGAGTGATGCAGAACGGGCAAATGGTGTTGTCACCCACTCATCTGGGAATTTTGCACAGGCTGTATCATTAGCCGCTTTAGCAATGGATGTGCCTGCTTATATCGTAATGCCAGAAAATGCACCGGCAGTAAAAAAGGCCGCAGTTCGAAGTTATGGTGGAGAAGTTATAGAAGTGGAATCTACTCTCGAAGCTCGTCAGTCCGCAGCAGATCAAATAATAACACAGAGAGGTGCGCGATTTCTCCACCCGTCCAACGATTATAGAGTGATATTAGGTCAGGGTACAGCTGCGGCGGAATTACTTTTAGACCTGCCCGACTTAGACCTGGTATTGACCCCGGTAGGCGGCGGCGGGCTATTAGCTGGTACAAGCGTAGCTGTTCAATACCTGGGCAACTCTACATGCAAAACGATTGGTGTGGAGCCTTCCACAGTTGACGATGCGCATCACTCCTTCTATACTGGAGTCATTCAGTCTGCCACGGGAGAACAAACTATCGCAGATGGGCTACGCACGCAATTAGGAGACATTAATTTTCCGTTAATCCAAAAGCACGTGGAGGATATTGTTCTCGTCGAAGAGGGCGAGATCATTGACGCGATGCGTTGGATTTGGGAACGCCTGAAAATTGTTGTGGAACCTTCTTCAGCTGTCCCGCTGGCGGCAGCATTTAAGCACCCTTGGGCAGGCAGAATTGGCATAATAATTTCTGGCGGGAACGTAGACTTGAATCACTTACCTTTCGGCTCATTGAACGGGTAAAGCCATTTCACGTAACTCTTCCTCATGCTCAGCTACGAAAGACTCTAAAGTGGTAAAGAAATTAAGTATATCTTCCTTTTCATTTTGAGCATTGATCGTTACCAAACGAATAAACTCATCTTGCCGGAATCGGCCATAGCCGACCATAAGGGTAGCCTTTTCATACAATAAAGTACAGATATCTTTTGCTGGATAATCTTTGTAGTTGAAGCAAATCCCTATCGAATCATCAAAACTGTATAAGGTATAATCATCAGCATGCTCCCTAATGTAGTCGCGTGCGACGTCAGCCAAAGCAAATTGTTTGTCTACCATTTCTTCCAGACCCTCGGTACCTACTTGTTTCCACAAGGTCCAAAACTTTAGAGCATCGTTTCTTCTACCACACTGTAATGAAATCTTTCCGAGGTTGAATTCATCGTGATCTGTTTGATACAGATAATTCGCATCATTAGAGAAGGAATTATAGAGGTGCTTTTTATCTTTCACAAAGACCAAAGAGCTACTTAAAGGAGTACCTAGCATCTTATGTGCGTTGACACTAAAAGAATCTACCTGCTCTACACCCTTTACTAGATGGCGATATTTTTCGCTGAATATTACAGATCCGCAGTATGCTCCATCGACATGTAGCCACATGGCGTAAGTATCACGGATTTTGATCAGGGGAGAAATCGGATCAAAAGCGCCGAGCACAGTGGTACCTGCGGTAGCATTTATGAGCACAGGTAAAAAGCCTTCTTCAATATCTTCTTTTATTGTGTTTTCCAAATGATCAGGCATCATACGACCCTCATCATCTGTTTCAATATATCGCACGGAATCTCGTCCCAAACCTGCAAAAGTTGCATTTTTTGGAATGCTGTAGTGAGACTCTTTAGAAGTATATACCGTCATGTTTTGGCGGACGCCTAATGTTGGAACCTCATCACCCACTTTATCTCTAGCCATAAGCATAGCCATAAAATTTGTCATGGACCCACCTGCGGCAAATGTCCCGCCTGAGTGATCAGAGTCCCATCCTAAAATTTCCAGAATTTGGTTGATTATTGCTTTTTCCACCCCTATCATAACCCCTGCAGCTTTATAGGTATACATGCTGTTATTGAGAATAACAGATAGTAATTCTCCTAAAACTGCTTTTTCATTTCGACCGCCAAATAGTTGATTGAAAAAAGCTCGTGTAGCTGTTTTCGGTGCAGCCAGTACTACTTTTTCTAATAAAGGATAGAATGTGTCATCATCAATGGCTTTTTCAGGCAGAGACAAATCTATTTGCTCAAATAGCTTTTGAGCCGGAATGGGCTTGGATACTGGATTTTTATGTTCATCCTGAAGTAGTTTTTCTACGAGATTATGAAAACGGTTTAATGTATCCTTCATTACTTGATTTATTTAAAATTCACTAACTTAGTAAAAGTAAGATTTGGTTGATTGTTCATGCAAAAACCAATTATCCCCTTTTTTGACGAAGTAAAGCCAATCGACCACAAATGTATTTTATAATTGGTTGCTCGAAAAATAAAACTATTGTTTTCTATGCAAGAAAAAATAACCTCGATACAGGCTCTCATTCAGCGATTAGAAGAAACTGAACACGAACAACATAAAAAAATTATTTCATCTATGGACATTCCTAGGTCCGAATTTATGCCATATGCGCATTTTAAGGATGTAGGCTATGCAAGAAACTGTATAAAGCGAACAAAAGATTACGAATTGCTCCTTTTATGTTGGAACCCGGGTGACAGAACTCCTGTACACGGCCATGATGGGCAAGACTGCTGGGTGTATTTAGTGGATGGAGAAATGACCGAGATCCGATACCAGGCAGATGACGATGATAACTTGACGAAGACACATGTAGAAAAGTTAACAGGTCGACGATTAACGTATATGCGTGATGAAATGGGCTATCATATGATTAAGAACAATAGCGAAGCTCGGGCCATGACATTGCATATTTACGCACTACCGATCGATGAGTGCGAAGTTTTTGATGAAAAGAAAGAGACCTTTATAGATAAAGAAATGCAGTATGATACGGTGACTGGAGAGAAAATAGCATTTTAGCTCAAAACTATAGTTTTAAGCAAAGACTAGAAAATAATCCTATGGCTCAGGTTTGAAAACAGAATATCACTGAACAATAGAGATATATAAATGATTAAAATCTAGCTAAATTTACCCATTGTATCTCCATTGCGGTTATCATTTTATAACCATGACCTTTGCGCTTTTTACGCCCTCTTCAGTCGTTACCTTAATAATGTAAGACCCTGTTGGCATGTTACTCAAATCTTCTGAGACGAGTTGTTTATAAACATGCTTGTGTTGAGAGGTTTTTATACGCTGCCCCGAAAGATTTATATACTCTATCGCAATATCAGAAGGTTTATTGAGATCCATGTCTAGAAAAAGATTTGATTTGGCGGGCTGAGGAAAAACGGTGAGGTTGCCTTTTTGATTAGATTCAGTATCGTCAGAGCAAATTATACCCTCTCCTAAATTCATTCTTGCTACGGGAACTTCTCCTGGAAAACCTCTAAAATTTCTCATTCGGTCATTTTCGTCCGGGCTATAAAGAATGCCTATCGGATTATCTAATTCGGAAGGAATGCCGGCTATTTGCACATTACCTACATTTTCATCACTAATAACTATGGCAATGAAATATAGGCGATCATTCTCCAATAGTGGTGGCTCCAGATACAACTGGTTCGTCTCATTATTAAAAAAATCCAAAAATTCCAGCTCAAGTAAATTTCCCGACCCCACTGCATTTAGATGGTCATCTTCTATAATTGAAAAGGCCAATACTTTAAAAGCAGGGTGGTCAAAAACGGGTATGCGGAATAAATCCTGATCATTGATTCCTCGAACGAGGTCGAAGTCGTAGTTTTTTCCCTTTTGTGCAAACTCCATGAGAAGGACGGTAGCGCTCCTGTCTGAAAAGTCGCCCGTTGGAGAAATAAAAATATGTTCACTCCCCAAAAAACTCCTATTTTCGAACAATTCAGTTTCAGCAATGTAATAACCGTTGCCCCAAACCCATGCATCCGCACTTGGGGGGAGCCACGGACTCACTCCAGGGACTTCAGTAGATGTTAGCTCGGGATCTGTCATTGCGTACTGATTGCATGTGACTTGAAAATCAAAAGATTTGAAATTATCAGTATAATCTAAATCAATCGAATCCAGAGCATCAACTCGATACCTAACCAAATAGTTTCCTTCTTGTAATCGGGGTAGTAACAGCTCGAAAAAATGAATGGTGTCTATACCATTTTCTACTTGAGTTAAAATTTTAGTTTGTTGATGAAGGACTTGGTTATTATCAGCATTTAGAACCTCTATCTCTATTAAAACTGAATCTAATTCAGTTCCCTCATTTAATAAAACTGCCGAAAAGTTAAAAGTATCTTTTTCGATATCAAATTCTGGAGTAGCATATGCTGACGATGGATGAAAAGCATCAGCTATTGAAATATTCGTAGAGGGAAGTGGTGAAATCACCACATCATCAATAACCCAATAATAGAAATCCATAGAAACAATAAATTTCATTCTGAATTGCTCCGCATCACTTACATTTTCAGGGATAGGGAATATTACTTGATTTTGCGCTCTCTCCTGTGATTCTAAATCTTCATTCAAAACTTGTGGCGTTCCCCAACTAGCACCTCCATCAGTACTGAAAGCAACCGCTGTATAGAATGATTCACCTACATTATTCAGAATACGAATAAGCTGATAAAAATTAAGAGCTAAAGGCCCTGTATTGCCAGATAGGTCAATAGTAGGGGAAATCAATTCTGAAACAAAAAACGGATAGGCGGGTGAACCTGGATTTGTAGATCCTCCAGTGATAAGTAAATCGAAATTCATACCTGCGGCACCGTTAGCTTGAGTAGGGGAAGCAATTATATTATCTGCATTAGATACTAATCCAGCTGTTACATCACCTTCTGGCAACCATACAAAAGAGTCTGGTTGATTCAACGGGTCATTTTGGTAGGTTAAGATTCTTCTTGAAGTCCAGCCGTTTAGCCCACCATCAAAGGTACTATTCGGATCATCTGGTCCACCCCAAAGGATTTCTAGCTGTTGTCTATAGATAGCAATTTCAACATCTCCGCTAGATAGCGCTGTGCGAATCTGGCTGGATAGTGATGATTGGATTAAGAAAGATGGAATAGTGACATTGGGATTTGCTCCCGGCATATTAATAATTTCATCTGAAGTGTTTGCTATAATGAGTGCAACAGCTCCTGCAGTTTGAGCATTCTCAGCTTTTACATTAAATGCGCAGTCGCCTCTGTCCAAAAGACCAATAGTTCCTGTTAAATCTGTAGTAAGCTCCTCACAACCCAAGGCAGGGTTCATACTAGCATCTTCTCCAGCTCGAAGTGTGCCAGTAAGTGTATCGCTTAGTGTCTCTCCAAATGCGGCTGATCCAACGGGATATTGTCCCGCTAAATTAGCTGGAGAAGTAATTTCGAATACCAACTGGGCATTGGAAATGAATGGCATAAAAAGGAAAATCAATAATAATCTATATATTAATTTGTTAATCATAAGTCTTATTAATTTTTAATACTTTTAACAATAATATTAAAGTACGAAATTTTGTTCATAACTTTTAGAAAAGAACCTGTTTTTTTCGGACTTAGCTCGAATAATTAATAAACTCAGAATGATAAATTAAGTGAGGAAATAATAGTAGGCTAGAATTTTAACCATTTATCAAGGGTTTAACCTTCAAACTCATTCATATGGGAAGAACTAATTCTGGCCTTATGATTTGCAGAGTTAGTTACTAGAAAATTATGTAAGGAAAAACAAATCAATGATTTGTATGCGCTTTGGCTCTCAGGCGGAAAATGCATGAATTTTCCGGGATAGATCCGTGTTATTTATAGAGGTGAAAATAAAAAAGGCTGCCTCAATACTTGAGGCAGCCTTTTATTTCTGAAATGGAAATTAAATTTATTTAATGACCATTACTTTTGTGGTTTTAATACCATTCTTGGTCGTAAGCTTGATGATATACGAACCAGTCTGAATAGTTTGAACATTTTCTTCGATCGTTTGAGAACGAACGTTTTTATGCTCAGAGGTTTTCACCACTTGTCCACTCATGTCGATATATTCTAACTGAACATCAGAAGGTTCTTCTAAGTCCATATCAATATACATTTTGTCTGCGGTAGGTTGTGGATAAACCGTCATTTCGGCATCTCTTTGAATCACTGATGGATCTGAGTTTATAAGTGCTACATCGGTAATCATTCTAGCTACTGGTACTGAACCTATAAATCCTGTCCAGTTTCTCATCTCGCCATTGGCATTCGGCCAATAAAGAAGACTTGTAGCAGCATCAAGGTCAGAGCTAATAGAAGCTATACGGACATTTCCAACGTTATCATCGCTAACTTGCGTAACAACAAAATAAATGCGATCGTCATCTAATATGATGGGTTCTTCGATCGGAAGGTTGTTTACGGCATCAAAAAAGTCTGTATGATCTAATTGAAGTAAGTTTCCTGAACCGGCATTACTAAGCTTTGTCTCATCGACAATAGCAAATGCAACAGTATTAAATCCAGGGTGATCAAAAGTTGGTAATGTGTTCAAATCTGCATTTCCGGGACCGGCAACCACACCATTAAAATCATACAATGGACCAGGTTGCGTAAACTCAAGTAATAAAACTACACACTCATCACCTGTAAAGTCTTCATCAGGCGAAACGTAAATATGCTCACTTCCTAGGAAACGAGGTACGAACGTATCAGTTGCAGTTGGTTCCGGCATTTCTGAAATATAGTATTTATTACCCCAAACCCATGCGTCAGCTCCAGCTGGTAGAGTAGGGCTTGAGCCCGTACTTCCTGAAGTTGTTAATGTCGGGTCAGTCATAGAGTAAACATTGTCTGACACCTGGAATGCATAGCTTTGGAAATTGTTCGGATAACCTAAATCAATTGAATTCAATGGATCTATACGGTATCTAACAAGATAATTACCTATCTCTAGCTCAGGCGCATATAAATCAGCAAATTCTACTGTATCCGGTCCGTTACCCGCATCTGTTATGATTTCAGTTTGGGTGTGAAGAATTTCATTGTTATCAGCATTGACAACTTGAACTTCGCACAATAATGAATCTACTGGAAAGCCTTCATTGACTAAATTAAGAGAGAAGCCAAATGTATCTTTACCGATATGGTCTGCCGGCGTAGCTAAAGCTGAAAGTGGATTGAATGATCCCGTAATTGCTACATTAGTTTCAGGCAGTTCTGAGATAACTACATCATCAATAACCCAATAATAGAAGTCCATAGAAACAATAAACTTCATTCTGAATTGCTCCGCATTGCTTACATTTGCAGGCATAGGAAATATTATTTGATTTTGCGCTCTCTCCTGTGATTCTAAATTAGCATTCAACACCTGTGGCGTTCCCCAACTAGCACCTCCATCAGTACTGAAAGCAACCGCTGTATAGAATGATTCACCTACATTATTCAGAATACGAATAAGCTGATAAAAATTAAGAGCTAAAGGCCCTGTATTGCCAGATAGGTCAATAGTAGGGGAAATCAATTCTGAAACAAAAAACGGATAGGCGGGTGAACCTGGATTTGTAGATCCTCCAGTGATAAGTAAATCGAAATTCATACCTGCGGCACCGTTAGCTTGAGTAGGGGAAGCAATTATATTATCTGCATTAGATACTAATCCAGCTGTTACATCACCTTCTGGCAACCATACAAAAGAGTCTGGTTGATTCAACGGGTCATTTTGGTAGGTTAAGATTCTTCTTGAAGTCCAGCCGTTTAGCCCACCATCAAAGGTACTATTCGGATCATCTGGTCCACCCCAAAGGATTTCTAGCTGTTGTCTATAGATAGCAATTTCAACATCTCCGCTAGATAGCGCTGTGCGAATCTGGCTGGATAGTGATGATTGGATTAAGAAAGATGGAATAGTGACATTGGGATTTGCTCCCGGCATATTAATAATTTCATCTGAAGTGTTTGCTATAATGAGTGCAACAGCTCCTGCAGTTTGAGCATTCTCAGCTTTTACATTAAATGCGCAGTCGCCTCTGTCCAAAAGACCAATAGTTCCTGTTAAATCTGTAGTAAGCTCCTCACAACCCAAGGCAGGGTTCATACTAGCATCTTCTCCAGCTCGAAGTGTGCCAGTAAGTGTATCGCTTAGTGTCTCTCCAAATGCGGCTGATCCAACGGGATATTGTCCCGCTAAATTAGCTGGAGAAGTAATTTCGAATACCAACTGGGCATTGGAAATAAATGGCATCAATAGAAAAGGCAATAAAAGCCCATACATTAATTTTTTGTTCATAGTTGTAGATCGATTTTTCATATTAAATTGTTTGAGTGAATTCAAATATACAAATTTTGATTTGAAATTGCTAATAGTTGTAGGCACAACTTAATCATTATTGAGTAATGATCGGGACGTTATATGCCAAAAATATCTTATATAATACTATGAATACCAATGAGATACTGTAATATTTAGATAGGCAGGTTTGTCCGGCTGCCTTGCCTTCCGGTCTGATATTGTTATAGATACATATGATAATTTCCTACAAAAAACAATGGGCTATTATCGTAAAACTAGCTCATAAGATATATTTCTATTGATGGAGTAGGTGTTGATTTGAGGTTCAAAAGAATGATTATAGTGCAATACAATAGCTTTCGGTTAGCGCTGGGAGGGGACTCGCTTAGCGGAAGCGTGGCGAGTGTGGCAAAGGCGCAGCCGAAGCCACGGAACCCACCGACCATAGCGCCGGCCCACTTGTGGGGCGGAACCGCATCATTGAAAACCTGAAAGGCCTTGTTGAGGAGACCAAAAATATTGGTCAAAATCTGCAACGGCGTTATCGACGATTTTCACTCCCTCAGCTTCGAGCAATTGCGCCATGCGTTCAGGCGGGTCAAAATGATGCCTCCCAGAAAGCTCTCCTTTTCGATTCACAACCCGATGTGCGGGGATAAATGGTGCTATTTTATGGCTTTGTGAAAGCGCATACCCTACTGTTCGGGCTGACCCTAGGGCAAGAGCATCTGCTATGGCACCATAGTTAGTAACGCAACCCTCTGGAATTTCAGAGACGAGATCGTAAACGGCCTGGTAATAATCCTTTTTCATCACCTGATTAGCGTTACGGTACCTTTTCTTACGATGGGACTACCTTGCTGTTGCTCTATAGAAATTCGGTATACATATACTCCAGCTGGAAGTTGTTGGTCACTAGATTGGCCGCGCCACCCTTCTTTCGGATCGTTCGTTTCAAAAAGGAGCTTGCCCCATCGATCGAAAATTTGCATCTGATAAGACTGTATGGCATTTTCAAAAAGAATAAGGGGCTTAAATTCAGGATTTTCTCCTTCGGGGCGCAGTGCGTTTGGTAACTGTAATCGAATCTCCCTTTCCGGGCAACTGATATTGGATTGGATTCGGATATCCTGAGAAGTCCCATTGATTCTTTGCGCTTGCCCCAGACATTCTAATTGATAGCAAATCTCATCATTGGGGCGATCAAAGGGGTCGAAGGGCTCACTAAAAATATTTTGATTCAAAGCGACCGGGAGACTCGTTTCGAGCTGGTTGTTGCGATAGCGAAGCAGGCGGCAAGAGTTTAGCGTAACGGCAGATCCTACTTGTGGTCCCTGGATTTGAACCTCATTTTCAAAAGAGGGGAGGGCTCGCGCTCGGATATAGGCCGTAGATAGGGTGTCGGACAGAACCTGCGTGCCGCAGGTGTCCAAAGTTTCAATAATAAAGGATAAAGGCTGCTCGCTAGTAAGCGGCGAAGAAAGTACTGTCGAGTTGAATTCCTGTAGATTTTGAATATCCGATTCTAAATTTACAGTCGGAATGGCACCGGATATATTTCTCAGTGCCGCACTTATTAATTCAGCATCGGCATTCCATTCCCACTGAAATTCGATTTGATTTCCTTGTACATCTGCACCCCAAAAATTTAGGTTTCGAATGCCCTGACGGATATCGGGTGTTCTGGAAATTGCATTTGATCGCGCCCTGTAGTTTAAAGTCGGGTGATGTGCCTCTACATAATAGGTGTAGTTAATCTGACCATCGAGATTAGAAATTTCGGCGCTAAGGCGGTCTGGCGAAAGACTATCAATTTGGATGGCAGAGCCTTGATTTTCAGCCACATGTATTGAATAATAGTCTACACTGTCCCATGCCTCGTAAGGAGTCCAGGATAAAACCGCTAGGCGTCCGCAGGCGTCTATACTATCTTGAAGGAAAATAGTATTGTGCGGTTGATTCCCCAATGAACCGCTGAGCCCACACCCGTCGAGTGCCTGAACATAATAAAACTCTGACTGGAGATTTGCAGCTGAGTTTAGGTCAGTGTACTGATTGCTTGGCGCTGCAATAGTATCAATGGGCTCTGTTCCTACGTCCACTCGATAAATGATATAGTTCTTGATTTTTGGGAGCTGGGGCGATCGATCGATCCACCTTAAGATGGTTTCCCCATTTTCTACGCTTACAAAGCGAATGGGAACGATTGGAGGTAGCAGGTTGGACAAGGTATCTGAAGGGGGACTTAAACTCACCGGGCAATCTGTAGCCAATTGGAGATAATAGTAAGTCGTATCATCACCCGGGTTGAGGAATTGAAACGCGTTAACGGAAAGGTCCTGTAAGCTCGCTACCAAATTAAAAGGGCCGTCAGCTGAGAAACTTTGAAATACAAGTAAGCTATCGGCAGTGCCGCACCCTACAGTAGGTATATCAAATCGCAGGGTGTCTCGACCATCTCCTTGATTAGATACGCAAAAGAGATTTGGAGCAGGGGCCTGACTCAAGAGCGTGTTTGCTGTTGAAATAAGGGTCAAATACAGTAGGATAGAGAGCAGTCGTATCATTTATTTATCTTTCAATTTTTTTTCCAAATCGGTCATTCGAAGTGTATCCGTAAGTTTTAAATGACGTACTAAAATTTTTTCGTCTCCTTTTAAATAGAATTGATACTTCTCTACCAGTCCCAAGCCTTTTACATAATAATCATCACTTTTAAGATCTAATGTGAGCGTGCCTTCGCGGTCATCTTCTACTTTGTCACGAGAAACAAAATGTGCAGCTTTGTGAGCTGTCTCCATGATAAGGATACTGTCATAGCCCATGAAACGGCTATTTCTAAAAAGTTTTTTTGTGGCCAAATCCCCATCGAGATTTTCTTCCCACTCCAGACTATAGTGCAGCAGATCTAAAGAGTCCTGCAAGTCAAAGGCAAAACGGTTGCCCGAGTGAACGGTAGCCATTTCAGTACGGGTTTTATTGGAGTCTGGAAAGAAGAGTAAAAGCTGTTGTTGTATCCAACCGTTTGCCACTTTTTTTTCCGCACTAAGTTGTTGTTGGTTGAGCTCCTCATCATAGACTGTAATAATTAAATGCGTGCTGTCGGGTGTTTCGCGTAAGTTATAATACCAGTATTCCTTCCCCGTTTGAAAACCTTCACTTTCGAATTGGTGCACAATTCCACCTTGCTCTGCCTTGTCAGGCATATAATAGCCGGCGAGTTCACTGTGAGAAGACGGCTGACAGCTTTGGATCATGCTTCCGAGTAGTATAGTGAATGTTATGTAAAAAAGCTTCTGCTTCATATGGAGCATAGATAAGAACGGGTTTGTGAAACATTTAATGAAAACATACGTTTTTATAATTGCCTATTTATTTAAGGGTTCCCGGGGCAAAATAGTATCTTTGCCCCCCATTTTACACAAATATAAGGAAGCTTTCAACTTATGTTAGACGCAATAACGAAATCACTCAAAAAGATATTTGGAACAAAGCAGGAAAAGGACGTCAAGCGTTTTATGCCTGTGGTAGAAGAGATCAATGAGATATACGAAGGGTTGGCATCCTTATCTCATGATGAACTCCGAAATAAGACCATTGAATTTAGAGAACGGATAGCAGAGTATTTGTCCGATATCGATGCAGATATTAAACGCTTAGAAGAAGAAGCAGACAATTCTTCTGATATTCTTCAGAAGGAGAGATTGTTTGAAGAGGTAGATGAGTTGATTGAAGAGCGCGATCAACATCTGGAAGAGGTGTTGGAAGAAATCCAGGCAGAGGCTTTTGCTGTAGTAAAAGAGACTTGCCGGCGGTTTGCTGAAAATGAAGAATTAACGGTTACTGCCACCGAACACGATAGAGACTTGGCTGCACAGGGTAAAAAGGCCTATGTGAAAATCAATAAGGATCAGGCGGTGTGGAAGAATAGCTGGGATGCAGCTGGAATGGAGATCGTCTGGGATATGATTCACTATGATGTTCAGATTGTCGGAGGTTTAGCACTGCATACGGGAGTTATTGCTGAAATGGCTACTGGGGAGGGAAAGACCTTAGTGGCCACGCTTCCAGCTTATCTAAATGGATTATCCCGCCAGGGTGTGCATGTGATTACCGTGAATAATTACTTGGCCCGCAGAGATGCGGAATGGATTGGTCCGATACTGGAGTTTTTGCATTTGACAGTGGATTGTATTGATAAGTATAAGCCACATTCAGCAGATCGAAAAAATGCTTATGCATGCGACATAACTTACGGAACTAATAATGAGTTTGGTTTCGACTACTTGCGCGACAATATGGTTCGCTCGACAGAAGAACGAGTCCAGGGAAAGCACCATTTTTGCATGATTGATGAGGTGGATTCGGTATTAATCGATGATGCACGGACTCCATTGATAATTTCAGGGCCCATACCCAAAGGGGACCATATACAAGAGTACGAGACTTTGAAGCCCAAAGTAGAAAACCTTATATCTGCGCAGAAAAAAATTACGCTCAGCTATTTGGCAGAGGCAAAGAAGTTGTTTAAAGAGGGAGAACGAGGATATGATGAGGGCCAGATGGGAATGGCTCTCTTACGAGCTTACAGAGCATTACCTAAGTCTAGACCGCTTATTAAATTTCTGAGTGAAGAAGGCGTAAAGCAAGAATTACAGAAGGCAGAGAACTTTTATATGCAGGAGCAATCCAAGAACATGCATATAGTAGATGAACCCCTTCTGTTCACTATAGACGAAAAAAATCGAATTGTAGACCTGACTGAAAAAGGAGCCGAATTCATGGCACAGGGTCAGAATGATCCGTCATTTTTTATCATGCCGGATATCACCACTGAGATGGAGGCCATCGGTAGTGACGATTCCCTTTCGGAGGAGGAGAGACAGGAAAAGAAGGAAACCCTAATGGCGGAGTTTTCGGAAAAATCGCAACGTCTACACTCTACACAGCAACTCTTAAAAGCCTATACCTTATTTGAAAAAGATCAGGAATATGTCGTTATGGACGGCCAGGTAAAGATTGTGGATGAGCAAACAGGTCGTATGATGGAAGGTCGTCGGTACTCCGATGGATTGCATCAGGCTTTAGAGGCTAAGGAAAGCGTTAAAGTGGGGGATTTGACACAAACTTATGCTACGGTAACCTTGCAAAACTATTTCAGAATGTATCACAAACTTTCTGGGATGACGGGTACGGCAGAAACCGAGGCCGGTGAGTTCTGGGAAATTTACGAATTGGATGTCATGGTTATTCCGACAAATAAACCCATCGTTCGAGATGATAGAGAAGACTTAGTATATAAAACAGCCCGTGAGAAATACAATGCAGTCATTGAAGAAATTGGTCGTTTAACAGATGAGGGGCGTCCTGTATTGGTGGGTACGACAAGTGTAGAAATATCCGAAAAATTGAGTCGGATGTTAAAAATAAATAATGTAAAGCATAACGTATTGAACGCCAAACAGCATCAGCGTGAGGCTGACGTAGTGGCAGAAGCCGGCCAGCCGGGAGCTGTAACTATTGCAACAAATATGGCGGGTCGAGGTACAGATATTAAGCTGGCACCAGGCGTTAAAGAGTCGGGTGGATTGGCTATTATTGGTACAGAACGGCATGATTCTCGTCGGGTGGATCGCCAGCTCCGTGGTCGAGCCGGTCGTCAGGGAGATCCTGGGTCCTCGCAGTTTTTTGTGTCCCTTGAAGACGATCTGATGCGAATGTTTAATTCGAGTCGGATCGCCAAGGTAATGGACCTTATGGGGCACAAGGAAGGAGAAGTCATTCAACATAAGCGTATTACGAAGTCTATTGAAACTGCTCAAAAGAAGGTTGAGGAGAACAACTTCGGTACCCGAAAGCGTTTGTTGGAGTACGATGATGTGATGAATATCCAACGGGAGGCGATATACAAAAAGCGAAGTAATGCATTATCGGGGGATCGATTGCGAGTAGACCTCAATACGATGTTTACGAGTATGGTTGAAGTAATGGTGCAGGACTTTAAAGCTGCACAGGATTTCCAAGGGTTTCGAATGGACTGTTTACAGACCTTCTCTTTGGACCCGGACCTTTCGGAAGGAACTTTTCTGGAGGAAAAGGATGAGACGATTATGGATATCCTTTTGGAGCAGGTTATGGATAATTATCAGCGGAAAGAGGAAGCTTTAATACAAATATTATTACCTGTTATTAAGAATGTCCACGAGCGGGAAGGACATAAGTACAAGCGTATTTTAGTTCCTTTTGTCTCTCCAGGTTATAAGGAATTGCCAATTTCGGCCCACCTTCAAGATGCTGTTGACAAGGACGGAAAAACTATTATGCGAGATATCGAAAAAACGGTAACCTTATCCCTTATCGATGATAATTGGAAAGAGCATTTACGTGCTATGGACGAATTAAAGGAGTCTGTTCAGTCAGCATCTTTCGAGCAGAAGGATCCGTTGGTAATTTATAAAATGGAGGCTTATTCACTTTTTGAAAACTTGGTTTTCAAAGTTAATCAGGAAGTAACTTCATATTTATTTAACGGAAAGCTTAAGATGCCTGAAGATAGTCGTCAGGTGCAAGGAGCGCGCGAGCAAAAAACAGACCTGAGCGGTGTGTCAGCGAACAAAGCACAAGATCCGGAAGAAATGGCGAGAAAACAGGCGGCAGCGCAAGCTGGAGGAGGAGCTCAAAAAGTGGAAACTGTAGTTAGAGAAGAGAAGAAAGTGGGTCGCAATGATCCGTGTCCTTGTGGAAGTGGAAGAAAATATAAACACTGCCATGGTAAGGTATAATTTCATCGCAATAATTTGCGTTTATGCATTCGCTATTTAAAACTTTTTATTCTTATTAAGGGGTTGTAACTCCCCAATATGAATCGACCATGTAGTTGATATTATTATATGGCATAATATTTGCATCTATAGTATTCAGTTTAACAATTATTCAGAAAAGGTTAGTACCTATGAAAAAATGGGCGTTTATAACGCTATTGGGGACATCAAGTCTTTGTTTGTCCGAATCACAACAAGCTTTTGGGGCTGTAACGGAAGAAGTTTTGACATTAGAGTCTCTTTTATCCGATAAATATGAAGCTCAGGTCAGCCGATATCTTACTGCTTATCAACGATCATCGACCACACGGACTGATGCCTTAAAAGAGCGACTTCAGATATATTTTCCCATGATAGAAGAAAAGCTGCATCAAGCGGGACTTCCCCTCGATCTAAAATATATAACTCTTGTTGAGTCTCGCCTCATTCCTAAAGCTAAATCACATGTAGGAGCGACGGGTCTTTGGCAGCTAATGGTTCCTACCGCCAGATATTGTGGGCTAACTGTAGACTATTGGGTCGATGAGCGCTTGGACCCTGAGCGAGCCACCGAAGCAGCAATTTATTATTTTCAGGATCTCTATAATCAATTTCAAGATTGGGGTCTTGTGATGGCAGCTTACAATGCAGGCCCGGGTAGAGTTCGGAAAGCCATCCGATTAGCAGGATCTAGCTCTTTTGACCAGGTTGTTCGGTACTTGCCACGAGAGACTCGACAATATGTCCCAAGGTTTCTTGCTGCCAAGGCATATATGAAAACTCAACTTGAAACCGAAGTCGTCAAACAACCCATATCACCTGATAAGTGGTGGACGACTAAAATATTTTTAAATGAGCGGCTTTCGTTAGCAGAAGCTGCAGATCGTCTGGATATTGATATAGCAATTTTACGAGAGTTGAATTTAAGCTGGCGATATAATCAAATTGGAAATGGGGATCATTACTTTATTCGAATCCCTGAGCGATTGTTATCAAATTGGTGGGAATCAGTAGATGCAGTCGATATTGATTCTAAAGATTCTAAGGTAGATAGTTATGAGTATTCAGGTGATATTCCCATCTATTCTCAGGCTCCATATCGAGAATTATATTTACCAGCATATCGCCATAAGAACTTACTCGAATTGGGATATGATATAGGAATTAACCCATATAGAATTGCAAAGTGGAATGCCATGGATGTCGATGCTACTTTGAGTAAGGGAGAGCCTATTCGGCTAATTCTGCCTGCTTCTCATGATTGCTTATCACACCTTATTCACTTAATGGCACTGGAAAAAGAAATACATGTTTTTCCACCAGCTGAAATTCGTCAGCTTTCATACAAACTTCCTGTTTTGGAACAGCATGTTTATTCAACGAAAATGCAATATGCAAGAAATCAAAATGCACATATGCCTTTCAGCGGAGACCTTCCATATTTACCTATGGTTATGAATCGAAATGTATTTATACAGATAATGCAGCGAAAAAAGCAGCGTAGCTTTCCTTTTGATCATAAGGAATCCTTAGATCAAGAATGGGCATATCACTTTTCGGAAAACTGATCTTTTAAATCATCTCCCTCTTGAAGGCTGCTTTTTAGTTTTGAAAAGGGCAGTAAAACCTGTTGGCCGCTTGCCATATGCTTAAGGTTAAGTGCATTTTGCTGGCGCTCTACTTCTCCGATGATGGCGACGTAAGGGGATCCAACTTGATCTGCATATTTTAATTGTTTCCCTAATTTTGCAGCTTCGGGATACACATCGATGCGCATGTTTAAACCTCGAAGTTCTTCCGCATAGTCCCTTGCTATTTTGAGACTCTCTTCATCAAAGCAGCAGAAAAGAATATCCAAGTGCCTTCCAACGGCGTCGGGGAAAAGTGACTGACTTTCTAAGAGGTCGTAGATGCGTTCGGCTCCGAAGGAAATACCTACTCCTGGCATATCTTTCATACCAAATATCGAAGTCAAATCTGCATATCTACCGCCGCCGCCGATAGAACCCAAATCCCCATTTATAGCTATCACCTCAAAAATGCATCCCGTATAGTAATTAAGGCCTCTGGCGAGTTCGGGAGCAAATACGAGATCTTGTTCGGCTGTTGAACCTTCAATTTGCTCGAAAATAAACTGTATTTCTTCCCAGGCCTTTTCCCCCTTATCACCAGAAATATTTTCCTTTATTTGTTGAAGGTCTCCATTTTCTAGAAGATCTAGCAAAGAATCAACTTTTACTTGCTCTACATCTAGTTGTAGTAGTTCTTTTTTCACTCCCTCTCGGCCTACTTTATCCCATTTGTCGATAGCTGTAGTAGCAATTTCAAATTCAGCACCCAGTCCGTAGGATTGAATTAGAGCAGTCAAAAGACCCCTATGATTGATTTTTATCTGTATGGGAAGACCCAGCCGGCGAAAAACCCGACTGTAGATATGAATAAAATCGACTTCGTAAAGCAAGCTTCCAGATCCAACAACATCAGCATCACACTGATAGAATTCTTGATACCTTCCTTTTTGAGGACGATCAGCTCTCCACACAGGCTGGATTTGATACCTCTTGAATGGGAAAGCCAGTTCATTTTGATTTTGAGCCACATATCGCGCGAGGGGAACGGTTAAGTCGTATCGCAAACCTCGTTTTGAAATCTTTGAGAGAATATCATCCAAATCTCTACTAAGCAAGGTGTCATCATCAACTTTTGATAAGAAGTCACCATTATTAAGTACTTTAAATAAGAGCTGGTCTCCCTCTTCTCCATATTTACCCATTAGAGTGGTTAATCGCTCCAGGGCCGGTGTTTCAATGGGTTGAAAGCCGTAGGACTCAAAAGTGTCTTTAATAGTTTGAAAAATATATGCTCTTCGAAGCATTTCTCCTGGGAGAAAATCTCGCGTTCCTTTAAGCAGGCTGGGCTTCATAATTTAATTTTACAGGGCGCTGGTAAACTGACGCAGAAATCGAATGTCATTTTCAAATAATAAGCGGATATCATTTATTTTATGTGCCCGCATGGCTTGTCGTTCAATACCCATTCCAAAAGCAAAACCGCTGTACACGGTCGGGTCAATTCCGCACATCTCCAACACATTGGGATCGACCATACCGCATCCCAAAACCTCTAGCCAGCCTGTACCTTTTGTCATTCGCTCGTCGTCTTCATTTTCTAGTCCCCAGTAAACGTCCATTTCTGCACTAGGTTCCGTGAATGGAAAGTAGGAGGGACGTAATCTAATCCGAGTATCTGGGCCGTACATCGCTCGAGCAAAGTACAAAAGGGTCTGTTTCATATCGGCCATACTCACGTTCTTATCGACATACAAGCCTTCCACTTGATGAAATTGACAGTGACTTCTGGCCGAAACTGTTTCGTTACGGTAGACGCGTCCCGGTGCAATAATGCGAATAGGAGGCTCATGATTTGTCATGTGGCGAGCCTGAACGGATGAAGTGTGAGTACGAAGTACATATTCTGTGCTTCCTTGTAGGTAAAACGTATCCTGCATATCTCGCGCCGGATGATCTTCCGGGGTATTTAATGCAGTAAAATTGTGCCACTGGTCCTCGATCTCTCGGTCCTCCACAACCTCAAAGCCAATTCGACTGAAAATATCAATTATTCGATTTAAGGCTAAGGAAATGGGATGTCGAGCGCCTTGCTCATAGGGATAGGCTGGAGCTGTCAAATCTATTTTATCGGCAGCTTTAGATTCTTCTTCTGCACTCAATTCTCTTTTCCGTCTTTCAAACTTTTCTTCTGCCTCCGTTTTTATTTCATTCAGAAGTTGGCCAAATTCCTTTTTTTTCTCATTCGGAATATCACGGATCAGACCAAAAAGGGGCTTAATCCGGTTTTTAGAGCCTAAAAAGGCGATGCGAAAGGCTTCTAACTCCTCCAGGGATGTCGGGTTTTCAGCTGCCATTTCGCTTCGAAGAGATGCCGCTTGTTCGAAAGCTGATTGACTCATTATGTGTCATTTTATTAAAAGTGAGATAAAGGTACGATATTCGTATTTCTTTCGTATAATCTACTATGGAAAGTCACCAATTTGCTTTTCGGGCCTGGTCCAGTCACAAGAACTGGGTACTTTTTTTTGGAGCTGTGGTCATAAGTTCCCTTTTCTATTCTCGTTATGTGCTTTCCATCGGTATGTTTGGCTGGTTTGCCTTATCTTTTTTTGAAGAGAGTGATAACCATAAATGGCAGTTTAGGTGGTGGTTCAATTGGCGTGGTACGAATCGAGCAGAGCAGGCCATGGCATCCTTGCCGATTATTTTTTTCCTTGTTTTGGTGTCTTTACTATGGAGCAATATAAGTGAGTTTGGGCTTTCTAGGGTGCGGCTAGCTCTACCATTTATAGGTTTACCGCTAGCTTTTCTGCACCTTCCACGACTAAATCGCAGGGATATTGATTTTTTATGGATTGTTTGTATACTCAGTGCGGTAGTTTCAGCTGCTTACATGTTTTTTCAAATCTACCTCTCTCCAGTAGATTACGCAATAGGTGAAGGTAAATCCTTACCAACTCCTGTTAGTCATGTGCGCTATGGTCTCCTAATAGTGCTGAGTTGTTTACTCGCTTTCAACTTATTCTTTTTCAAATCATCTCTTTTATCTTCTAGAGTGTTGCGAGGTAGTATGGGCCTAATAGCTCTGGGCTTAGCCTTTTTTACCTTATACTTATCTGTGCGAACTGCCTGGGTAGGTCTGATTGCAGGTGTTCTCATACTTATTTTTGATTTAGGATTTCGACGGAGGAGAGTAAAAGCGGTTCTGTTTTTTATGATTGGGATGCTTACTCTACTTTTTGTATCCTACCTGAGCTTTTCGCCAATAAAGAAAAAAATCGATTATACGCTTTATGATTGGAAGCAATTGGAAAGAGGTAAGGGGTGGTCAACGAGTGACGCAACGCGCTGGAGAAGTTACGCGATAGCTGGAGAAATATTTTTAGATCACCCTTATTTAGGGGCTGGAGCGGGAGATATGAGGCAGGAGGTAAATACGCGCTTTGATAAACGGTATCCGAGGTCTTTTAAGAGGATATTACCACACAATCAGTATCTATATTGGTTAGCTACTTATGGGCTGCTTGGTTTTCTGTTGTGCTTAGCCATAGTTCTACAACCAGTGAGTTTTTCCACCGCTCGGCAAAATATAAGCCATTTACAATGCCAGGTGGTGTTACTACTTTCTTTTTTGGTCGAGGCAGGTTTGCAAAGTTCACTTGGCGTAGGTATCTATTTAGTTTTTACGCTTGTGTTTCTATCTCACTTGGCTGAGAGGGATTAAAAAAAGTATAAAAAAGAAAGTAGCGTGGGGGAGGCTCGAACTCCCGACCTCAGCATTATGAATGCTGCGCTCTAACCAACTGAGCTACCACGCCATGAAATGCGGATGGCAAATATAATAACTTTTCTACAAGATCACTACAAATTTGCTGAGCAATTATTTCTCCCCGGGCTCAATACTACCATGCACCAAAATACCCCTCAATTTCATGGAAACCACTATTTTTTCTAGACTGAAATAAGCCTGAAAACTTGAGCGCAATATGGCCGGAATACTTTGCCTTTAAGGTGTCTAGTGGGTATAAATGAATACCTAGTACCTGCATGTCCACATCTACTCCTTGATATACTCTGGCAGTCATGGATGAGTCGGGTAAAGATCTTCGGTCAATAATTCTAAAAAAATCGGTGTATCGGGTACTATCGGAGAATTCCATTTGGACAGATTGTCCAACAATGGCGTGTTGACTGTGGATCTCAATATGGCCCTCCTCGCCGGGACAACTTATGGTCATATTTTGGGTAGAATTCGGGGCTTCAGGTTCACTGATTGTAAATAAGTGTTCCCACCTTGGTTTGTTTTGAGGTTTAAACCAAAGCGTATCTTTATAAACACCATCCACGGCATACAGTAAAAATAGAGTCTGGCGGGCGAAGCTGTCGGATTTTAATTCTGTCCCCACTAGTGCATTTTCGGGAAACTGCCATGGAGCTTTGACTTCCGATTGATCTCTACAGCTGGTATAAATTGCTAAAAGTATGAAACAGCTAAAAATTCGAATTAGCTGCATGGACTATGACTTACTTCCTATAGACCAATGATCATCTAAAGCGTCAAAACAAGATCTAACCAGTTCAGGCTTTCGAAGTAAAAACTGTTTTTCAGTGTCCACCTTCACTTTTAATTGAGCAGCAACCGTTTTTAAGTTTTCCATGCTAGTCCCATTTTTGGAAATGGGCTGCTCCAGGGATAAGTAATGTAATATGGAATACAAATCGACCATGGCAGTTGAAAAATTCCAATTGAAGTTATCTTCCAAATACGCAATGCGAAGAAAGCTGTAGGTAGGCATGAATCGGAACCCACAAAGCACCACTTTGGATAAATGCTCTTCTTTTTCAATCGGGTCGGGCCTGTAACCCAGACTTTTCATAATCCAATTCTCGAACTTTTCCAGGGCATCAAAAGGGAGAGGAGCATCTTTCAATTCCGTTAAATCAATTCGCGGATTACGCTCTGCAACGAGTTTAAAGCCATCATCTTCGGACGGGTAAATCAGCGTTGAAAAGTCTGAGATAGCTTGCCAGTTTTGATCACAGAGCACGGCTGAGAGAGCAACAATATCGTGCCACCCCGGATCATCGCCAGTGACCTCTAAGTCTAGGATTAAATAATTCATATGAAACGGACTGAGTGTATTTTTTGTAAAAATACATAAAGCCATTAATATGACCATGTTTCACCTCCTTTTTGTTTTGTAATTAATATAGACAAGAAAAAATGATGGGATTTGTCCCGAGTTATATCCTTAATCACATGAC
>CAZVLN010000030.1:0-27228 GCA_964627995.1 uncultured Saprospiraceae bacterium
ATATCGCCGATCCGTTGATCGTTCGGGGATGGGCTCCCAAGCACTCATCCAAAGTAGTGAGAAATTTCTCAGCCGCTTGTTATTATGTCTATTATAGCTGCGGGGCTAACTCTGTTCACACTCACAGATTACCGCATAAAAAAAACCCATACAGTCATATTGTATGAGGCTTTTTTGAGTCCCAGAGATGAGGCTGTCCTTATCCATCTGCTTTCATCTGCTGGCGTAACCGTGATACAACTCTTCGATTTCTTCGTAACATCGGACTCGGGGGAGATATCCCCGCCGGTTCGTGATTTTTGAGATCTCTGCTTTGGAATCGGGCACATCTCCTCCCCGCGTCAGGGATAGTAGGCAGGCGAAGCCGTCCGTCTCTGCTGCCTGCGCAGGCAGCAGGAAAGGACCGTAGTGCCGCATAGCCCGACCCCGTCCCGAGGAGCGCCTCGCGCTCTCGAGGACGAGGGTGACGCCCAAAAAACTATATTGAAAATAGCCCTTACCCGAAAAAATACATGCATTTTTCGCCCTTGGATAACGGCAAATATTCAGCCTGCCTGTCTCGCATGATAGGGTAGGTTTTTATCTTTTACACTATACAAATAGGAACTACTCCTTTATATCCGGCCGGCGAATCGTAAATACCCGACTCACATTAAATCCAAAATGAACTCCTCCTCCTCCCCAATCTCCAGTAGTTTCCGTAATAAATCCCTTTTCAATCATAGAGGTAGAATTTGAAAAATGAAGCTGAAAAACATGGCCTCCCGTTTCTATATCTAAACCGATGGACAAAGAGTTACGAAACCCTGGCGCCAATTGATCGGGAAACACATAAATGTATTCTGCATTTAATGCCATTCGCTTTGTCAGTTTAATTCGCCCTGCCGCTCCTAAAGAAAAAACATCATGAGCCTCTTGTTCTGTTTCTACTAGGTTGCGATGTACAAGAGTGGGACTGAGCTGTAAACTCAATGCTTCACTGAATTTCCGTCCGATAATTAACTGATGAGTATAAAACAATCGAGACGAAAAGTAATTTTCTCGCGCCGGATTTGGCCAGCGCGTAGTCTCTACCGCTAAACTACTTAAAATGGCAAGCGTAACGGGCATGACTTTAGCTCCAGAACTTTGCCGTAAAAGTCTGTATTTTAAAAACCCATCATAGGTTTTTTGAAAACTACTTCGCCCAACACCAACAGTAAGATTATCCGTAATTCCATAATCTCCTCCTATTCTTATACTGGCTGCGTCCAATCCAAAAAGCTCATAGAATCCTGAATTAATCATACCAAACCGATGAGAAATTTTAATATCCAGAACACCGGCAGAGGTGTTTTCTACTGAATGTAAGTTTATAACTCTATTCGCTTTAAAACTCGCAAAAGCATAATCAACTGTCTCCTCTTCTTCACCCAATAAAGAAAGTAAATCATCTTGTCCTACTACACTACCGCGATAGAAAAAGCTAAGTGATAGTAAGACAAACAATATTTTACTCTTCATATCCTTTATTTCAGCGGTTCTAAAGTGGCGTCTACAGTAATCTCCACTTCCTTGGCAATGTTATCTCGTACTACGCCGGGAATATCAATGTCATAGTCACTGACCGCTACCGTGAAAACAGAAGAAACCATTACATTTTCCTTTGTAAATTCTATAGTACCAGGAGCGGTAACTTCCTGATCTACTCCATGAATCGTTAAAGTCCCTTGAACTTCAACATCTTGCTTTCCTTTTTTCGCCGATAATTCCGTTGGGTTTATAATTTTTCCCTTGAATGTAGCCTTTGGAAATTTGTGGCTTTCCATATAGTTCTCATTGAAGTGCTCTTGCATGAGCGCTTTTTCAAATTGAAAGGCCTTAATCAAAACAGCAAATTCCATTCGCTGATCTTCAAAATCTACCACACAGGTACTCGTTCCGTTGTGTGCTTCTATTTCCTCCATAGGAGTATCACTGAAAAAGGAAACTTGAGCTTCTCTTGTAAAATACTTTTGGGCTTCTACCGAAGTTATACTTCCTAAAAGAAGTAGAATACCACTTATTATTATAGTTTTCATATCATTTTTGTTTTTATGAGTTCATTAAAATGCATCTTACCAGCACGACATCCATAAGTTTGCCCGTGCAAATTCCCCGGACTGTAATCGTATCGCCTTCAGCGGGAATATTAGTTAGCTCACCAGCCTCAAATTCACAAATAATGCCCGCCATCATATGATCTGTCTTTAATTGAATTGTGGATTTTTCTTGTTCTACATTTACGCGTTCTATCTTTCCGGTCACCTCTACCATCTCATCCAGATATTTTTCATTGGCAGTTGATTCATCTTCTTCATAATCAGAAAAAAGTTCTTGCGCTGTAACTTGGGCAGTTACTTCTTCTGACATCAGATTCCTATGTGGTTTGTTGTATTGTTGATATCCAATTAAACCTCCGATAAGGACAGCAATAAGAAGTACTATGAGAACATTTCTAATATTCATTATCTTAGTTTTGCGGATAGCCGTTATCTATCCAGGATTCTATTTGTCGAATTTGACATTCGGGTATTTTGGGATTGCCTTGTGGCATAGCAGAGAAACCCGGATCGTGTCGAATAGCGCCTAACAATTTTCCGTTCTCAACCTGAGTGACTACCTGCGAATATGTTTCTAGTTTTATATTTCCAAAATTGCTCGAAGCATTGTGGCATATCATGCATTGGTTGTCCAGTATAAGTCGAATATCGCTATCGTAACTAACGTTATCCACATTACATGTTTCTCCGGCATACAATACCTCTTCCACATCATAATAACATGAGCTAAAAAGTAAAATCACAACATTTAAGAGTATTATTCTCATGATTCTTAATTATTTGGCATTCCATCGGCAATCCACCCTTCCATTTGACTAATAGCGCAATCGCTAAGTTGTATACCTCCAAACGGCATATTAACATATCCTACTTCCCAGCGTATAGCGCCTAGTAAACGACCATTTTCACCCACTTTTACTACTTCTTCATAGGTGTCTAATCTAATACCCGCAGATGGGGCCGCTTCATTGTGACAAGAAATACATCCACTCTCTAAAATCGTCTGTATTTCTACGCTGAATCGAATATTGTCTGTATTGCACTCCATATCGTAATCGCAACTATCATTTGTAGCACCCTGTAATATCCAATTTGAGACGAGCTGTATCTCTTCTTGAGAAAGCCTCTGAGAGGGCGGCGGCGGCATGCGATCATCTTCGTCATCGTCCGTTAATACTTCAAACAAGTCACTGTTGTCGAGACGTAAAGGAGTAACCACACCGGAATTCATAACTTGCTCATAAGTAGTCAGAATCACGCCATCTTGCGCACTCGCCTCATTATGGCATCCGCTGAAAGCGCAATTCGTTTGTAATAGAGGGAGAATATCGCGTTCAAAATAGATTTTCTCCGGATCACACGGATCATCCATGTCCATGGTATCAACATCCGTGGTATCCGGCGGATTCATAGTATCGTCAATATCATACACGGGATCGTGAACGCATGAAGGTATAAGCACAATCGCTAATACAATAAATACCAATAAGCTAATGGTTCCTAATCCTTTCATGCTACAAGTTTACGCATATTGTTACCCATTCATCCGCTTTTACCCATTTAAAGTGAATGAATGGGAATATATTACATTGGATGGGAAGCACAGCTCTGGTGCCGAACAAAAACTATCTGTATATTTGTTTTTTGACGTACATAATCCTCTATATAACCTTATTTTGATATCAAAGAATTCTATCCTTTTTTGTTTTTCATTATTAGCTATAGGTAGTTTGACTCCATCTTTAGCACAATCATCCATAATAAATTTTAATGGTCGCGTAGACTTCTATTCGGATGCTCCTCAAGAACAAATACGCGCTGAATCTGAACAGCTAATCGGTGTAATCGACACCGTTCGCAAAACCTTTGCTTTTCAAGTACCAGTCAAAAGCTTTTTGGGATTCAATTCAGAATTACAGCGACAACATTTCAATGAAAACTACATGGAGTCTAATCGCTATCCTCAATTAAGTTACACAGGAAAAATTCTTGGGAATATATCTTATCATATCCCCGGCGAATATATTGTAAAATCAAAAGGCTCATTTCGCATTCATGGCATAGAAAAGGAAGAAATTATTGAAAATACGGTAACAATAAAAGAAAGCGGAATCTCTGTTTCATCAGATTTTTTCATACGCCTGGCAGATTATAATATACATATACCACGCATAGTACAGAAAAAAATAGCACCAAAAATATCAATTCGCATTCAAGCTAAAAATAGTAGTAGACCTTGAATCGCTTAACAATTGTTATTTTCTTATTCCTATTTACGGAAGTTTTAACTTCCCAGATAATAGAACTGCGCTATGACCTCCCCACCAAAGCTAAACAAAGTGAAATTTATGTTATTCATAAAGATCCACTTAGTGGTTTATTTTTGGGAACGAATCAGGGCCTTTTTTCTTTTGATGGTCGCGACTGGCAACATTTTCCTTTACCAGATTCTATTAAATCTCAAACGATCACTGCTATTGCCAGTTATGATTCTTTTCTGCTAATAGGTGTAAGCAATGGCAATTTACTCCTCTTTGATGGATATCGATTTAAATCCTATTTTGAACAAGTTCTTACAATATCAAATGAGATAAGAAAAATCGTTCCTACCCCAGAGGGCAATATACTCATCGCTAGTTATGGTGATGGTCTATATGTACTAAAGTCTGATTCCACTTATATACACTACAGTACTAATAGTGGATTACCCTCTGACGACATTTATGATGTGATATACTCTAATTCTGAAAAAATATGGTTAGCCACAGATCGAGGTATTGTAGGTTTACAAGAAGACCAAGAACTAGACATTGCCTTAACTAACTCTTTAATGTTGCATTTGGTCAACGCCACTCAATCTTCTGGTCTTTTTTGGGGTGGTGATTATGATGGGAACATTTTTTCAATCAAATCCGATAAAAACGATACTATCTTCTCCCTTTCTTCTCCTCCTGTAGACCTTCATATAAATTCATCTAACGAAATATTTATTATCACTTCTGACACCTTATGGCATTCGTTTAAAGATGAACTCAATTCCTTCAATCTACTATATACAGACCCATCAGATCAGTGGACGTTGGCAGAAATGGATGATCAAAATCAATTATGGTTGATTAATACCCGAGGTCAGCTCGTTGTTATCCCCACCCATCTTAATAAATATCTCCCTCCAACCCCACCAATACAATGCATGGCTGCTGCAGATTCCTTTATCTATTTGGGAACGGAAAACGGCCTTTTTCAATACCTCCCAAGTTGGGACTCAATAATGACACATGCTTTATCCTCATCTAATATCCTTGATATTGAATGGATTCCCTCCCGCCGTGAACTCTGGTGCGCTACTTTTGGTCATGGAATATATGTGCTAAACGTAGATACGGGTCTTTTATATCATATTACTCAAGAAGATGGCCTCATTAATAATAATATACTCAATCTACGACAACATCATTCCTGGATGCTAGCGGCTACTTTGGGCGGACTATCAATTATGGACCTGGCTTCACATCAAACACTTCATGACGTGTATGACTCCATCCCACAGTCACAATATATTTATGATGCAGTTATAGATTCTAATCAAATGCTTTGGTTAGGTAAAGATCGCCGAGGATTACGCCGAATCCATCCCAATGGTGAAATTGATTCCTTTTTGGGTCAATCAACAGTTTACCAAATATTACTGGATAGTTCAGCTATTTATTGTGCCACTCCTGATTCTGGCATACAATATCTCCATCTTGATTCCTTATGGAGTCGCCCTATTTTACAAAATCAAAATTGCCTGGCCTTAAGTGAAGATGGTTTTAAAAACTTGTATTTTTTTTCTTCTAATGGCGTGTTTATCCACCATAGAAAAAAAGACTTTACAGTACCCTTTTATCCTCAATTTATGGGAAAAGAAGAATATCAATACACACATGCCCATACATCAAATGATGACAATTATATTTGGTGGGCCTTAGGTTCTAGCCTTTATAAATACAAGGCACAAGAAAATATTTCTTTCCAGGTGGATCTTCAAATCTTATCTGCTTCTTTAGATGACCACCAGTTTTTCCGTCCTTTTGAAGAAATAGTTTCACCATTTTCAAAAAACACCTTTCGCATTCAATACAAGGGTCACTGGATAAATGATCCGACCAAACTTACTTACAGGTACCGCATAGAAAATTATGATACAGATTGGCAATACAGTCAAGATCATAGTGCGGTTTACCCCAACCTTCCTCCTGGAAAATACACCTTTACTGTTCAAGCCGATTTAAACACGAACTTTAGTCAAGCCCGTACAGAAAGCATTCAATTTACTATTGTACCTGCGCTATGGCAGCGCGGGTGGTTTCAAATAGCTATGAGCCTTTTATTAGGACTCTCAATTTTGGGGATTACCCGTTATTTCATTGTACGCAATAAGAGAATAGAGGAATTAAAAGCTGCCCGTATACAGTCTGAACTCGAAACCATTAAAAGTCAAATTAATCCTCATTTTTTATTTAATAATTTCAATACCCTAATCAATATCGTAGAAGAAGATCCTATCGCAGCGGTCAACTATATAGAACAGCTATCCGATTTCTACCGCGATATGCTCCAGTATAGAAAAAATGATGTAATTTCTATTGAAGAAGAATTGAATATAGTAAAGCGCTACTTTTTCTTACTTAAACACCGCTTTGGTGACGCATTAGTTTACGAAATTAGTGGTCAACAAGATCCTAAAAATTATATTATACCCTTTAGTATTCAATTGCTGGTAGAAAATGCTGTAAAACACAATAAAGTAACTCAACTTAGTCCTTTAAGCATTGGTATAATACTAGAGAACAATATGATAATTGTTCGTAATAATAAACAAAAATTAAATATTAAGCCTGCCTCTACCTCGTTTGGTTTAGAGTCGCTCAATAGCCAGTATATAAACATGAATGGAAAAAAACTAGATATCATAGAAACAAAAGAAATCTTTGAAGTCCGTATTCCTCTCATTAAAAATAAAGAATTATGAATGTCGTTATCGTTGAGGATGAACTTCCTGCTGCTAAACGATTGAGACGCCTCATTCAACAAACAGATGGGGATGTTAATATCATAGCTGTTATTAACAGTTTGCAAGAAGCGCTTGATTACTTTGAGAATCCTCCTTCTATAGATCTCATCTTCCTCGATATTTCTTTAGGGGATGGCGATAGTTTTGAATTATTGGAAAAGCGAGATATAGACGCACCTATCATTTTTGCTACAGCCTATAATGATCGCAGTTTGGAGGCTTTTAAATATTTAACCGTTGATTACATTTTAAAACCTATAAAAAAAGAGGTGCTTACTCGTGCGATTTCTAAATATAAAACCCACTTTAACAAAAAGAAAGAAACTTCAGGTCAGCAGCCTATAGCTGGAAATCGCCATCTAATAGAAATAAGAGGTCGCTTCACTGTTGTACCCTACAGTAAAGTTGCATACTACTTTATCTATAATCATCTTCCCTTTCTCATGACTTTTGAAGGAAAAAAATATCCCGTATCCATGACTTTAGATGAGGTAGAAGAGACCTGTATAGATAATGATTATTTTCGTATCAACCGACAGTTTATTATACACCGTAAAGCGATAGATGAGTTAAAGCGCGCATCAAAAGCTCGTGTAGAAATTACCTTATCTCCTTCTCCGCCGAGTAACGAAAAACCTTGCAGCAGCACCCTTCGATCCCCGGACTTCAAAAAATGGTTAGAAGGATAAGAATCCTATGCGCGTATATAATATTTTGCTTTCAAAATTGATAAAAGAAGTAAAAACGCCACAAATTGATGCACTACACCCCAAAAAACGGGTATACTACCAATAGATAAGATAACAGTAATAACGCCTAAGGCAAATTGAAGCAAAACCAGGATTGCTATACGTTTACTAATATTGCGTATTCGATCATCGAAATACTGATAGTACATACGATGAGCAATATATAAAGATAATAAGGCCACAACATAAGCCATAATACGATGAGTCAACTGTACTGCAGCTTTAACTGATACAGCAGGTTCGTAATCCATCCAATCGCTCTTTGAAAAAAGCGTTTTTTTATCTAAAGCAGCATAAAAACTATCTGCTTCTATAAAAAATGGCCAGTGGGGATGCAATAATCCGGCTCGCATTCCAGCCATGAGTCCACCCCATAAAAATTGAATGCCAAGGATTACCAATAATGCAATTAGTAGACGGTGAAACACGAGGTTTGACTTGATGCGTTCTCTTGGGGTGCGAACGTATAATAGCGTCCAATATATCGCAGAGACCGTGCAGGCAGCTATAAAAAGATGAGTTATAAGGTTGTAGGCATTCACCCAGGTACGATCATCATTATTCAAACCGCTGGCTACCATAAACCACCCAAAAATACCAGCAGAGGCTGCAAAGAGGAAAACAACAATGAGATGATTACGCAGGACCCTATCTATAAGAGATTTTGCAGCAAAGTAAATCAGTGGGATAATAAACACAAACCCCATTAATCGGGCCCAGAAACGATGAATCCACTCCCAAAAATATATCCACTTGAATTCACTCAAAGTCATATCCGCATGCAAGCGGTCAAACTGTGTTTTAGCTGCAGATTTATATAAATCAAAAGCTTCTTCCCAAGAGGATTCTGTTAATGGAGGAATAATCCCTTCCACAAGTTCCCATTCAGTAATGCTCAACCCACTATCTGTTAAACGAGTTATCCCCCCAATTAACACTTGTATCAAGACCATTCCAAGACCTATCCACAACCAATAAATTATTTTTTTATCGTATCGCATGTGTTGGTATTAACAAGATTTGTTTTTTACAAGGGTCATAGATCTATCATTTTTCCTTGGGATAAAGATACGTCTTCTGTTATCAACAATAATTGACTGTAATAGTATTGATATTATATATTTAAATAAAAACTACTCCTATTATTAGTGATGTTAATATGTTGATAAAATATACCGAAAAGAGTTGCACATGCAGTTGCTAAGTTTTTATAAAGGGAGTTATCTTTTTGAATAGAATAATATCGCTATAAAAACTTGATTTTTGTATAACTTATTAAGGTTGTTAATAAGCATAAATAAAGAATCATTTGATAACTTTTTTATGGAAGAGTGTTAAGCAAACGGCTTTCAAAGAGCAGAAATGTTGGATAAAAAGCAGTTATTAAAGTATGTGTTTTTATTGATATACGTAAAGTATTGATAATACTAATTAGGAATATTTATACCTTTTTGTTCTATATTCTTTCCACATAGTATATAGCTTTAAATATTTATATATAAGCCTATAAATAAGGGTTTAAAGAATTATAATTTTTATATATGTTAATATCTATGTAAAATTATCTATTTGCATGCATATTCAAAAATGTAGTATAGTAGAAAAAAATTATCCAATACTAAGAAGATAAGTGCGTAAAGGATGTGTAGGGGCCATAGGCGTCGCCCCAAAGTCATTTGGGGTGACCGATAGCCCGGAGCAGCCTGACCCCAGGCCTGTGTTTTATTTGGGAATTTAAACGACATGGCTTATGATTTTAAGGAGGTATTGTAAACTGCTTTATTAAAGGGCTGGGGGTACGCCCAAAAAATAAAAAAGCGCCTACAGAATTGAATCCATAGGCGCCGATTTTATAGAAGGATACTATTTATCTTATCGCGTAAGTACGAAAGGTATTGTTTGTGTGCCTTCTGAAGTCGTGAAAACAATGCGGTACATGCCATTACTTTGCTGACCTAGCCTTAGAGGCATGCGATATGTTCCTGCGGGGAACTCGCGGTCTGCAATGGTATGCGTGGGCTGTCCCATGGCATTATATAAACTAATATTCATACGCTGACGTTCTGTAACTTCAAATTGAAGCGTACTTTGACCAGCACTAGGGTTTGGATAAACTGTTGGCTCTTGATCAAAAATAGTGAGGTCAACGCTACTTATAATTTCAGCACCTTCGGCTTTAATATTATCTAGATATAGATTATTTCCCCAGGCAGATATCGCTTCAAACTTAAAGAGTGCAGAGCTTGCTCCAGGCTCTACTTCAATGGTGATACTATCTGTAGCCCACTGGTTAGCAGTAGGAATAAAGAATGGATTAACGGGAGTTGTGGTACTTAATTCGGCTCCACCTTTTGCATAAACTCGAGTCCAATTTTCTCCACAGTCATATGAAATATAACCTTCTAGACCATCATTACTAGGTGGTTGGTCATACTGAGCATGTGCTCTATCGAAACTTACTATTAGTTCAGAAGCATCCGGATCAATCGTGAATTCACGAGCTAGAACAATTTCTCCCCTATTTGCTCCTGCGGTAGCAGGATTCCATTGGTAAAAATTAACCCATATTGATTGCTCACTATTACCATAACCTCCTGTCGCAGCGGGTGCATTTTGAAAGCTGTTTCTAGAAACAACAGCCATAAATGTTCCAGGATTATCTAAAATAATTCCTTCAGGTGCGGTAGTATTTACCGGATCCGTTTCTAAGGAATAAGATATTTCTGTTTCATCTGTTTGTTCCGCAGCTTGGGCAGAAATAGTTTCTGATACAGTTCCGAGTGTATTTACTAAACGAGCACCCATATCTCCATTTACATTGTCGATGGAGAAAGTAAAATTAGATAAGCCTCCTTCTAGTTCTACTGGATCCAAAGTAATTGTGCGACTTGCTCCTGCTTCCAGGGTGTCAGTTATAGTCTCAGTAAATGCAGGACTACCATTATTATTTAGGACTATATCGTATTGTGAAATAGGTGCTGCTCCTTCATTACTTACTTCAATTGCACCATTGAATAGTCGGTCACACAATCCTCCTTCTACATCACTTGTATTTTGGCCGAAAGCCATATTGGGATAGATGGTAGGAACGGGAAGGCGATCTGTTTGACCAGCATTATAAATAGTTCTATTCGTTTGGCTTTGTACAAAAGCAACAAATGATAATTCACCAAGATTGTACAAGTAATCAGGTAACATGACATCCACATCAAAAGTTACTGATGTATCTGCGGGTATTTCTCCTATTTCAATACCTTGTGCAGAAGGATACATTTTACGCATAACATCATAAAAATCGGCTTCGTTAGTAGATCCTGGAGGTTGAGGCCATTCATTTTCTTTTTCTACTAATAGTACAAAAAGTCGACTGTCATCTGTAAAAGCCAAGGTATCTACATTTGTAAGCGTTACGGAAACAGAACCCATTTCATCAAAATTGGGTATGCTGGCTGTAACCTCAACACCTATTGTTGTAGGTACAGATGCGGCGTAATCTAATACGGCCTGATTATATCCGTACGGACCTCCATTGTAACCATTTCCTTGAGGATCAATCCATGTACTTAATCCACCGCCTCCATAGTTATTGTCTGGAACTTCTCCATCAATAGTAGCTGTAGGAACACCATTTATTTCATTATATACCGCCAGGCGCGTTGTAACTTCTCCTGGATTTTGCTGATTATACGGGTCAAATCCTGGGAAAGCAGTCTGGTATTTTATCGGAATAACCTTGTCGGTATTTTGAAATAATAGAGCATTAAAGGCTGGGTTTTGCCCAGCGCAAGGTGCGCAAGAAGCATTGGTAAATTCTTCTACGATGACCATTCGGTCAACTTGTTGGGAAAATAAAAATCCCGACATCATAGTAAGAAAAAGGGTAAAGAGTAAGGGTCTAAGCATGTGTTTGTTTTTTGTTAGGTTATCTTATAAATCTAAAAGTAAGGAAAAATTTGTGTTAAACGTAGGTTACCTTTATTTATTTGAATACTAAACCCAAAGCAGACTGCAAAAATGTCCTGAAGTATACAACAGATTGGATTTTAAATTAAAGAAAAGAAAGTATGTTTTACCGCGTTTTCATCCTATTTTTTCTTTTCTTGATTTTGAGAATATGGTAGATATGGAAGTATGGTCAGAAATCTAGCGAAGCCTGGGGTATGCTTTTATGGGCCTACCCCCGAGGCGGCGCCTCCGGAGCCGCTCGAGGGTCGCTACGCTTCGCCACTCGTTCCGTTTTTCTCCTTCATCACGCAATAGCGCGATTCCGGAGCGTCACTCGGTCCTTCTTCCTCGAGATCCCTTTCAGCGATCCTCGGGAATCGGACTACCGCGCGCCTTAGGGCGCAGCGGGATGGCTGCGCATCGCTAGTCCGGGGAAAAGAGGATAATGAGACTGATCTTAAAATATTGAATTTTTGGCTTTTTATGTCTGCAGAATCGGGTGAAGTCGCCAACAAAGATGCTTTGAAATTGATTACCTTGGTAAAATGTATGACCTCATTATTATAGGAGCCGGCTTATCGGGCCTGAGTACTGCCCTCGCTTGCAAAAGCCCTGGATTTTCTATACTTATTCTGGAGAAAGGGAGTATGCCACGCCACAAAGTATGTGGGGAATACCTTTCCGCGGAAGTGCTCCCTCTTTTAGAGTCATGGGGAATGGATTTGGAACACCGTCCCCGGGTGAATCGAGCCTTACTTTCTGCGCCCAATGGATCGTTTACAGAAGTTGATTTACCTCTTGGAGGTATTGGTGTGAGTCGCTACTATTTGGATGGAAAATTGATTGATATAGCTGTTGACAGAGGGGTTGAGGTACATACGGAAGAGCCTGTTCGGAAAGTCGTAAGAAATGGGACCTTTTTTCAGATCGAATCAAGTAAAGCACAGTATGAGGCAAAGTGGATTGTAAGCTGTCACGGAAAGTCACGACCCTCGTTTTTTATGGATCACAAACCCTCAAACCAAGAAAAATATATGGGGGTGAAGCAGTACTACAAGCTAGATTTTCCTAATCAACTGGTTGCTTTGCATAGTTTTCGAGGAGGATACGGCGGTGCTGTACTAGTTGAAAATGGCTGGGTTGATATGGCTTTCATGATCAAACAATCTGTCTTTATGGAATATAAAAACATAGATAAAGTGATGGAAGCGGTCTTGTATAGTAATCCGTGGATGAAAAAGTTGATTACTGACGGGGAAGCGATGTGGGAACAACCTAAAGCGGTTTCTAATTTTACCCTGGGCGAAAAGAATTCTAACTTATTACAAGCGTTAACGGCCGGAGATGCGCGCGCGATGATTCCGCCGGCAAGTGGAAATGGGATGGCGATGGCTCTACTCAGTGGAGCCATGCTGGGAAATAAAATTAAAGAAGGGGTTGAGTATGGAAAATCCTGGATGGAGGTAGAAAACGCATATTCTAAACAGTGGAAGGCTTATTTTGGAAACCGTTTATGGTGGGGTAAACATATTCAGGGGCTGATGGAACGGCCGGAAAGGGCTAATCTTGCCATGAGACTGATGAAATACTCAGATTGGATTCTGCGGAGTACCATACGGCTGACTCATGGATCCCCGGAACGCGTAAAAGAATTATTATGAATTGGAATGAACGGTCTAGGGAGGTGGAGGAAATGGACGATCTCGACATGTCAGGAGAGCGTCTGGAACAAACACTTAAAGACTTGTCGAAAGTCCATCGCTGGTTGGGCGGCCATCAGCTAAGCAGTCAACTGCTGGATAAACTATGGCAAAGGGATAAAAGTATTCAACGGATAGTAGACTTTGGGTGTGGAGGTGGTGATAGTTTGTTTAGTATGTATGATTGGAGTCAGAAAAAGGGAAGAGATATTCAATTCAAAGGAATGGACGCCAATGCCTCCATTGTGCATTACGCGCAAGAAAAAGCCGGGAAAAGAGCAATCGAATTTCACCAGGGAGATATTTTTTCAAAGGAAAACATACAAGCATGCAGTCCCGCAGATGTGGCTCTTTTTTCCCTATTTCTACATCATTTTTCTGAAGAAGAAATTCAGGATATTTTCAAAAGTTGTTCAAATTTAGGAATTCGTTATATTGTTATCACTGATCTTCAGCGATCTAAATGGGCTTATCGCTTATTTAAGCTGGCAACTAAACTAGTATCATTCTCAGAAATGGCCCGAGAAGATGGATTGTTATCCATTCAAAAAGGGTTTCATCGCGAGGAACTAAAGGAATTATTAGCCAACAGTCCTTATTGTAATATTCACGATTTGAAATGGAAGTGGGCTTTTCGCTATGTGGTAATTGCTGAATTGGAGGGAAGATGATTTCAGAAGATATCAAGTATTACCTTAGTTCCGTTTTTATCCTACCGCTGCTTCCTCTATTGTATTTTCAGGGAAAACGCTTACGAAAGGAGATTCCTACCTTACCTGAAGCTACACGACCTACAGGACACGTATCAGGCGATGGAGAAACGAAACGGGTACTTCGGTTACTAGCCATAGGGGAGAGCACCATAGCAGGGGTCGGAGTAGGAAGTCATGCAGATGCATTTACAGGTATCGTAAGTAAAGAACTTTCGAAAGAGTTGAACGTGAATATAGAGTGGAATGTCTATGCCAAAAGCGGCTATACTGTCCGGAATATTAAGCAGGAGGTACTTCCAAAGATACAAGAAAATAAGGTTGATCTTCTTTTTTTAGGTGTGGGAGCGAATGATGCTTTTCAACTAAATAGTCCGGGCAGATGGATAAAAGATATTCGAGAATGTATACGAATTTTACAGGAAGACCATCCAAATGCCATCATTGTCTGTCTTAACTTGCCGCCCATCAAAGAGTTTCCAGCCTTTTCTCCATTGATGAAATTTATCACAGGTAATTTGATAAAATGGTATGAGCAAGCATTGCGGCGTCAAACCCAGAACATAAACAAAGTATATTTTTTATATAAGCCTATTCGTATTCGAGAATGGCTTGAAAAAAGACCAAACAGTCAATTGCAATATGCAGATTTTTTTAGTGATGGCTTACATCCTTCTCAATTGACTCATGAACTATGGGCTAAAGAAATTTGCAGACGGTTGCTCGAACAGAAAGAATATAAAGAAAGAGTGGAAAGCGTAACAGCAAATAGGACGTAGGGGATGAACTTAGCAAGGTTAAAAAGGTCTTATATTTTAGAGCTTGACATCTGGTCAGGTCATAATTTCTTGTATATTGAGTATTGGAATACTCAATAGTAATAATAATATGTCGACAGACGCAAGAATCATAGGAACAGCTACAACGGTCCCGCCGTATACGAAATCTACGGAAGAAATATTAGCGTATCTCGACACCTTTTTAGAGGGTCAAGAAAAGCGGTTTCGAGATAAAATAAAACGCATATTCAAATATGCACAAGTTGACCGTCGTTATGCAATCATGCCAGCCGAAGAGGTTTTTCAACCCATGTCATTTAGTGAGAAAAACCAGCGGTATGTAAAGGCAACAAAAGTAATGGCCCGCGAAGTATTACAAAAAGCACTGGACGATGCTCAGATTGACGGAAAGGAACTCGATTATATAATTACCGTGAGTTGCACGGGGTTCATGATACCCTCTGTCGATGCTTATCTGATAAATGAGATGGGCTTAACCCAGGATATTGTTCGCTTACCAGTAACGGAAATGGGATGCGTAGGCGGTATTTCGGGAATGATTTATGCGCAGAAATTTTTAGAGTCCAACCCCGGGGCAAAAGCAGCTGTGGTGGCTGTCGAGTCACCCTCCGCGACCTTTCAGCGCACAGACTTTTCCATGACAAACATGGTTAGTGCAGCGATTTTTGGAGATGGAGCGGCTGCAGTTATTTTGAGTTCCGATGATGGGCCAGGACCTGTAATACAGGACAGTGGGATGTATCATTTTTATAATGAAACAGAAATGATGGGGTTTGAAGTAGTAGATCGGGGATTTCAAATGGTGCTTGACGTGGAAGTGCCGGAAAAAATAGCCGAAAAGTTTGATGATATTTTAATCCCATTTCTACGAGAGAATCAAATGGACGTATCAGATGTAGATCATTTAATCTTTCATCCCGGAGGGAAAAAGATTATCAATCAAGTAGAGGCTCTATTCAAAGAGAAAGGAAAGAATATAGAACATACGAAGGCCGTGCTTCGAAATTATGGAAACATGTCAAGTGCCACGGTATTATTTGTATTAGACGCCTTTCGGAAAGAGGGCGTTCAGGCAGGAGACACGGGTCTAATGCTAAGTTTTGGTCCAGGGTTTACTGCGCAACGGATACTTTTGAAATGGAGGTAGATAGAGTATATCGTAATAAAGGTTATTGGGCCATAGTGATTGGAGGGTCTTCTGGCCTGGGCTGGGCGACGGTTAAGCAACTCGCTGCGCAGGGTATGCATATTGCCATGGTACATCGGGATCGGAAGACACAACTAAAAAAGTGGCTTCCAGAATGGGAGGAATTACAATCTTGTGGCGTGAGAACGCTGCGGTGGAACACTAATGCGCTTAATGATGGAAACATTCAACAGATAGGGGAAGAGCTTCAAGCCCAAATGGGAGAAGGTGAACAGGTTCGAGTTATGGTACATGCGCTTAGCAGGGGAAACCTTAAAGAACTAGGCGGAAAAAACGCTTTGAGCACACAAGATTTGAGTTTAACTGTTGGTGCTATGGGGATTAATTATTATCGATGGGCAACTGTACTCAGAGACAGGATGCTCTTTCAGGATGGTAGTCGATGTTTGGGGTTTACGAGTGCAGGGAATCAGCGAGTTTGGAAACATTATGCGGCAGTAAGTGCAGCAAAAAATGTGTTAGAAAGCTTAATGCGATCAATGGCTATGGAATGGGGCCCGGAAGGTATTCGTAGTAATCTTATTCAAGCAGGCATCACAGACACGCCTTCGTTACGCGCTATTCCAGGACATGAAACTCTAATTGAGCAGAGCGCCAAAAGAAACCCGCTAGGCCGTCAAACGGAGCCGGAGGACGTCGCACGTGTGGTCGACCTGCTTTGTCGTGGGGAAGCAGACTGGATAAACGGCGCAATTATTCCAGTGGATGGTGGAGAGACTTTAATATAGTGATATGAAAAATAAGAAATGGGTGGATAGACTCCCTTACGGTCCTGGCTTTTTATTTGTTGACCAAATAGACGAAATCAATGAGGAATATGTGAGCGGGCAATATACTTTTAGGGAGGATGCTTATTTTTATCCGCATCACTTTCCTGGAAACCCAGTGACACCGGGAGTGATTCTGATTGAATGCATGGCACAAATCGGATTAGTCAGTTTGGGCTTATTTCTTTATGAACAAAAAGCCAACGATAAGGATGCGATGATACTTTTTACCGACTCGGATGTTAATTTCCGCAATATTGTTCCACGTGGAACATCGGTTATTGTGGAAGGAAAAAAAGTATATTATCGTATGGGCAAATTAAAGACCGAATGTACAATGTGGAATGCGGTTGGTGAGCGCGTCGCATCAGGGACGCTTGCAGGCATGGTAAAACGAAATATAAATGGGTAGGGCAGGAACAGATCGAGTTGTGATAACAGGTTTGGGTATAGTGGCTCCCAACGCTGTAGGTTTAGAGTCTTACAGGAAAAACCTACAGGTGGGCGTTACCGGCATTAAAGCTATACCAGAACTTGAAGAGCTGGGATTTCGCTGTACAGTTGGCGGGGAACCCGAAATGGAGAGTGATATGTTGGATACATATCTGAGTGCTTTGCAACAAAAGCGAATCGTAGCATCAGGTGTTCGATATGGGGTAGTCGCCGGTCTTATGGCTTGGACGGATAGTGGTATGGAGGTCGACAAGGATAGTCCCCGGCTGCCGGATACAGGTGTAATTATGGGTGCCGGAATGAGTGGAGGGGATATCTATGGCGCTGGAGTAGTGAAAGTAAATGAGGGCAAAGTTAAACGTTTGGGAAGCATCACGTGTCCAAATTCTATGAGCAGTAGTTCAAGTGCCTTCTTAGGGGGTATTATAGGTGCAGGCAATCAGGTCACGACTAATGCCAGTGCATGTGCAAGTGGGACTGAAGCTCTGATTTTGGGGGCAGATCGTATACGGATGGGATATGCTGACCGAATGCTTTGCGGAGCTTGTGATAGTGGAAGCAAATATGTGCGTGCCGGATTTGATGCCATGCGCGTGCTCAACGGCAAGTCTAATGGGCAGCCCGAAAAAGCGAGCCGACCACTTAGCGCTGACGCAGCAGGTTTTGTTCCGGGTGCCGGAGGTGGAGCATATGTGCTGGAACGTTTGTCAAGCGCCCGCGCTCGAGGGGCTCGTATTTACGCGGAAGTGCTGGGCGGAGCAGTCAACTCCGGAGGACAACGAGAGGGAGGTACTATGACGGCCCCCAACCCTCGAGCGATTGAATCTGTGATTCAATCGGCACTCAAGCATGCCCAGGTTAAAGCATCAGATATTGAACTGATCAGCGGACACTTAACAGGTACCCGCTTTGATCCAGAAGAAATAAAAGCCTGGGCCCGGGCACTGGATAGAAGGGGCGAATCGTTTCCATATATTCAGGCATTAAAGTCCCTTACTGGCCATGCCTTGAGTGCCGCGGGCGCTTTGGAGGCTGTTGCGCTGAGCTTACAACTTTACTATGGCTTTCTTCACCCGAATGCAAACTGTGAGCCGATTCATCCTGAGATTCTAGAGGTAATTGATGAAGCAAGCATACCCCGGAAACACCGTAAAGTAGAAATGCGCACCGGTATAACGGCCAGTTTTGGTTTCGGTGATGTCAATGCCTGTGCAGTTTTAAGAGCCTTGAACACCAAACAATAAAACCTTTTTTCATGTCGAAGTCTGCTATTGTGTCTTTTCATTATGAAACGGATTTTGCGTTAGCGAATGAAACCGAACAAGAAAAAAAAGTTCTATTTTTCTTAGACCAGGAAAAGAAGGAGGGAAGGGCTATCCAGTATGTGTTTATGTCGGACGAACAACTTTTTGAGTTAAATGTAAAGTATTTAAATCATGAAACCTATACCGATATTATTACATTCGACATGAGTGAAGAGGATGAAATTACCGGAGATATGTATATAAGTATCGACCGAGTTAAGGAAAATGCTGCCGATAGAAATATCCCCTGGGATGAAGAGTTAGATCGAGTCATGGTTCACGGGCTCTTGCATCTTGTAGGGTACTCAGACAAAACAAAGGAAGAACAACTTATAATGCGTTCGAAAGAAGAGGAATATTTGAAACACTTTTCATCTATGGGTTGAATGTTCCACGTGGAACAATAGCGGACGAAAGAAAAGCCGGGCGACCCACTTTGCATGTTATTTTGGCCCTCAATGGCCAAAAGTAGCTCCGCAGTGCTTCTTTACCCTTATACTAAGGAAGCCTTCTTCGAAAACTAAAATGCCCATCGTTTTGTTTATAAGACTATATATGCAACAATCGTTTTAATACATGCACCAAATATTGTATTATTGCAGCCCACTGGATTTGTTCATTCAGGGCACTCTATTAATAAAGCAACACACCTACACCTTAAAGCTATGAGATTACCTTTTTTATTGACCATGATATTGATTCTCTCCTTCGGGATAGATGGTCAAAACCCCATCGAAGAAACGCACCCCTTTAAGCAAATTGACGATCTATTACCTACACCCAATGTGTACCGAGCCGCCTCAGGAGCGCCCGGACCCTCGTATTGGCAACAACAGGCCGATTATGAAATGGATATCGTGCTAGATGATGAAAATCAACGGATCTACGGGGAGCAAACGGTCACATATTACAACAACTCTCCACATCCATTATCCTACCTCTGGTTGCAGTTAGATCAAAACCGCCGCGCCAAAGATTCCGATTCCTATAAAATCCAAACAAGCCGAGTGAACGAGGAAACGAGATTAGTTCGACTTATGAATATGGACCCCTGGTTCGATGGTGGGTTTAAACTGGACTATGTAAAGGACAATCAAGGTGCCGATCTGGACTATACGGTTAATAAAACCATGATGCGCATCGATTTGGAAGAGCCGTTGCAGCCGGGCAAGAGTTATTCCTTTCAAGTCAAATGGTGGTACAATATAAATGATCGCATGAAGATCGGAGGACGATCGGGCTTGGAGTATTTCCCTGAAGACGACAACTATCTATATACCATAGCTCAGTTCTTTCCGCGCATGTGTGTTTATGACGACATTAATGGATGGCAGCATAAGCAGTTTTTAGGACGAGGAGAATTCGCAGTCCCCTTTGGAAACTATGAGGTGAAAATTACAGCACCGGCCGATCACTTAGTCTCCGCTACCGGAACGCTGGAAAATGCGAAATCGATTTTGCCTAAGGAGAAGGTAGACCTCTTAGAGAAAGCGAAAAGTGAATATACAACACCCATTATTATCTACTCCGAAGAAGAAGCCGAGAAAAGAGAGGAAACGAAAGTTAAGGATACAAAAACCTGGCACTTCTCAGCAGAGAACGTTCGTGATTTCGCTTTTGCCAGCTCACGTAAGTTTATCTGGGACGCGATGGCTATCGATATAAATGACAAAACCGTCCTGGCCATGTCGATGTACCCGAAAGAGGGAAACCCGCTCTGGGAAAAATACTCCACCAAAGCGGTAGCTCATACATTAAAATGGTACTCCCACTATACAATTGACTATCCTTACCCCGTAGCTTGGTCTATAAATGCCGCGCGAATTGGTATGGAATATCCTATGATCTGTTTTAATTACGGTCGTCCGGCGGATGATGGCACTTATCCGCCGCGAACGAAGTATGGGATGATCGGTGTGATTATTCATGAAGTAGGGCACAACTTCTTTCCCATGATCATCAACTCCGATGAGAGACAGTGGACCTGGATGGATGAGGGGCTGAATACCTTTGTGCAGTACCTCACCGAACAGCAATGGGAAAGAAACTATCCCAGCAGAAGAGGGCCGGCCCACAAAATTACCTACTACATGGGCGGTGATAAAGACAATATTTCTCCCATCATGACGAACTCGGAAAGTATCTTTCAATTCGGAAACAATGCCTACGGCAAGCCGGCGACCGCTTTGAATATTCTTCGTGAAACCATAATGGGAAGAGAGCTTTTCGACCACGCCTTCAAGACCTACTCCGAACGATGGAAGTTCAAACATCCAAGCCCGGCAGACTTTTTTAGAACAATGGAAGATGCCAGCGCCGTAGATTTGGATTGGTTCTGGCGTGGGTGGTTTTATACGAATCAACACGTAGATATAGCTATCGATGAAGTGGAAATATTCAAACTGGAAAAAGAGACCGCGGAAGAATATGCGGAAGCACTAAAGCAAGAGGCCACTGTTCCCAATATCAGTATGTTGCGATATGAGTCACAAAAAGAGAAAATGTATGCTGAAATTGATACCTCACTAGTCGACTTTTACACTGGAAATAATGCTCCGCGATTTGATGCAGAAGATGAAGAAGCATATAATGCATTTCTAGATAACTTATCGGAAGAACAGCTAGACTTTTTAGAAGAGGAACACTATTACTACAACATTACTTTCGAAAACAAAGGTGGTTTAGTCATGCCTATAATTTTGCGCTTTGACTATGCCGATGGCACGGAAGAAATCCGCCGCATACCAGCAGAGATCTGGAAAATGGGTCGCGATAAAGTGACGAAAGCTTTTGAAACTAGTAAGCAAGTCGAGCAGATTGAGTTGGACCCGTTTTACGAAACAGCTGATACGGAGCGCGATAATAATTACTTCCCCCCTCAAACCACACCTAGTCGGTTTGAGCTGTTCGAAAAACAGAGCCAAAGGGGCGAAAACCCTATGCAAAGAGCACGACGGTTAAATTAAGAACGTAGCTGGAGCCAAGTCTTTATTTTCTCAAAGCACGATCTAATCAAGGTTGCCATCGAGCGATAGAGATTGGAAAAAATTTCTTATCCGCCGGAAAACGATGAGCGAAGATTGTTGAGCGCGCCTAAAATAGAAATAAGGATTACGTTGAATCCCTGCAGTTCAGAAACGGAGAAAAAAGTAAAAAAGCGTCACACAAGGTTGTTCAAGGGTATGTTTTGGGCTCATATTACGACGAGAAGCGATTGCCTCCCCTCTCGCTCAAAACCACATAACTTGTTGTTAAACAACCAGTTAAGAACAAAAAGAGAAACACTATGTGGCAAATGCTGACGCTATATATTCACGCACGATCTTATATAGGGGAATATTCTAAGCATTTTGCGCTAAAATCTAGCCCAAAAGCAAAAAAGTAAGCGCTCTTCAAAAGTCACATCCAAATGAAAGCTCAATGAAACCCTAAGGTAATCGGAAGTTGATAAAAAAATCAAAGCTTCCAAAATTACCTGCTGTTTCGTCGGACAAAGAAAAAAAGTTAAATGTTAAAAAATATTAAACATTAAAATTTAATATTTGTGAAGAAATTACCTTTGACTCGGCCAAAAAATGCATAGCTAAGTATTTGGCGTCATTTGAATAGGGAAAACACCTCTTTTCTAATGAAAGACTACATAGCCCTTGGGTAAATATACTCATCAAGCCATCTAACGAAAAAGCACAAATTTATTCACTTTTTTGGGTTCCATCCGGATGTCGAAAGTCAAACTTATACAGTTCGTCTAGATAACTCGTGTCCGACATGCTACAGTTCAAGTCTTTTAGTACGCCGGAATGCATATCATATACCCAACCGTGAATTGTGCAGGACTGATTCTGATCCCAGGCAGATTGGATAATAGCCGTTTCGGCGAGGTTGGTCACTTGTTCTTTTACGTTGAGTTCAATTAGCATGTTTAACCGCTCTTCAGGGTCGCGAACCTGATCGAGCGTTTCTTTATGTAAACGATATACATCGCGGATATTTAAAATCCAGCGATTCAGCATCCCGAGGTCGTCTTTTCCCATAGCGGCAGAAACTCCGCCACATCCATAGTGTCCGCAAACGACAATATGGGGCACTTTCAATTGATTCACGGCATAGGACAACACACTCATGAGATTAAGGTCGGTGTGTACTACGAGATTGGCTATATTTCGGTGCACAAAAATCTCTCCGGGTGATGTGCCCGTGATTGTGGCAGATGGTACGCGACTATCGGCACATCCAATCCACAAGATTTCCGGTTTTTGACTTTTGGCCAATTTATCAAAATAGTGCGCATCTTCTTTCAAGCGTTGCTCTAGCCAGTCTTTATTTTTTTCAAAAATATCAGATGTAAAACTCATAGTCTTTTAGAGGTTTGTGATTGCAAATCTATAATACCTTTCGCAAAAAGAAAGTGATAAGGGTCACTAAAACTAATCACTCACTGCTGTTTATAACTGTTTATTCGTTAACTTTACAGCATAGCAATTAAAAATTAGGACTAATACTACGCTAGTAAAAGGTTCTTTTAGAATATAGTAGATTTTCTTCGAAAAATATAAAATTCTCGTCATGTCTAAAGTTTTAAGTTCACTCTGTTTTCTTCTTCTCGCAGCTCTAAGCCTTAGCGCTCAAAACGAACCACCAACAGTAGTTCAGATTCAAATGAGCGTAAATGCTGCCGATGAAACGATTACTGTAGATTATAACGTAGAAGATCAGGAGGGAGATCAGATTTCAGTGTATTTAAGGGTTTCGGAGGATGAAGAGTATTTTTACATTCCGGATGACGGGCTTTCAGGAGACTGGGGTGAGAATGTAAGCCCCGGAACGGGTCAAATCACTTGGGCCTATCCCGCTCAACTAGACCCCCGTACGCTTTCTTTTCAACTTTCCGTTTGGGATGACCACCCGATTGATGTGCAAGCCTTAGTAAACCAGGTCGACAGCCAGCGACTACAAGATCGTTTAGCTTCATATCAGGGGATAAAACACTATCTGCAAAACCCTCAGGGACTGCAGGCATTCCGCGATACCATACAGTCGCATTTCGAAAATGCAGGACTTCAGACTTACCTCAATAACTTTACCTTCTCCGGAACAGCAGGAGTGAATATCATTGGAAAAAAGCCGGGCTTAGAAAAAGCCAATCAAGTATGGGTCCTGGATGGCCATTACGATACGGTGGGAGACAGTCCGGGTGCAGATGATAATGGCTCTGCGATTGTTGGGGTATTAGAGTGTCTCGATATCCTAGACGAAGTGCAGTTCAAAGAGTCCATTAACTTTATTGCGTTTGATTTTGAAGAGCAAGGCTTGGTAGGAAGTAATCGGTATGTGAACACCGGGATTCGGAATTATGAAGAAATCGAGGGAGTTTTTAATTTTGAAATGATCGGTTATTACAGCGACGAACCCAACTCACAAATGCTTCCCTTTGGCTTTGAAATCTTATTTCCCGAAGTGGCTCAAGAGGTGGCTAATGATGATTTTAGGGGCAATTTTTTAACCAATGTTGGAAACGAGGCTTCCGCCGATTTGATCGAACGCCTGGACCTGGCCGCCGAGACGTATGTGCCTAACCTCAGAGTCCTTTCGCTGGCCGTGCCGGGCAATGGGAATATAGCGCCAGATTTTCGCCGCAGTGATCACGCTTCATTCTGGGACGGAGGCTATCCGGCGCTTATGATTACTGATGGAGCTAATTTCCGCAATCTCAACTATCATACTCCGGAGGACACCTGGGAAAAGCTGAATTACACCTTTATGTCACAAGTGGTCCAGGCCACTATGGCGGCACTGGTAGAGGCAGCGCAACCCGTCAACGGAAGAACTTATGACATCGAATCCACCGTATCATACCAACATGTTCATTTAGACCCAGAAGCAGAACTACTGATCTACCCCAATCCCGCTTCAGATCATCTCATGTTGGAAATTCAAAAAGGGGGTAATCATCTGTATGATATTGGGATTTTCGCTTTAAACGGGAATGCTGTTTATCAGGGCAAAATGCATGGAAAAGAGAATCGTCGAGTCTCCTTGACCGGCATACCTGCAGGCCACTATCTTGTCATCGCCAACTATCTGGAAAACAAGCTCGCTAAAGAACTGCTGATACAGAAATAGTAAACGATCATGGCCGGGCCTGCGCATCAGCTATTATAAAAACAAAGGATCCAGATTAGAAATTCGAAGGCGAAAAGGAACAAGATAAGGAGATCGAAGCCATCACCAGTGATAGGCGGCGCGATGAGCGGAATTGCGATCGTGGGTATCCAGATTAATTTAGATATACAGCTAAAGGTCAAAATTGCAGTTCAAAAATTAAAAAAGCATAGCCCATCAGACCCGCGATAAAAGCATGAAGCGGAAAGAGCGTCCGCGGTTTTGCGAAGCAAAAATCACCTTTGATGGGTTCTTGAGCTTTTGTTACTTTTGGATCAAGCCAAAAGTAAAAAGATAAAAGGGGCGCATGCATTGCCCCGCTGTAGCTGCAGTGAAGGCGGGGCCGGCGCGAGGGCGTTCAAGAAATATATTCGTTTACAATCAAGGCGCTAACAGAATAGCAGGCTTTTTTCCGTAGAAAAAGGCCAATACAGGGAAGAAAGGCTAGTTATCCGACGGGGATATTGGGTTAAGTTGACGCATTTGTCTGCCGAGCTACAGCCCACCTTTATAAAAAAGTATTTACCTTGCCTCATCCTATTTGAAATAGGTTTGTTTGATTGTAAAAGGACAGACAGCTATGGTAAATAAGGTCAGTTTTACGGAATCCGAAGAAGAGTCGTTGAAATTAGCTCATCAGGAGTTAATGAAGGGACGCGTAGTCGCCATTCCAACGGAAACGGTCTATGGATTGGCAGCCAACGCCTTTGATGAACAAGCAGTGAATCAAATTTTTGCGCTTAAGAAAAGACCGGCCTACAATCCATTGATTGTGCACATAGGCCGTAAAGAGCAAGTCGAAGAACTGGCACAGAATATCCCAGCGACCGCGCATAGATTGATGGAAGCGTTTTGGCCAGGTCCACTTACCTTACTTCTCCATAAAAAGAATAGCGTTGGGGATCGAATTACAGCTGGAAAATCCACCGTAGCCATCCGCATGCCCAATCATCGACTCACATTAGCCTTGTTGCAGAAGCTACCCTTTCCGCTTGTCGCCCCCAGTGCTAATCGCTTTAACCACATCAGTCCCACTCAACCCGAACACGTGCGGCTATCTTTGGGCGCTAATGCCCCATTTATTTTGGATGGCGGAGCCTGCACCCTAGGCATAGAATCTACGATCATTGGTTTCAGTGGAGACAAACCGGTTCTCTATAGATGGGGAGCACTGTCCCGCGAAGATATCGAGATAGTCGCCGGACCGCTTACCCTACAAGAGCTGGACGAAAACGACATTCGCAGTCCGGGTCAACTCAAAAAACACTACGCTCCCCATACAGCGATGGAGATATGCTCGAATATTCCCAGGCGATTAAAGAGCTTGGAAAACCAACGCGTAGGACTATTACTTTGGACAAGAAGGCCGGCACTGGATCACGAGCCGCAGATGGTTCTATCTCCCCGGGGCGACCTAAACGAAGCGGCGCACCATCTCTTTGCCGCCTTACACCGTCTGGACCAGATGGATCTCGATATGATTTTAGCAGAACCCGTTCCCGACCGGGGAGTCGGACAAGCGATTAATGACCGCCTACGGAAAGCATCTGCCCGATAATTATTTGAATAAAGAGGGCGATCCCCTCGTCCCCTATCGGGTCCTCGGGGCGCTACGATACGGGGCTCTCTATTCGTTCGGCCCCGGCCGCGCTACCCAAGCCCGCCAGCAGCTCGCGCGGCCGGGTCTTCGGGGCCGCTCCCAGCGGCCCCTCACTGCGGCACGACGAAGGCGGACACATTTTCCAGTCCATGTATTCCCCCTACCTGAATTCTTGAGATATAGAAAAGAAAGGCATATTTCTTCGGTCCGCCTCAGGCGGCCCCCTTCTCATCGCTATCGCAAATCCCACCCTGAGGTGAAGCACCATCTCCACCACCATCTATCTTTCTAAAATATTAAAAATACCCTCGACCGCGCCGAACAGAATTCAAAGAATTATACTGCGCGCAGATTTGACACAAATTGTTAGGCCCCTGCAGTAAAGTCCGCCCGAACTCCGCAGTCATTAGGGAGCCATGAAGTAGAAAAGATCGTTTATTCGTAAGCAAAAAAAAATAAGTATATTGGTTGGAGTACCAGGGATTTTGTCCCTATCTGGGTTTTTACAAAGGAATGGAAGCCCAAAGCAGTAACCAAAGTAAGACTGGTATAAACAAACGATTGAGGGGATTACTGGTCAAAACCGAATGGAAGGCGGCATGGACATGGAACATATATATGAGCACCCAAAGGTGCGTATATCCAACAAACGGGTGTAGGCTAAGGGTACTTTTGTGGCGTTTATAAGTAAGTT
>CAZVLN010000031.1:0-3337 GCA_964627995.1 uncultured Saprospiraceae bacterium
TGTTATTACTCGTGAGATGCAAGTAGGTGCCTGAGGTCGGCTTGGCGTAATCCTTAGGGATATAGGAAAACTTATCTTCTTTTGAGGAGGCGAGGACATTAACCTCGCCATAGAGTTTGGCTTCCTTTATGGCTTTCGTCGACCAAGAGCCGGTATCAACGTAATGTGCTGTATCCGAAGCAGCTAGCAAATTCATGGGCGCCATAAAAAACTGACTGCTGGCCCCACCGGTGAGAAAAAGGGGCTTATGTGTATCCGGCAAATCCAATAGGTCTTTCACCAACTCTACTGAGCGGTCCAGCACCTCTACGAAATCTTTGGATCGATGGGAAACTTCTAACACAGACAATTCCAGATCATTAAAGTTAAGTATGCCGTTAGAGGCTTGTTGAAAAACTTCTTTGGGTAGTATCGAAGGACCGGCGCTAAAATTGTGTTTCATGAAAATATTCGTTTTGGATTTTTACTTGAGGGAAAGATAAGCATATCTGCGCTATTGAAAAAAGAAGGACTGAGCCTTCTATAAAATTTCACGATTATTTCATGAAGCGCGCCCTTTGGGTAATAGCGCTAACGGAAGTGTGTATCAATCGGGAACTTAACTGGAAGGATTTATTTTAACCGGATTCTGTCGTGTATCAAATATATTAACGATTTCTATTCTTCCTTCCTTGTAATTTATCCAATACAAAATCTTGTAGTTCTTATATACTAAGTATCTGAATTCTTCAACTCTATGGCTTAATTCAAGTTCAACTTGACCCACTTTGGGATGATTCCTCATGGATATCGTTTTGTCAACTATCCCATTTACAAGGCTTTGTGCAATTTGCTCGCCTGCTTTTAAAGAATAATAGTAATAGATGTCTTCAAGTTTATCTTCGGCTCGACGCAACCAATAAACATCTAACGCCATTTTTTAATCTTTTCCTTTAATTCAGATGCCTTTGTCATACGACCCTTTTGGGAATCTTCCATTGCCTTGTCAACTTCAGTTTGGTATTCTTCTTTTGTCATCGGCTTTAGGTTTTTCTCAAACCATTTCGCCTTTTCTTTACGCAATAATTTTTCAAGACCGAGGATGATTTCTTCATCCTGAATTCTCAAAAATTCCTGAACAAATAATATTTTTCGTCCCTCTAAATCCATGATTTCTACCATTTAAACCTAAAATACAAATTTTGAATTTATTATTGGGTGTTTTCTTACCTTTTAGTTAATAAATATAAATTCTAATGAAAATCAACGTAAAATGGGGTTGATTAAAAATGTTTCAGATCCCAAAGGAGCATAGAATTGGGATTTTACGAGATGAAAAGTAAAAAAAAGGATAAAGGCCATTTGTTTTATAATAGTATAACTAAACATCAAATGAATCTCTTTTCGTCTAAAAGGAAAATATTTCACTTGAGTCTCCAATAACATTTAATCAATTAAAGCTAAAATCACTGTGACAATACCACATGCGCCACACATTTAGAGCTTTCCACACGCATCTCAATAATTAACTTAATTACGAAGGAAGGCAAACACAATTAGAAAAAAGAATAATAACTCTAAAGTTCCTTTTTCAAATTTATTTAGTGGCGACTAAACTAACCAAAAAATGCACTATCATATCAGTAATCAATACAAAAACGGATCTACCAGATATAAGCTGTAAAAGAAATAATGTAGGTCTAATAAAACTAAAAAAGAAGAAAAAAGAAATATTGCCAGTTGTGCAAAATTGAGATCAGCTAGCCTCTCATATAAGAAATATAATGCTGAAAATACTAAAATGTGATTTAATAAAATATATCTGATTGGTGGATCCATGTTGCTATCACAGTGAGTAGACCAAGACGAAAGCACAGCTGAAAACATAAAGACAAGGGAAATATTCCATAAAATAGGTCGCCATATAAAATGATCGTCTTTTACCAGGTAACTGCAGAAAATAATACTGAAGGAAAAAATTGCTGGCATTGTATAATAAATAAATTTTAAAGCAGAGAACTCAGAAAAGAATTCATTATAAGTTACATAGGGCAATAAGACCCAGCATATTACTGCGCTAATAATTGCTAGTCCCATAGTTTTTATGGTTGAGATAAAAACTTTACCCATACTATTACTAACCTAATTAATCGCTTAGCTCTGTTTTTATTTCTTGGATTGAACGCCCTCTTAGCGAAGATGATCTTTCTATTAGTTTATCTATTATAGTCTTGTACATTATATTATTAGAAATCTCAGAGGAAGATTCTGCGATATCTACAAATTCATTATAGATACTGTCGGCAAAAACATAAGTAGAGTCATTTGATAAAAAAGCAGTGACAAAGTTGTTGATAGATGAAGAACTCTCCGTGATATCCTCTAAAAGTTCTCCACTTAAGCTATTTTCAAAATGCTTAGAGATCCCGTAATAAAAATCAACATAAAACTTTCCAGTTTGAAGCTTTTCTAAGGAATCTCTAAATTTATACAATAGTAATGAATCCATATTGGTATCGAATATTGATAACTGATTTGATAAGTTTTGTTCATCAATAGCTTTCCTGGCAGATCCCAATGGGCAGATTGGTGGAGGGGTATGAGCACAGCCTCCGGCGCCAAAAGGATGGCAATCAGGACCAGTAGCATCATCCATACACATATGAACGCCTATAGCGCATGGCTTAACGATATTCCGAAAACTAAATCCTGGATCTATAATTAGGTTATGATTCACTGATAGTTCAGCTAAAGAGATATCATCAGAGCAATTATCGCACATAAAGGTGCTACCGTTTATTCCCATTACATCTATATCTGAAAGCTCAAGGTGGTTTATTGCGACAAAAAGAACATTGTCCAATGATACACCATCAATATATTTTAGCGGAGTATTCATCATCGATAAATTACTATTACCGTCACCGCTTTCAAACACTCTCATATACAACTTTTCATCTACATCCTCGTATACCACTATCGCACCAGATAATTTATTAGCTGAATTATATGTAGAATCAAAAGTGAGAGATATAGAAACCGCATCTGATATGTCAGGAAAGTCAATAAAAATAGAATCGGCAAATCCCTGACTGACTTCGGCAATAACTATGTTTACTGTATCATAAATAGAAGTAGAACTTCTAAGTATTCCTTCTGTATCGCTTGAATAGTATCTATCTGAAGGCCATTTTTGATCACTTTTAAGAGAGTTATATTTTCTCAAATCTAAATAAATAGAAGAAGAAGAATCAAAGTCTATGTTTAATCCATAGTGATTTGATTCCTTGCAGCTAGAAAAGAAAAATATTAGTATTAGCGTCAACGCACTAAGAGACAAATATTTTTGGGTGATTGG
>CAZVLN010000031.1:3437-26769 GCA_964627995.1 uncultured Saprospiraceae bacterium
GGTGATTGGGTGATTGGGTGATTGGGTGATTGGGTGATTGGGTGATACATAATTTCTATTTTTTGTAATTTACTTAAAATATATTTTACATTCAAATATTTTTGAAAACAATTCCACCTAACCAGCAAAAAATTTATATCGTGATGAAAATAAATGCTGAGTAATTCTCTAGAAGTCTCCAATTCACTGCCTCCGGGCTGTAAATTAAGTGCCTGAAGCCAAAATAGGTTTAAGTCAACAGCTTTCACACTTATAAATCAATGTGTCCCGCGCTAAAAAGGATAAATCTTTGGGAAATAGTCTTCACCAAATAATTCAGTACTTAGTAAACCCACTAGTAAGCCCAATACCACTTATCTGTGAATCATAGTTTAATGACTTTATGGGCTTCTTTTTGGTCAATATCTAAAATACAAAAAATTTAGGCCGTGGGTTACATCTGTCAAATCTATTTGGTATTGCCCATTTAGAAATAATTAGGACTTTAGCTGTAAGAATTTATGACCGGAAAGGTTAAACACATAAAATTAAACCCTCGGATCTTCTTTGAAATCTTCTCTATTTAGAAATAACTGTAAAAACTTAATCCTACAAATTGGGGAATATCTGGGGATGGTCCTAAATATCTTTCCTTGCTAAAATGAAAATATATCAAAATCACAGCATCAGTAAATTCTTCCAGCTAAAGCATTATAATAGGAATAAAGGGGACCCGAGTAACCCAATCCAAGCGTAAACCCAAAACCAAATAGTATTAAAACAAAAAAAGCCGGACACTATATCGTATCCAGCTCTTTAAAATATTGGTTTAAAGGATTATTATGCATCTGCTAAGGAGGCATGCAAATACTCCCGATTTAACTTGGCAATATTATCCAAAGAAATTTCTTTGGGACATTCAGCTGAGCAAGCTCCCGTATTACTACACATACCAAACCCTTCCTTATCCATTTGAGCAACCATTTTGTTTGCTCGCTGATCGTGCTCAATGCGGCCTTGAGGTAACTTCGCTAAATGGGCAACCTTAGCTGATGTAAACAACATCGCAGACGCATTTGGGCAGGCAGCTACGCAGGCTCCACATCCAATGCAAGTTGCTGCATCAAATGCCTCTACTGCATCTTGTTGCTCTACGGGAATACTGTTTCCATCGGGTGCTTGACCTGTATTGACGGAAATATACCCACCAGATTCAATAATGCGATCAAAAGATGAGCGATCCACCACTAAGTCTTTTATAATGGGAAAGGCTCGCGCTCTCCATGGTTCTATGGTAATCGTTTCTCCGTCAGAAAAGTGTCGCATATGCAATTGACAGGCTGTGGTAGCTTTCATGGGTCCATGAGGCTTCCCATTAATGACCAAGCTACAAGTTCCGCAAATACCTTCGCGACAATCGTGTTCGAATGCTACAGGTTCACGCTTCTGAGTAATCAGATCTTCGTTCAGTACATCGAGCATTTCCAAAAATGACATATGCTCATTAGCTTCTACCTTATACTTCTCGAATTTCCCTTTTGACCCTGGGCCTTCCTGTCTCCATATTTCTAATGTAAGATTCATCTTGCTATTTATTTATATGAGCGAGTTTTCAGCTCGACGTTTTCAAATTCTAATTCTTCCTTAACGAGTTCGTGCTCTAAATCATCGCTCCAGCGCCAGGCCGCTACATAAGCGTATTCATCATCACGTCTGAGTGCTTCCCCGTCCTCCGTTTGATATTCTTCCCGGAAGTGGCCTCCACAAGACTCATCTCGATCCAGAGCATCTAAAATCATCAGCTCGCCGAGTTCCATGAAATCGGCAACCCGGGTCGCCTTCTCTAATTCCGGATTATAGTCTTTAGCCTTACCGGGTACATACACGTTCTCGTAGTACTCCTTGCGCAGTGCGCGAACCTTTTCGAGTGCTGTCCGAAGTCCTTTTTCATTACGACTCATCCCACAGTAATCCCAAATAAGTAATCCAAGTTCCCGATGGAAACTTTCAACGGACTTAGAGCCATTCACCTGAAGTAAGGTGTCTATGCGCTTTTGCACATCGGCTTCCGCCTCTTTAAATTCTTTGCTATCTGGATCGAAAGCAGAGTTATTAATATCATCTGCCAAAAACGTTCCAATCGTGTAAGGGATAACAAAGTAGCCATCAGCCAAACCTTGCATTAAAGCAGATGCACCCAAACGATTGGCACCGTGATCTGAGAAGTTGGCCTCTCCAAGGGCAAACAATCCGGGCAAATTAGTTTGTAAATTGTAGTCTACCCATAATCCCCCCATCGTATAATGAATGGCCGGATAGATCATCATCGGCGTTTTATATGGATTATCCCCCGTTATTTTCTCATACATCTCAAAGAGATTTCCATATTTCTTTTCCACCACATTCTCACCTAAAGCTGTTATTTTTGCTTGACTTGGATTATCCAATCCCTGACTATGAGCCTCAGCCTTACCGTATCTTTCAATAGCTGCGGAAAAGTCTAAGTATACAGCTAAACCTGAACTATTCACTCCATACCCTTCGTCACAGGCGGTTTTTGCTGCTCTTGAAGCCACATCTCTAGGCACTAAATTTCCAAATGCCGGATATCGGCGCTCTAAATAGTAATCTCTATCCTCCTCTTTTATTTCAGTTGGTTTGAGATTACCCTCGCGAATTTTAGTCACATCTTCTTTGGACTTTGGCACCCACACTCGCCCATCATTGCGAAGGGATTCAGACATTAGGGTTAACTTAGACTGGTACTTGCCAGATACTGGAATGCAAGTCGGGTGAATCTGGCAAAAACTAGGGTTAGCCATAAGTGCGCCCCGTTTGGTCGCCCGCCAAGCTGCTGATACGTTACAGTTCATGGCATTCGTCGAAAGATAGTACACATTTCCATATCCGCCAGTTGCCAAAACTACTGCATGTGCAGCATGGCGCTCCAACTCTCCGGTCACGAGATTTCGCGTAATGATTCCTCGAGCTTTCCCGTCAACCATAACTAAGTCAAGCATCTCATGGCGATTATATAATTTCACACTCCCGGTAGCGACCTGTCGTTCTAAGGCCTGATAGGCGCCTAGTAATAATTGCTGTCCCGTTTGGCCACGTGCATAAAATGTTCTGCTCACTTGAACACCACCAAATGATCGATTTGCCAGTAATCCACCGTATTCCCGGGCAAAAGGCACACCCTGTGCTACAGCCTGGTCAATAATTTCTGTACTAACTTCAGCTAATCGATATACATTCGCCTCGCGTGAGCGATAATCCCCTCCTTTAATCGTATCGTAAAAAAGACGGTATACGCTATCTCCGTCATTCTGGTAATTCTTCGCGGCGTTGATTCCTCCCTGGGCAGCAATACTATGTGCTCGACGCGGGGAGTCGTGAAAAGTATATGATTTCACTTTATATCCCAATTCGCCTAGAGAGGCAGCAGCAGAGGCTCCTGCTAAGCCGGTCCCCACAACGATAACTTCTAATTTTCTTTTGTTATTGGGCGCTACTAAATTCATGGAAGAGCGATACTTCTCCCATTTTTCTTGTAATTCGCCTTCAGGTATATTTGCATTCAGTTCCATATGTATATTAGATTAGGATTGACTTTCAAAAAACATGTAAATGGGTATCACAGCAAAGCCTGCTGGAATAATAATAGCATATAGCTTTCCAACTGTTTTGATAAGAGGCGTATATTTTCTGTGGTCCAAACCTAAAGTTTGAAAAGCAGACCAGAACCCGTGCCACAGGTGAAATGCCAACGCAAGTAAGCCTACTAAATATGCAATTACAATCCAGACATTGGCAAATGAGGCCTCGACTTTGGATTGTAAATCAGCGACCGGCTCACTATATCCGGCTATTGACACGGTCTCGATATTTCCAGTTTTCATAGAAAACCAAAAATCACCCATGTGTAGCATTAGGAAGGCAAAAATGAGAATGCCAAGCAAGGCCATTTGCTTTGAAGCCCAGGAATTTACTCGGGAACTATACTTTCTATACCCCTGAGAGCCCCGGGCTTTATTGTTACTTAGTTTTATTACAATCCCTTGCACGGCGTGCAAAAGAATAAAAAAGTAAAGCCCATAAGACAAGGTTTTAATCAACGGGTTGTGGGTCATAAAATAAGCGTACTCATTAAAAGATCTTCCACCATCATCAGATAAAAGCTGAATATTCCCCGCTAAGTGGACTACTAAAAAAATAATTAGAAAGAGTCCGGTAAGACTCATTATTGTTTTTCTTCCAATTGAGGATGTAAGGAAATTTTGAAACCAATTTTTCATAAGGGTAATGTATTTCGTGTCCCAAATGTACCAAAATAATGTCTTTTCCTCCTGAATAGTTCTTGAGAGAACAAAGCATTCAATTTATTTAGAATAGTTTTAAACTGCTCTGACAAAACTTATTAAAACATCCTTGTTTTCAGCCTTTCAGCTTTGTGAAAACTCTAATCGTTTATGACTGTTACATATGTTGTAGAACCCGGTAGCAAAGACCGCGTGAGGGGTATGGAGGACGCCGAGTGGAACGAAGGCGGTCCCGAGAAACGCCTGGGGCGTCCTCGAGGACGGAACTCCGGAGGGGCCCGACCCTCGTCCCGAGGAGCGCCTGACGCTCTTGAGGGCGAGGGGCACGCCAAAAAAATTAAAAAATACGGCCTAAACAAAAAAGGATGTATACACTTATGCGTTTAGATTCGAACATTATGCCCATCTTTGCTATATTATTGATTAAGACCGATCTATGAATAAAGAAAAGCTGACATCTTTCAACCGATTTTTAAATTATTTCCCGGAATTGGAACTTCCTGTCATCCTGACAGCAGATGCTCACCACGAATTTAGCAAGTCAAATACGCCACTGCCTCAACCGATGATCCAGGAATATTTATTGGATCAATCAATTGATGAGTCCACAGATGCCTATGATGAGTACATTCCCTGTTTGAAAATCCCCCAGACGGATGCGTTTCACGGTGTGATATATTTTAAGGCAAGCTTACTTGTGTATGAATATTTTTTATTAACTTATGATTTACAGGGTCGCCAAATTGCAAAAGAAAAAATTGGTGGTATGCTTACAGAAGGTGAAAAAATTCATCGGGCTATACCTACCATTAGCGAAGATTGGATGATCCATATCGTAGAAGGAGCCAACCCCATTGCTGAAAAAAAGTATGCTCCTACAAATTCAAGAGCATTTAGCATGGAGCTGCTTCCCGACGGAAAAATTATTTACAGTCTTTCTGACCATAATATATAAACAACGATGGCAAAAAATGAACCCCTAAGCACAAGAAGATTAGTGCAGAAAATAGGTAATTATATCAATTCAAATGCTAATGAAAAGTTTAGCCTTGCTGAATTAAAAACCCACACGAAAGTGGGTAATTCCGATAAAGAGATCTTACGAGCTGCAGAGATGCTTGTGGAGCGAAATCGAGCACTTCGCACAGATGATGGAAGATATACCTTTCCCAACACAAAAAAGCAGCGCAAAAAGCTGCAAAAACAAGACCCTAAAGCGCTTAAGTCAAACCAAAAGCCGAAAGAAAAGAACCATATCGGAATAGTGGACAAAACACGAAGTGGGGCTGCCTTTGTCATGATTGAAGACCTGGAACAAGATATTTTTGTGCCTCCCCGGCGGATGAAAACAGCATTACACCGCGATACGGTAGAAATAAATATCCTAAAAACAGGAAAGCGCAAGCCTGAAGGTGAAATCACTCGGATTGTAAAACGAGACCGAGATCGCTTTGTAGGTAAGCTTATGCATAAAAATAATTTTTGCATTGTCGAAACCGAAGATGGCAAAACGCATTTTGACGTCAAGCTTTTTGATAAAGGGGCTTATGAAATCCCTGACGGAAGTATAGTCGTGGTAAAAATTGATCGATGGCCTGAACGCAAAGGGCAACTACCCATTGGCCAAATCACTACAGCTTTAGGAGAATCCGGCAGTAATGATATCGAAATGAACTCGATACTCATCCAGAAAGGCTTTAACCTAAACTTTCCGGACGATGTCATGAAAGAAGCGGAATCAATCCCGAGTGACATCCAGGCCTCAGACCTAAAAGATCGCAAGGACATTCGGGGTATAACAACTTTCACCATCGATCCAGCTACGGCCAAAGATTTTGATGACGCTCTTTCCTATCAAGAGTTAGACCAGGGCGGCTATGAAGTGGGAATACATATCGCTGACGTCACACATTATTTGAAAGAGGATGGCCCAATGGATGAGGAGGCTAAAGAACGGACCACTTCTGTATATCTAGTCGACCGTGTAAACCCAATGCTTCCGGAGCGCCTATCTAACAATTTGTGCTCATTAGTTCCTCGCCAGGACCGACTAGCATTTTCGGCAATGTTTACTTTTGATGAGAACCACAATATTCAAAAACGATGGTTCGGAAAAACCATTATACATTCCGACGAGCGTTTTACCTATCAGGAAGCCTACGAAATTATGCGTGGAGATAACCCGCATGAATTGGCCAGTGAAATTCAATCTTTAAACCTAGTAGCGCACCGTTTGCGGGAATATCGGTATGATCATGGGTCCATTTCTTTTGAGACCGACGAAGTGCAATTCGAATTGGACGACGACGGTAAGCCCCTGGAGATTTACGTCAAGGAGCGAAATGACGCGCACTTGTTGGTTGAAGATCTCATGTTATTGGCCAATAAAGAGGTGGCTACATTTATCATCGAAAAAGAAAAGCAAGGCAAGCAAATTCCTTTCCTTTATCGAATACATGATACCCCCGACCCGGAAAAAATAGAAGACTTTGCAGCCATGGCTAAAGAAGTAGGGTTTGAGTTCGATTCCTCAAGTCCGGAGGGCATTACCAACTCTTTTAATCGACTCGTTGAAAAGGCCCGTAACGATGACGCCTTGAAAATTTTGGAGCCCTTAGCCATCCGTACCATGGCCAAAGCTGTTTACAGCACTGAAAATATCGGTCACTATGGCTTGGGCTTTGAGAACTATACCCACTTCACCTCTCCGATTCGGAGATACGCTGATGTTTGGGTTCACCGAATACTCCACGAACAGCTGCAAGAGAAGCCGAAAAAACGAAATCAAAAAGACCTGGAACGTCATGCACGTTACATATCTGATATTGAACGTCGAGCACAAGAAGCCGAACGAGAATCTATCCGCTACAAGAAAGCAGAGTTTCTCGAAAATCAAGTGGGCGCCATTATGCCCGGTTATGTTTCTGGGGTGATTGAAAAGGGAGTATTTGTTGAGCTCGAAGGAAGCATGGCTGAAGGTCTCGTACCCTTTTCGAGTCTGGATGAACCATTTTTTGTTGAGCCCCGTAAATACCGGGCTACCGGTAAGAAAACTTCCTGGGTTCTCAAGATGGGGTCCAGAGTCAATGTTAAAATATTGGGCGTAAATTTGACCCGAAGAGAAATAGACATGGAATTGGTCAGTATGGTCGATGATAACTAATCCCTTTGTGAAACGCACATCAGCATTTTACGACGGCTAGCATTCAGCGTGTCTATAATCTATGTGCATAAAATTATAGGAAAAGCGGCTTTCTTATCGCTATATTTTTTGGGCGTCACCCCTCCCCAAAATGGAGAGGGGTCGCTACGGTCGCCCACTATCGGCTACCGGCGGGGCCGGCATCGCCCCTTTGCGATCGCTTGCCAGCGATCACGCAGGGGCCGGGCTCCCATCGCTGACGCAAAGTTTTACAGTAAGTTGAGTTTGCATCCGTTTTAGCTTCTCCAGCTTATGCGATATTTAGCTCTACGACTATTTTTAGGAGGACAGAAAATAGTTTCTATCTTTAGCTAAATTTTTCATCAAGATCGAGTTTTATGGCGCCAATTTTCACCAACGATGCCGTCGTTCTGGGGTTGCTGATTTTAGTATTGGCAATTATATTTTCAACAGCAAGTTTGAAAACGCCTTTTTGGAAGAAGTTTTACACCTACATTCCCGCTTTATTGCTGTGCTACTTTCTCCCAGCCTTTTTGAACTGGCCCCTGGGGTTGATTGCGCCACATTGGTACGAACCGGGTCTACTAGAGGCTCTATCTAACCTGGGTGTTCAGCTACCCCCTAATATTGAGAATTATTCTTACGACCAAATCAACAGTTTTCTTGAGTCTCAAGGATTAAAATCAACTGATTTTGCTGAATATGCGCGGCACTCGCAGTTGTATTTTGTCGCTTCTCGCTATCTGCTGCCAGCATCTTTGGTTTTGTTGTGTTTAGGTATTGATATAAAAGGTTTTATCAATTTGGGTCCAAAGGCCCTAATCATGTTTTTAGCAGCCACCTTAGGAATTGTTATAGGAGGGCCGATTGCCTTATTTACCATTTTGAATTTCTTTCCCGGGCTGATCACTGAAGCTACCCCGGATGAAATTTGGAGAGGCCTGTCTACAGTAGCTGGGTCATGGATTGGTGGAGGAGCCAATCAAACGGCCATGAAAGAAATTTTTAAAGTTGGAGATGGCATTTTTGCATCTATGATTGTAGTGGACGTAATTGTGGCAAATATTTGGATGGGATTTTTACTTTATGGCGCAAACATTGCTCCCCGGGTAGATCGCTGGCTTAAGTCGGACACTTCAGCTATAGAAGATTTAAAGAACCGCGTATCAGATTATCGGTCAAAAATTGAAAAAATACCTTCTACCACTGACATGTTTATCGTATTGGGGATAGGATTTGGCGGAGTCGCTCTAGCCCATTGGGGCTCTGACATTATCGTGCCACTCATGGATGCCATTAAGGAAACCTTAGAGTCTTATCGATTAAATAGCCTGTTATCACCCTTCTTTTGGCTCATCGTGATTTCCACCACAGTGGGATTAGCTTGTTCTTTCACCCGATTAAAAGAGGTTGAAGGCCTGGGAGCGTCCAAAATGGGCTCAGTTTTCATTTACATCTTAGTTGCAACTATAGGAATGAAAATGAATATTGCAGAAATATTTTCCAACTTAGGTCTTTTTGCGGTGGGAGCACTGTGGATGTTGATCCATGTGGCAATTTTATTAATCGTAGCAAAAATCATACGCGCGCCACTATTTTTTGTCGCCGTTGGAAGTCAAGCGAACGTAGGAGGGGCTGCTTCGGCTCCTATAGTAGCATCTGCCTTCTCTCCATCCCTTGCCCCAGTAGGAGTGTTAATGGCTGTTTTGGGGTATGCTATGGGAACATATGGAGCCATAATATGCGCTATCATGATGCAAGCCGTAGCAGCCGGATAAGCAAGACAAAGCCCATAGGCTCGTTTCTGTTTTTTCCATGCATGAAGCTTAATCCATAGGGGTATTCCGCAAGCTCGTTATTTTTTGTTATTTTTGTGAACACTGATTAAACGGTGAACGGATTATGGACAAAAAAAGAATTCTCTACATTACTCAGGAGATGAAGCCCTATACCACGGCCTCCTTAATATCAGATATTGCTCGAACACTTCCGCAAAAGGCTCAAAATGCCGATTATGAGATTCGGATTCTCATGCCCAAGTTTGGCACTATTAATGAGCGTCGGCACAGACTTCATGAAGTAGTAAGACTTTCAGGAATGAACATCATTGTCGATGATGAAGATTATCCATTAATTATTAAAGTTGCCAGTTTGCCTGGAGCACGTATGCAGGTCTATTTCCTGGATAATGAAGAGTTTTTCAAACGTAAAAGAGTTTTTACGGATAAAAACGATGAAGCTTTTGAGGATAATCCTCAGCGTATGATTTTCTTCTGCAGAGGTGTGATTGAAACTTTGAAAAAATTTGGCTGGCCCCCTGATATCATTCATCTACACGGTTGGATGACCTCTTTAATTCCAACCTATATAAAAAATGCATACAAGGCTGAGCCCATCTTTGAAAACTCTAAGATTCTTTATTCGGCCTATGAAGCTGCCCCTCCGAAAGAGTTCGGTGATGACTTTTTAGAAAAGGCGGTTATTCACCATCTTGAGGAAGAAGATCTAGAAGCTTTCGATCATGATGGAAAGGTAGACTTTAATCGAGGCGCGGCAGCTTATTCAGACGGGCTCATTTCGACTTCTGAATCATTAAACAAAGAAATTGAGTCTTTGGCAGAATCAAAAGAAATTCCTTTTTTGCCATACGATGAAGACGAGGACAGCGTTAGACAACAACTTGCTTATTACAACGAATTTATCGAAGAAGAGGAAGACGAAGACGAATAAGCTCATCAAGAAACTATCATTCATGGCATTTAATAAATATGCCCTATTACTATTTGTAGTAATGGGCTTAGCGAATTGTACAAACCCGAGCTCCATTGGAACAGACTTCATTGGAACAGATCTTATTTCTGTGACCAAGGTAGATAGTTTAACCGTCAGTGCACAGACAGTTAATCCTGGTGCCATTAATGTATATCAAGGACAGTCTAATTTATCTAGATATTTGTGTGGAAACTTGAACGATGATTATTTTGGATCAAGCCGGTCTGAGATTTACGGGCAACTTCGAGTTCGTGATAACACAAGAGATTTTAATTACTCCTCTATAGACTCGGTAGTTTTAAGTTTGCGGTACGATTCAACAAGCTTCTACGGTAATTGGGAAAATGAAGATATCGATATTCAAGTCTATCGATTAACAGAAGACATTGACGCTGAGGCTGATTACACATCTGATACCAGTTTTATGACGGAGGCTAGCCCTATAGGTGAAATTTTAAACTTTAAAGCCGAGCCCTCTGAACCGGTCATTATAGAAATTGAAAATAATGAGGGCGAGATTGACACCATTCTTGTAGCCCCTCAACTGCGCATACCTATCGACATTAGTATTGGAGAAGAAATCTTAGAATACGATTCTCTACCTTTATCTGACAATGAGGTTTTCCTACAATCTTTTAAAGGTGTAAAGCTCGCTGTAGAAAGCGATAATACTATGTTGGCTTTTAGGCTTATCACTCCTGAAACTCGTATGATCGTGTATTACAGAAATGAAAATGATGAGCCTGCTGAAATGAATTTGAGTTTTACTGATCGAAGTGCGGTCATTCCCCGTTTTTCGCATAATTATGAGGGCAGTGAAGTCGAATCTTTTATCAGCGAACCCGTTTTGGGAGATTCCCTACTATTTCTTCAAAGCATGGCAGGTGTAGAATCTCAAATTGAGTTGCCCGACCTCTCAGACTATGATAACCTCGAGCTTAACCATGCTCGACTTTCCTTTACTGTCGCCTCAGATTTGCCCGATAATTTGACCAATCTATTTCCTCCCGTAGAACAACTCACTGCTATTCGAACAGACGAAGAAGGGGAGATTCGGCTAATTATCGATGCGGTCTTGGCGGAATCCCAGGCTGGTTCCAGAGAATTTTTAGAAGAAAGTTTTGGTGGATTTATTAATGAGGTCGATATATCTATGGGAGAAACAATCCAGCAGTATAGTCTATCCATTACCCAATTTGTAGAAAGCGTTCGGCAAGGTGAAGTTGAACCTGTACTTCGAATTCGGCCGAGATTAAAAAATGTGTCTGCAGGTCGCTCTATTATTTTAGGCCCCGGGCATTCTGATTACCCAATGAAATTAACTTTAGTTTTTTCAACCCCTTAATAATTTAATATGTGTGGAATAGTCGCCTACTTGGGCAAAAAGCAGGCTTACCCTTTTCTCTTAAAAGGGTTGCAACGGCTTGAATATAGAGGCTACGACAGTGCTGGAATAGCTTTAATAGACCAGGGAGATTTAAATATATATAAAAAGCAGGGGAAGGTATCAAAGCTTAAAGAATACAGCGAGGATAAAAACACAAATGGAAGTATTGGGATTGGGCACACACGCTGGGCCACCCATGGAGAACCATCTGACCTCAATGCCCATCCGCATCAATCTAATGACGGACGGCTTGCATTAGTGCATAACGGTATTATAGAAAATTATGATTCACTTAAAGAGGCCTTAAAAAAGGCAGGACATAAGTTTCATACCGAAACGGACACAGAAGTTTTGGTTCACCTCATTGCACACTATCAGAACGCCGATGATCTGATGCTACGCGAAGCTGTACGAAAGGCATTGAACGTTGTTAATGGTGCCTACGCCATCGTTGTAATTGATAAAAACGACCCGCAAACCATGGTAGCTGCTCGAAAGGCTAGTCCCTTGGTTTTGGGCATAGGAGACGACGAAATGCTCGTTGCCTCTGACGCCACACCGCTCGTGGGGTTCACCTCTCAAGTGATCTATCTGGGAGAAAATGAGATTTGCGAATTAAAGGGAGATGGATCTTACCATATTTACTCATTAGAGAACGAATCTCTAACACCAGAGGTGCATGAGTTAGAATTGGAATTGGAGGAGTTGGAAAAGGGTGGGTATGACCACTTCATGTTGAAAGAGATCTTCCAGCAAACTGAAACGATTGCTGACGCCATGCGAGGCCGTATTAATGCCAAAGAAGGATGGGTTCGACTGGGTGGTTTAGAAGAGCGCATTGACCTCGTTGCAAAAGCTGAGCGCATTATAATTTTAGGATGTGGTACTTCCTGGCATGCCGGTTTGATTGGAGAATATTTAATTGAAGAATTAGCCCGTATCCCCACTGAAGTAGAGTATGCCTCAGAGTTTCGTTACCGCAATCCCATTATAAATGAAGGAGATGTAGTTATTGCACTTTCTCAATCCGGGGAAACGGCAGATACTATGGCAGCCTTAGAGATTGCCAAACAAAAGGGAGCGCTGACCTATGGAATAGTCAATGTAGTTGGTTCCTCTATTGCGCGCTTAACTGATAGTGGCTCTTATATTCACGTAGGGCCGGAAATCGGTGTTGCTTCTACAAAAGCCTTTACCGGACAGCTAACCTTACTGATTTTACTTGCCTTACATTTGGGCCGGAAACGGGCACTTGTACCCGATTCATTTTTTCATCGGATACTATTAGAGTTGGAGGCTTTACCAGATACAATAAAAGCCGTACTAAAGCATAAAGATCACATACAACAAATTGCTGAAAATATATCTCAAAGCAACAATGCGCTTTATTTGGGAAGAGGAGCTAATTTCCCTATAGCATTGGAAGGGGCTTTAAAACTTAAAGAAATTTCCTATATTCACGCTGAGGGATATCCTGCTGCTGAAATGAAGCACGGGCCGATTGCCCTTATAGATGAAAATATGCCGGTGATTGTAATAGCGACTAACCAGAGCGCGTACGAAAAAATTGCCAGTAATATCCAAGAAGTGAAAGCCCGAAAGGGTAAGGTTATTGCAATTGTAAAAGAAGGAGATAAAGAAATAAGTCAATTGGCTGATTATATTATAGAAGTGCCACATACAGAAGAACTTGTGGCCCCTTTGGTCGCAGCAATCCCCCTTCAATTGTTATCATACTATATTGCTACGATCAGAGATTGTGATGTCGATCAACCCAGGAATCTAGCAAAATCTGTAACGGTCGAATAAAATGAAACTTGCTCCCCACCTTGTGGGTTAAAAAAAACAATTCCAACATGAAGAATTTATCACTGGAATATAATTCCCAAAGAGAAAATTTACACATTCCCGAATATGGTCGACATATTCAAAATCTAATCAATCATGCTTGTACTATAGAAGATGATAAGGAGCGCCAAAATTTTGCGGCTTATATCGTCAAACTTATGGAGCAAATCAATCCTGGAGGTAATGACGGGGATGAACTTAAAGAAAAACTGTGGAAGCATGCTATAATGATTTCGGATTACAAGTTAAAGGTGAAAATGCCAGATGGTACCGAAATTAGCGAAGAAGAGCGTTTTAAAAAACCCAGCCAGCTTTCCTATCCGCAAAAAGAGCTGAAATACAGTCATTACGGTCATAATATTATGGCCATGATCGAGCGTGCCGTAGAATTGGAAGATGAAGAGAAGAAAGAGGGCTTTGCAAAAGTCATTGCCTCCTACATGAAGGTAGCTTATCAAAACTGGCACAAAGAACACTATGTGTCTGACGATAACATAAAGGCAGACTTAAAGCGAATTTCGAAAGGTGAACTCATTCTAGATGATAACGAAAAAATCGAAGGCCTGAATAACAATCATTCTTCCAAAGGTAATGGGCGCAGAAAGCACAGCCGATCAAAAGGAAGACGACGCCGAAACTCCAAGTCACGACGCCGGTAATACTTCAGTGTACATTTCACATTCCACTGTGAGTGGAGATCATCAGTGATATAACATACAAGTGTTTCGCCTAATTCTGAGTGCTATCCGTTTTGGTAGTGTTATTTTCTCCCTGTGCCTCTGATTCCATTTCAGCTTCGACTTCTTGTTCGATTTCTGATTTATCTAAATTATTATTTTTCAAGGCTCGTCGCTCGCATAGGCTGCACAAATTGGTAATATTCTTGAGCTCACGTGCTTGGGCCACTGTGCCTTCAAAAATTTCATCTGTCCGATCGGTATTAATATAAGAGCAGCCAGACTCTAGGTGATAGACAGTGCCAGACTTAGTCCAATACACCAGGTTTTGGTTGTTATTAATTTTCTCTACATACTTCGTTTGCTCAGTGTATTGTTCGACCGAAGGAGGATTAAAATCTACTCCAGCTATACCCGCAATAAGTAAAGCAACCACAGCAATCCCACCGACAATTCCTTTTTGCTTTTTATCTAAATTTTTACTGGTAAAAATAAAAATGATGAGTGGTAAAAATGCTATGATAGCTGCGACTAGCCCAAGTTGGCTCTGCATAAAAAATAAAAAACTGTTTTTCTCAGAAGGTGGATCCAATCGGTTAGATTTTTTCCAAAGCTGTGCACCTACTATTGCTAAAATTAGGTCAACAACAATCAATACAATAAGCCAAGTCATATTGACTGGAGGTTGGAAAAGTAAATAGATCGCTCCGCCCTGCGCACCTAATGCTAGAATCCATGAGAGTATAGCAAATAGTCTTAGCTGTTTGGCTTTCCCTTTACTTTCTTCGGTCGGGCGAAAAGTACCTGAACTCTTCTGCTCTTCAGGCTGAGATGATCCACCCTCGACTCGAGTTACCTTTTTATCGGATTTCTTTTTAGCCATTTTCTTGCTTTTAAGTTTATTGCCGTGTTCTTTAGGCCGCACGATACTGTTATGAATTTGGACAAAATTACAAACTAAAATGCAAACGGTAGATTATCCGATTTTCAGATGGTATTTTATGATCGGAAAATCTTGGTTTTGAAAGAATAAAAGCCAAATTTATTGCCTTGTGTTAGGGATAGAAGGGGTCGCGAGCATCGCGAGCGGGTACCGAGGGACGCCTGCGGCGTCCTCTCGTACGGAACCCCCGCATAGCCCGACCCCGCCCCTTAACCTAAAGGAAGCTAAGGGGCGGGGAAACACCCTAAAAAATATTATCGAATAAAAATGCGGTCGCAGGTCTAAATAAATAATATATTTGGATTATATATATACATCACACATACAGCTAAAACAAGTACTATGAGTCAAGCTTATTTTGAAGTAGAAGGCGGTCATAAATTATCTGGAGAATTGGTGCCTCAGGGAGCGAAAAATGAAGCCTTACAGATTCTATGTTCTGTTATGCTGACATCCGAGCCGGTACAAATCGAAAACATCCCCGATATTCTTGATGTCAACCGGCTCATGGGATTGTTGGGAGGACTAGGAGTGCGTATAGAAAAACTGGCAGCGGGCAAATATGCGTTTGAGGCTAAGGAAATCGACTTGGAATACATGAGCACACCGGCATACCGGAATGATGCAAAGAAAATTCGTGGATCGGTTATGCTCCTTGGCCCTTTATTGGCTCGGTATGGCAAGGCATATTTGCCGAAACCGGGGGGCGACAAAATCGGTCGGCGGCGGTTGGATACGCATTTTTTAGGTTTCCAAAAATTAGGAGCTCACTTTGAATATGATGAGCATCGAAAAGCCTATTATTTGCAAGCTGAGAATTTGAAAGGGCAGTATATGCTGCTGGATGAAATATCTGTAACAGGGACTGCCAATATCCTCATGGCAGCGGTTATGGCTGAGGGGGTTACGACGATATACAATGCTGCCTGCGAACCCTATACTCAGCAACTGTGCAAAATACTAATTAGCATGGGGGCTAAGATATCGGGCATAGGCAGCAACATGTTGCGCATAGAAGGTGTAGAAAAACTGTCGGGTGCGACACATCGCATCCTGCCAGATATGATAGAAGTTGGTTCGTTTATTGGCTTGGCAGCCATGACTAAATCAGACATAACAATAAAGAATGCCGCCGTAAAGGAGTTGGGAAATATTTTACCAGCTTTTCAACGTCTGGGTATTGAGATGGAAATAAAAGGAGATGATATTCGAATACCAGAACAAGAACTGTATGAGGTACAAACTTTCATCGATGGATCGATCATGACGATTTACGATGCGCCCTGGCCTGGCTTGACTCCTGATTTGTTAAGTATATTGCTGGTGGTGGCTACGCAGGCTAAAGGAAGTGTCCTGATCCATCAAAAAATGTTTGAAAGTCGCCTGTTTTTTGTAGATAAATTGATCGATATGGGAGCACAAATTATTTTGTGCGACCCACATAGAGCCACAGTTATTGGGTTAGAGCGCAAGCATCCCTTACGAGGTATTGAAATGAGTTCACCTGATATACGAGCGGGGGTTTCTCTGCTTATCGCGGCACTTTCTGCCAAGGGGACAAGCAAAATATATAATATACATCAAATAGACAGGGGCTACCAAAATATAGATACTAGACTCCAGGCGCTGGGAGCGAAAATAAAGCGGTTGGAGGAATAAGTTATTTTTCCCGATCGGTAACGAAAGCAACTAAATCTTTGAGAGCTTGCGCTGCATCACCCTGTGGAAGTTCATCGAGAATTTGGAGTGCTTCTTTACGATAGTCCAACATCACGTTCCGGGCATAATCAAGACCACCCAGCTCTTTGACGCGCTGAATAAGGGCATTTACTTTCTTTTTGTCCTTATTCTCCTTTTTGACAACGCGAATCATTTGTTTGCGCTCTTTTTTAGATACTTGCCTCAGCGCGTAAATAAGAGGAAGAGTCATTTTTTTCTCTCTAATATCTATACCACGGGGCTTGCCGACATTGGACTCGCCATAATCAAAAAGATCATCCTTTATTTGGAAGGCTATACCTATTTTTTCTCCTAACTCTTTCAAGCGAGCTATGAGTTCTTTGTCATCTGTGACAGATGCGGCTCCAGCTGAGCAGGCCGCTGCAATTAGAGATGCCGTTTTTTGACGAATAATATCGAAATAAACATCTTCTTTGATATCTAACTGGCGAGCTTTCTCCATCTGAAGGAGCTCTCCTTCCGACATGTTTTTAACAGCTTTGGATAGGATTTGCAACAAATCGTAATCCTCGGCCTCTAAGGCTATGAGTAATCCTCTGGAAAGCAAAAAGTCACCCACTAAAACAGCGACTTTATTCTTCCATAATGCATTAATAGAAAAGAAACCTCGACGCTCAAAAGCATCATCGACTACATCATCATGTACCAAGGTAGCTGTGTGTAGAAGCTCAACTAAGGCGGCGGCCCGGTAGGTTTTTTGATCGATCTCCCCCATCATTTTAGCAGTGAGAAATACAAACAGCGGCCGAACTTGCTTGCCTTTTCGTTTCACGATGTAGTAGGTAATCCGATCGAGTAAAGGCACACGCGTCTTCATGGAATCTCTAAAAAAGGATTCAAACTGGTCAAGTTCGTCGGCTACGGGAGCCTTGATCGATTTTAAGTCTGATTTCTTCATTGGCTTCACAAAATACGCTGTATATATGAATGAAAAAATATGGGCAAGAGTTTATTCGCTTTCCAATTACCGCACCAGCGTAATCGAGCCATGAAAAGTTCTTGGCGCTGTTTCGTTCGGATGAGCTAAGTCAACCGTAATTTGATAGACATATACCCCCGGATCATAATCACCGCCATCCCAAATAGCTTGAGGCTGACGACTTTCAGTGATGAGATTTCCCCAGCGGTCAAAAACTCTCGCTTCAAAAGATAGAGTTTGGCAGGAGGTGCTAAAAATAAAGTGATCATTAATCCCATCACCATTAGGGCTAAAGACATTTGGGATTGCAATATTGCAGGGTTCACAGACAGGAATTAAGACCTCGTCAAAGATATTGCAGCCAGCTGGAGTTGTGCCCCGCCAGGAATAGCTTCCAGCCGCTTGCACCCACAAAGAGTCTGAGCTATTTTGTTCAGTAGACCATTGGCCCCAGGCGAGCTCTTCAATAAACAATCCATTAAGTAATAATAAAACTGGACCTTCACATAAGTCTCCTATCACTTGAATTTCCGGACTTCTTGGGCGTTCACGTTGAATCTCAAGTTTAAGTAGCGTATCGCAAACGTCCGCCTGGCCCGGCAAACGAAATAAATAGCTCGTATCTGGATTGAGTCGAACCCCGTTGAATGAATACGTTTCATCCGGACAGATAATGATATTTTCTTCAATTTCTGTTAAGGGAATATCTACAACTTGAATCGTACGCAGAGTATCACAGGTTTCCATAGACGGAATCAAGCGCTGATAGCTGCCGGGCTCGTCAATTTGAAGCCCATCAATAAAGACCGTATCGCCAGCACACTTTTGCAGTGAAAGGGTATCCTGAATATTAGAAAGACCATGTACAACTAGAAAAGCAAGAGTATCACAGCCTTCTGCTCCAAACAATTGTGTATCATATTGGCCAGGAGATTCAATCGTTTGTCCACGCCACTCTAATGTCCTTCCAGAGCATAGCCCAACTGTATCTCGAATTTCGATGAAAGGCACATCTATAACTGTTATTTGAAGCAGAGTATCGCATCCCGTGCTCGCAGGTAAAAAAGTTTCGTAATTACCTGCGGTATCCAGTTCCAAACCGGCAATCTCAAGTACGACGCCGGGACAGCGCTCCACCACTTGTTCTACCACGGGATAGGGTAAAGTATCGACACGGAGGTGGGCTATGGTATCACAGCCCGTGTTCGCAGCAATTCGCCTTGTGTATGTACCCGCTTGACTTATTCGTTCACCTCTCCATAAGATGTCCTCGCCGGGACACAATATGACAGAGTCGGCGATTTCGTATAACGGCAGGTCAATGACATGTAAATCAAGCAAGGTGTCACAAGTCTCAGTGGCTGGCAACTGAAGCTGATAATCACCTGCAGTATCCCAACTTTCTCCATAAGCAAAGAGTGTATCGCCAACACACCGCAACAGCGTATCGAATTTCGTTTCATATTGAAGCAGATCAACGGACAAATACGCAAAGGTATCACAACCTACTGCCGCCGGGAGGCGCTCAAAATACATTCCAGCACTATCGATCTGGCGACCACGCCATATCAAGCTTTCCCCGGGGCATAAAGCAGTCGTGTCCCGTAAAACTGGCCTGGGCAAACCCCTGACCAGTAATTGTGAAAAGGTATCGCAGCCCACAGCCGCAGGGATCACCAGATCGTAGGTGCCGACTGAATCTATGGTCATCCCCTGCCAAACAAGGGACTCGTCCGGGCATAAACCAATAGTATCTCGCCGTGGCACATAGTCCAGAGCGACCACTTCGAGTTGAGCGAGCGTATCGCAACTTTCCGTGGAAGGATTAATGGTTTCATATGTGCCGGCACTGTGTATCGTTATTCCCTCCCATGCTATAGAGTCCCCGGGGCATATGCTCAGGGTGTCATTCGAGAGGACATAGTCCAGGGCCACGACCTCGAGCTGAGCGAGCGTATCGCAGCTACCCGCAGCAGATGGAATAATGATTTCATACAGCCCTGCACTGTCTATCATTATGCCTTCCCATTCGAGTGAATCACCGGGGCATAAGCCCAGGGTGTCATTTTTGGAGATATAGTCAGTTTCGTCCACATGTAAGCTAAAAAGTGTATCGCAATATGCTCCGGAAGTAATCACCGTATCGTAATCTCCGGGGCCTTCAATCGTAATTTCTCTCCATGTCGTTTGGCCGCCTATACAAAGACTCAGGGTATCTCTATTTTCGAGAACCCCAGGCTCCTCTGTAACCTCATACAGCCCTGACCAAACACAATTGTCTCCAAAACTCACGTCCAAGAAGTACCCCCCAGACGAAGTTACCGTTACTGATGGTTCATTGCTTCCCGTACTCCAGAAGTATGCCGATGGTTGTCCTGTATAAACATCGAGCTCCAGCACGGCAGAATCTCGTCCACAGGTCAACGGGCCCGAACTAACAATACCTGCATCAAACTCCTGAACCAAAACATCGAGTAGAATTAAGCTGTCACATCCATTATCGCCAGTCAAGGTCACCTCATACAATCCCGTTTGATTGTAAATCTCTCCTTCGTAAATATGTATATCACCAGGGCATAATTCAACTCCAATTTCTGTAGGTGCAGGCAGGGGAATGAAATCTAAAAATGTAGTGTGGATAGAATCACAACCGTTAGCTGCTGGATATATATCTACATAGGTTCCCGGTTCAGTTTGAAGCCCACCCTCTAAAAAAACGGATTCTCCTTCACAAAGGGTAAGATCTTCAGAAGTGTTTACATCACTAAGGTTTTCTAATTCTAAATTTTCAAAGCACAATACGTGTTGATTGAAAGCACCCCCTGTCGAGGCCGACACACCCCAATTGACCAGGTTCTCCCCACCAAATGCAATATTGATAATATCGTAATTGATGTTGTGTACTAAGTTTCCATCAAACCAAACCTGCAATAATTGAGTTGACGGATCCCATGAAATCTCAACTTCGTGAAATTCCCCATCGGAAATGGCGCCCAAGCCGACAGGGCCAGAAATATGACTAAAAATATCCCCATTAATACTAATCGCAGTGTGGTCTTGTGGTATATCGTCATGAGGAGGTCCATTGATATAAGTATCAAACTCAATACCCAATGAATTGGGAATACCGAGATATCCAATACCCCCACCGGGCTGCCCGCAAGTCGGAATATTTTCTGTTGTATAGATTATCGTCATGCCATCGGCCCCTGCTTGACCCTGGATGTCGCCCAAATATATATTAAACTGATGCTCGAAGGGTTCATTGAAATCAACTGCAACGGGGTACCAGGCGCAACCTACATTGCCCGTTTGTGCTGGTGTTAATTCAATACAGTTGCTAAAGCCCTGAAAGGAGATTTCATTGGCCGAGCCCGTCGTAATGTAAGGGTTACCAGAAGGATGAGCTATAATGATATCTAATGTCCCACCGACCGGGCTGTCTTCATTCCATATGCGCAAAAAGTAGGTCTCCCCTACCTCTAGATCTTCAAAATAGTAAGCTGGCATCGGCTCTTGGCCGCATAAATAATCGGTCACACATTGGACCTCCTCCAGATCATCACATGGGCCCTGATATAGGACAAAGGCAGCATCCGTAATCGTACCGGCAAAAAGTTGAATAGCAACATCTCCACCTGCAGGGGCTACAAAAGAAAACCAACTGTCTGCATCAAAATAAGCCCCACAAATCGGATCGGGAATCGAAGAAGATGTTGTCCCAATCGTAATTTCTTCCGGCTCCAGCATTTCAGCCCACAAACTTGTGGAAGAACAGGAAGTTGAGCCGGCATATAATAGTTCACTGAGCAATAAAAGCACCCACCCTATCAAAAACCAAGTTTTTCTAACTTTCATTCCTCTAGTGAAAATTTACCTAAAGATAACACTTTAAGGAGAAAACAAAAAAGGGACTATTCTTCGCTTGCTCGACCTAATTCAATGCTTCAGATGCGGAGACCTTAGTAGTACGCTGACGCCAATACAAGGATAAAAAGAAGGCAGAAATTAAATCCCATATACCCCACCAGGCTACAACGAGGAGCATTCCCCCAAGTTCAGGGAAGAAGTTGAAAACCAGAACCAAACCCAAGCCAGCATTTTGCACGCCAGTTTCCAGAGCGATCGCGCGTGCGTCTCTGGTTGTCATTTTCCATGACTTACTGTATGCATATGCGAGTAGCAAGGCCAGACCGTTATGGGCAATCACAAGCAAAAATACAAGCTGAACATAATCCACGATTAAATTCGAGTTCCCCAATAAAGCACCTATAATAAAACCTACAAAAATAATTAAGCTGATTACAGATATCGGCTTTTTTATGCGTTGAATAAAAGAAGGGAAATAATGTCTCAAACCCATACCTAAGACTAACGGAATGAAAATAATTTGCAACACTATATAAAACATGCCGAGAAGGTCTATGTCTATCTGTAAACTTTGACTTGCTGCATCCGGTATCCACTCGGCCCAAAAGTAAAACGTAAATGGAGTAATGAAGGCGGCGGAAATCGTAACAATGGCTGTTAGTGTAATCGACAAAGCGGTATTCCCCCGTCCTAGATGTGTCGCGTAATTAGAAATATTTCCGCCCGGGCAGCTAGCGACCAGTACCATCCCCAAGGCGATACTATATTGCACCTCCCAGAAATAAATTAGTACCAGAGTAAGAATCGGAAGCAGTATCAATTGACTCGATAAACCTATCAGAATCTTTCGAGGCTTCCTAAAAAGCGCTCGAAAATCCTCCATTCGCAAATTCAGCGCGACCCCAAACATGACAAATGCCAAGCAGATATTCATCAGCACAATCATATTGTCATCAAAGTTGATGCGAATGGCGTTGATTTGATCTGGGGTCATAAAATCATTTTGGGCCACTTGCACCTGAACTTTCGCTCAAAGCTTGGCTACCAACTAATATTCCAAAGGTAATAGAAACTTAATAATTGCTAAAACTAACTTCCATACAGCTAATCAAATAGTGTTTTTTGGGGCCTACCCTCTTGGCTTCGCCGGACCTCGAAGCCAAGAGGGTCGCTACGCTTCGCCACTCGTTCAGATTCTCCCCTCCGTCACGCATTCTGCGCGACTCCTGGGCTTCACTCGGCCCTGCGCGCCCTAACAGCCGCTTGGTCTCCCGGCCCAAGGCCGGGGATGGCTTCGCATCGCTAGTCCAAAACTTGACTATATACTTTTGAAATTTAATCACTTGATAAGTAATCTAAATGGCTTAGTTTGCCCTTACTCTTGAGTATGCTCTGATAGCCTATTCTTAATGAAAAGGGCAAAAAAATAAGGACTGAGGCAGTAGATAAATGACCAACGCCCCGCTTATATCGACTTTTTCCTTCTTCGACTAAGTAGTTATTGAGCAGCGTAGACTGCTACTGTAGTTACCTCAAATTTATTTCATATGAAGACCCAAAGTGAATAGCGAATTAGAAGCATATTTGGGAAACTCAACCTTAGCCTTATTCGATTGGCTGAACACGAAGTGATTAAGCCGACACCTTAACCTCAGACTTAATCTTAACCAAAAAAAAGGGCGCCTCCTTGCGGAAACGCCCTTTCGTCTTTT
>CAZVLN010000032.1:0-26712 GCA_964627995.1 uncultured Saprospiraceae bacterium
CGTCTCCTATATCAGTTTGAATATTAGCAAGTTCAATAAGGGGGTATTGCTCCTGGACCATTTGAATATAGTCTGCCACCTGAAAAACCTGCCTGTCATCGCTTTGAGCAGATAGTTTCGGGATGAGCGGCAAAATTATGTTCACCAAGAAAAGAATCAGGATATTTCTCATTTAGGCAATGGGATTTTATTGATCTTTTCAGGAGGGTCCATATTATAAAAATCAGGTGGAAACCCGTTGAATTGTCGCCATATTTCATACCAGAGCGGCACATCCTTTAACAGTGTAAGTGTAATAGCGCCCCCTCCAGGTCTGAGTGGATCTGGCCAGGGATACTCATCTGGGTCGGGCGCGATGAGAATACGATATTGTCCATTCTGATTTGCAAAGTTATCGATGGCCACAATCCGACCGGCATAAGTCCCGTACGAGATGTTTTCCCAACCACTGAAAACGATGGCCGGCCAACCATCAAACTGTATGCGCACTCGCTGTCCCAAATCCAGAAGAGGAAGGTCAATGGGTTGAACAAAAGAACTCACGGCCAGCTGATAGTTTTCTGGCATAATGCTCAAGAAGGGAGTACCTTCTTTTACGGTTTCTCCAATTCCCACCGTCAAAGCTTCAGTCACGTAACCAGCTTGTGGCGCAGAGATAAAATACATGTTGCGCCTATTGATATAGTTTTGTCGCTGATTTCTGAGTTTAGCGATTTCTGATTCTGCATTTAATTTCATGCTCAAAGCGGAGTATTTTTCCGATTGAGCTTTAGCCAATTTATCCTGAAATTCGGATTCGATATTATTGATTTCGATAATGGCATTTAGGAGCTCGTTTCGAGTACCTAATAATTTGGCTTGTGTTCCCAGGAAAGCAGCTTCCGTTTCTTGTAAGTTAAGCTTTCGTTTTTCCAGATCTACTTTAGTTCGGACGCCATCTTCATACATTTGTTCCATCCGTTGGAACTGTTCTATAGCGATTTCATAATCAGTGTTCTTGGCCTCTAGATCAAGACTATCCTGCTGCACTTTAAGTTCGGCTTGTTCTCTCTTATTTGTTGCTTGCTCTAATTTGAGGACACGTAATTGTTGAAGGGCCTTTATTTGGTTATTCAGTGCTTTCACTTTTTCATCGTAGGATTCCGCGGAAAACTCTTTTGCCTGCAATTGCTCTTCTGTCCTTTGCACCAGTTCAGGATCTAGATATTTCTCCTTAATCTCAGATATCTCAATTAAAGTATCTCCTTTTTCCACGAAGTCCCCTTCCCGAACATGCCAATTTTCAACTCGTCCCGCAATGGGGGACATAACCTTTTGTGGTCTTTGCTCAGGCCTCAAAGTAGTTACTTTTCCACTCGACCTAATATTTTGGGTCCAAGGGAGAAATAAGAAAATAGAAAAAAATGCGCCTATAGCTAATATTATATAGGCATTACGCTTATGAAAATCAGAGGTTTTAACTCTCTGGTAGCTATCAAAATTTGCTTCTGAGACATCTTTTGGATTACCTTTCTTTGAAATATTAAGCATCTATAAACGATTTAATATCCGGATTTTTAATTAGTTCCTCAAAAGGGCCTTTATCAAATATCTTTCCTTCTTTAAGCACAATTACCCTGTCACACCTTGTTAGAATTTCCTTATTCATGCTTATTGCAAGTACCGTAAATGGATTTTCTTTGTCTAAAAGATAATCGTAGATGGATTTTCTCTCATAGGCCGGAGCCGATTGTATGTGATCTTCAAACAAAAGTAGTTTAGGTTTTGCACTGAGTGCACGCGCTAGAACAATTTTTTTGCGCACGGTTCCAGAAACCTTTTCACCCATTGGACTAATTTCGGCATCTAAGCCCTGGGGTTGACTATTAACAAACTCTCTCAAGCCCACGACATCTATGATTCGCTGGCAACTTGGGGTAGTTAAATTTTCGCCACCCGCAGATATATTTTCAAAAATAGTTCCATTAAATATCTTGTCTTCAGTAAAATTAAATCCGATTTTATCTCGTAGAGAGTCTATGCGCAACGCTCCAAGTGGTTGGTTGTCATTAATGATAATTTGGCCACTATAGGTGGTGAAAAAACCAGAAATCGAATGTAACAAAGAAGACTTTCCTGATCCAGGTGGGCCTATAATACCTATACGTTCCCCTGATTCTATTTTCAGGTTCAATTTATTGAGTAAGATGCGCTCTTTGTTGGAAGATTCAAGTGTGAAATCTTTTAGATTAATCGCCAGGCCCTTAGGGTGTGTAGAAATATCCAAATCTCTTCCTTCGTGTCGCTCAAGTTTCATATCAGTTACTAAGCCGATTTTCTCTATTCCAGTCAGTATATCATATACTACATCAATGCTAAGTATGAGCTTTTCTACCGAACCAACGATTAACAAAATGATGATTTCGGCAGCGACAAACTGGCCTAAAGTCATTTGCTGTTGAAAAACAAGTATTCCACCTAGTATAAGTAGTCCTGCCGCTACGATGACTTTAAAGCCCACCATGTTGTAGTACTGAGTAAGAAGAACCCGGAAATGAGATTTACGGGCAGTGAGATATTGATTCACTAAATGGTTGGTTCTACGTTGAGGTAGAGTAGAGAAAGGGTTCATTTTAAATATGCCATTCGTACGCGCTAACTCTTCTAACCAAAAAGCTACATTATATTTATGTGCGGACTCCTCTAAACTAGTTCCCAAACCTTTAGCTCCTGTAAACCAGAATATGAGAATCAAAATGATAAGCAGTGCAAATCCGAATCCAATGAAGAAGGGATGGTAAAATGCTAATAAAAGTAAACCGAGCAATATTTGTATAATAGCTGTTGAGATATCAAATAGGATCTTGGATAGTCCCTTTTGGATTGTCATGGTATCAAAAAACCGGTTTACTTGTTCAGGAAGGTACTTTTTACTCATTTCATCCCAAGTTATTTTCGGGATCCTATAACTGAATTCATGACTGGAGCGTACGAATATTCTTTGTTGCAGAGTCTCCACTAAAGAGAGTTGGAAGACCTGAAGTAGACCTGAAACTAGCAGCCCTGCCAATACGATCAAAACCATGAGTACCCAGGCTTGATTTGTGTTACCGGCTTGTAAGAGATTAATAATGGATTGAATACCGAGGGGGACAGACAGATATATAATCCCACTCAAAAAAGCATAGACATAAACCACTCCTAGATCTTTTTTGTCTAAAGCTGCTAATCGAAATAGGCGCTTGACTGGCGTAATTTTATTTTCCATTGCAAAAAGGTGTTTGAGAAGTGGAAATACAAGCCATAGTTAAGTTGATGAAATATTCTCCAATATCGCTTTCTGTATTTTTCATACTTGTCAAGGTTGGAAAGTGCTCATAATTAAAGTGTTGATGGTGTATCCCTTGAATGATGGAAGCCGCTAGACTTTCTGCATAAGGGAAACTACTTTCTACTTCTAAAATAATATCTTTCACCGCTTCGTGTAGTAGCTTGTATGGCAAATAAAACCCTTGTTGGTTTTCCTGATCAACATCTCGGACTCTGAAGATCTTTCCAGATTCTAAATGAATCAAGTGCGCCAGCTTTACTAAGTCTATATGTTCTATCAGATTATCATCTTCAGATTGTCGACAAAGTATTTCAATAGCTTTCACTAATTTTTTCTTTCCAGCTCCAATATTTGTTAATCCCATCTGCAGTCTATAGTTCAACCAAGACCAGTACCAATTACTAAGGTATAAAATAAGCATATGCTTATTCTCAAAATACCGGTAAACCGTGCTTTCTGTAGTCTGAGCTTGTTGAGCGAGTTCTTTGAAGGTTAAATTTTCGAATCCTTGTCGGTCTATGATATTAATGGACTCACTCAAAATGCGCTTACCAATGATACTACTTTCCGGATCCTTTAGGTATAGGTCCGAATTTACATTAAACTTTACATGAGTAACAATCCTGTTCATATTTAGAATTACTATTGTAAATAATAGTATTACTATTATAGTTTAAAGGTAGTACTATTTTTTTGTTTAGCTACTTCAATTAAAGATAATTACAAATTTCGGGAAAACTGTTTGCTGAGTATTCGAAAAACGCCGTAAGCTGAAGGAATCAAAACACATAGACAAACAAGAAATGCGGTCCATTGGCCATAAAGACAATAACCTGTGGCAAATAGCAGGCTGTAGATTGCTGCGATGCCCAGGGCAAATCCGGCAACCTGCTGACCCATAGAGTCTTCTGATTTAATAGTAGACGGATTCCAATTGTATTTTCTAATAGCAGATCGCCATCCGAATAGATGAGGCTTGACTTTCAATACAAATCGGTACATGGTAGACGGCGACTCCGGTTGGGTAAGGAAAGTTGCCGAAACCCAAGCAAAAGTAGTAAGTACCACTCCTGTGATTAATTTTTCATCTGCCTGCCATGCATGGAAGAAGGGGAGAGTTTCAAAAGCAATCGCGATTAAGAAAGAAACTCCCATAGCGGTAATTTCGCTATATGCATTTATTCGCCACCAAAACCATCTCAAAATAAAAAGTAAGCCTGTTCCCGCTCCGATTTGCAAGAGAATCTCAAAAGCACTTAGCGCATTTTCTAAAAAAAGAGCTAAAAATGCAGCAGCTATCATTAAAAGAAGTGTAGAAATACGACCGACCCATACGCGCTCCCTTCCTTTCGATTGCGGAGATATGAAACGTCCATAAAAGTCGTGCGCGAGGTAACTTGCTCCCCAATTGAGATGGGTGCTGATGGTAGACATAAAAGCAGATATGAGAGAAAGTAAAATCAGACCCAGTAGCCCAGTTGGCAACTCAGTTAGCATAGCGGGGTAGGCTAGATCGTGACCCAATATTGATGGGTCTAGATCGGGGAATGCAGTTTGTATATCTGCTACAGTGGGATAGAGGCAAATAGAGGCCAAAGCAATCAGAATCCAGGGCCAGGGCCGCAATGCATAATGAGCGAAATTAAAAAATAATGTTGCATACATTGCTTGGCGTTCATTTTTCGCGGCAAGCATTCGCTGAGCGATATACCCTCCACCTCCTGGCTCACTCCCGGGATACCAGACACTCCACCATTGGATGGCTAGAGGTAAAATAAATATCACCCACAATTCTGAAGAGTTCGAAAAGTCTGGGAAAAAGGATAGGGCAGGGGTAACAGCTTCATTTGAAAGTAAGCTGTTTAAACCACCAATTTCGGGCATATTCAAAATATAATACGCTGCCCATATTGTTCCCACCATGGCTATCACGAATTGAATCAAATCTGTGTAAATAATAGTCCGCAATCCTCCAAGTCCTGAATAGATTAATACTACTGACCCGCTGATGAGAAGGGTTTGAAAGCTCGACCATCCCATCATGATAGACATGATTTTTATAGCAGCAAGCATAACACCAGCCATAATGACCACATTAAAGAAAAATCCAAGGTACAGGGCTCTGAAGCCTCTTAAAAAGGCGGCACTTTTGCCAGAATATCTAAGTTCATAAAATTCGAGATCCGTGACCATTTCAGACCGACGCCATAATTTGGCATAGAAAAAGACCGTTAACATCCCAGTTAACAGAAAGGACCACCACACCCAATTACCACCTACGCCCTTTTGCCGCACGATATCTGTAACTAAATTTGGGGTGTCTGCTGAAAAGGTAGTAGCTACCATGGAAATACCTAATAGCCACCAGGGTAATTGCCTTCCAGATAGGAAATATTCTTTTTCGTCTTTTGAGGCCCGACGCCGATTATATATACCAAAGGCTATAAATATGAAAAGAGGAAATACGATTATGAGCCCATCGATCCAATGTAATGTCATGCTCTTTTCAACTTTGAGGACCAAGATAAGAATATTACCTTTGTTTAAATACATAATTAAATATGAGTCATGTAAATAAGGAAAAGCCTGCGTTATTAATTCTTGCTGCGGGTATGGGAAGCCGTTACGGGGGACTAAAGCAAATGGACGCAGTAGGTCCATCTGGTGAGACAATTATGGATTACACGCTATATGATGCGATTCAAGCTGGTTTTGATCAGGTGGTGTTTGTAATTCGAGAAGGATTTAGTGAAGATTTTGAACAGCAGGTAGCTTCAAAGTACAGAGATCGCATTCAGGTAGATATTGTATACCAAGACTTGCATCAGTTTGTGCCTGAGCATTTAAATATTTCAGAACGATCAAAACCCTGGGGTACTGGTCATGCGGTGTTGTGCGCGAGCAATAAAATTCATAAACCATTTGCTGTTTTTAACGCTGATGATTTTTATGGAAAACATGCTATACAACAAGTTGGCTCTTTTTTAAATAATAAGGTAAGGCCCGATCATTTTGCTATGGTTGCCTATCCTTTGGTCAAAACTTTATCTAAAAACGGGTCAGTTTCCAGAGGGATTTGCCAGGTGGACGAGGCCGGTAAATTAATTAAAATAGAAGAACACGAAAATATTCGCCGGGAAGGTGACCAGATAGTATTTGGTGATGATGCAGGTGTTTTAACTGAATCAGCTCCCGTTTCAATGAATCTATGGGGTTTGCACCCTGCCCTTTTCCCAGTTTTAGAGTATGCTTTTAATCAGTTTATTATTCAGCGTTATAAGGAAGAAAAATCTGAGTTGTACCTACCTTTCGTAATTGATAATCGACTTCAGGAAAAGCAAATAAGCATTGATGTTTTAGAGACGGATAGCCAATGGTTGGGAGTCACCTATAAGGACGATTTAGAGGCAGTCAGGCAAGGTATTAAAGAGCGTGTAGATGCAGGGGAGTACTCTTCTCCACTTTGGGCTGAGTAGGGTCATGAGAAATTAAGGTTTTTTTAATTCAAGGACCAACTTAGGATTTGTCATCAATCAGCGTATGAAAGCTCTATCATTTTAGGGTAAGTTATATGAGATATTAAAAAAACTCACTTGTTGCGCCAGGGATAGAAGCGGCAGATGAGGCCGCATTCACTAAGCAGCCCTAGAGCGAGGCGGTGACCGCAAGGAAACCCTACAAAGCCGTAGGGATGCCAGTGAGTGCGGACTCAGCTATGAGCGAATAGCCCGTCCCTTTAAGTAGGGGGCGCCAAAAAAAAAAGAGGCTGCAAAACAACCTCTTTTAGTTGAAATACTTGTGGATTGCGATTACCAACTCATATCGTCTTCTGACTCAATCTTTGTATCACCGGAGTCGCTATTATCATTTTTCTCATCTAATTCGTTTTGCTTGTCCCATTCTTCGTGCTTCTTGTCAAACTCAGCATAGTCATAGTCAGGCATTAAATTTTTCTTGATGTGATTTATAGAGTCCTCAAGTCCTTCTAAAAATCTATTAAAATCTTCCTTATACAGGAAAATTTTATGTCGATTAAAGCCGCTATCGTCACTTCGTCTTGTGCTCTCAGTAAGAGTCACAAAGTAATCGTCGCCTTTGGTTTTCCGCACATCAAAAAAATAAGTTCGTCTTCTTCCTGCTCTAACTTTGTTAGAATAAACCGGGTCATTCATGGGATTATTTCCTTTTTCCACTACTTTACAATTATAGTTAATAATTTGTCCTCGTGACAAATGTAAAAAAAATGTGGTGGATTCAGGAAAAGATAATATGGAATATATAGGTTTTGCTCTTAATATGAACAAAAAATGCAGAGAAAAGATGCGTTTGTTCGATTTCTAACTCAAGTCTATTGCCGAACCGTTTCCTACCTGCTGTCTCTCAAAGATGTGGGCATATGTTCCTTGATTTTTGAGCAAATTTTCGTGGCTTCCTTCCTCAACAATTTTTCCATTTTCTAAAACAATGACCCGGTCAAATTCACTCAGAATATTCAATCGGTGTGTCACCATAATAGTGGTTTTTTGGTCGAGTGAGTCGCCTAAGAATGATATAATTTCCTGTTCGGTAGATGAGTCAACGGCAGATAAGGAATCATCAAATAAAACAATATCTGGCTCCTTAATCAGTGCTCGAGCAATGGAAATCCGCTGTTTTTGCCCACCGGAAAGGGTTACTCCTCTTTCACCAACATAAGTCTCATATTCTTTGGAAAACTCCATGATATCCTCATGGACTGAGGCATATTTTGCATATTCTTTAATCGGGTTTTCTACATCTACCTCTGACTCTGCTTTGCGTAAACCAAAACTAATGTTATCCTCGATGGTATCTGAAAAGAGGAACACATCTTGCGGGACATAGCCAATTTTTTTACGAAGTTCTTTCAGTTTATAAGTTCTGATATCCTCCCCATTGATCAATATAGCTCCCTCTGTAGGCTCAAACATTCTAACGAGAAGATCCATGATGGTAGTCTTTCCAGATGCAGTTTTCCCAACAATTCCGAGTTTCTCGCCAGAACTCACCTTGAAATTGATTTTTTCCAATGCTACAATTCCTGTATCAGGATATGTGAAACTCAAGTTCTTAAATTCAATAGATTCAATTTCACCGATTTCTTTCGATCCCGAATCCCGGACTTCAGGTTGTGTTTTATAAAACTCATCAATTCGCTCCATGCTGGCCTCTGCTTGTTGAATAACAGAGGCAATCCAGCCAATAGAAGTTACGGGCCAAGTCAGCATATTCACGTAAATAACAAACTCCGCAATATTTCCCGGCGTGATGGTACCGGCCATAACCTGAATTCCACCTGCAAAGACCGTCAATATGGTGGATGTGCCAATGAGTAGCACCATCAGTGGAAAAAATAGGGCATTTACTTTGGCCAGAGAAAGGCTTTTAGATCGGAAGTTGTTGCTTTCAGAGAGAAAATACTTACCCATCGGTCCTTCCTGAACATATGATTTTACGACTCGGATTCCTGAATATACTTCCTGGGCCAGACTATTTAGCAGCGCCAGCTGTTTTTGAATAACACTACTTTTGCGATTAATGATATTACTTACATAGTAAATCGAAATGGATAGCAAGGGTAGTGGTAGTAGAGTGTAGATAGATAGCTTCACGTTTACACTGAACATGGAGTACATGACAAAGCTGACGAGAAAAAACAAGTTAATACCATAGAGTACCGCCGGTCCTAAATAGGTCCGAACTTTATTTACATCTTCAGTGATTCGAGCCATTAGATCTCCAGTATTATTTTTTCTGTAAAACCCGAGATCGAGCTCTTGATAATGTGCAAAAATGGCTTTTCGCATATCATACTCGATCAATCTGGACATCACTATAATTGTCTGTCGGGTAAAATACATGAAGATGCCCATGATCAAGGCAAGGATGAGCACTAATACCCCAAAAAACATCAATGTTTCAGCTACATATTCGTAAAAAACGGATTGTGACTCAAAGCCACTGATGTTATTGTATAATTTTAGATTTTCAAATACTAGGTCGAGCGCCTCACGAATGATTTGGGGCTGAAGCACTTTAAAGTAATTTGAAGCAGCAACAAAAAGGATACCCCAAAAGAAGTGCCATTTATAGGTAACGAAATAGTGGTTTAATCCTTGTAAGTGCTTCAAAACGTGTGACCTGTCTTAGTGTAAGTTAAACAATAACAAAGAGTTGTGAGGATTTTACGCTTCAAAACTCATTGGAAACTGTATCTTTGGCAAAATTATCATAAAAATGCATTTCTATGGGGCAAATTACCACATTAGATGAATTTGTCATTCGAAGACAACGAGATTTCAGCTACGCAACAGGTGAGCTAACGGCATTGTTGCGTGATATTGGGGTTGCTGCAAAAATTGTAAACCGCGAAGTTAATAAAGCGGGCTTGATCAACATCTTAGGTAAGGAACAATATTCTAATGCTTCAGGGGATGAGGTTCAAAAACTAGATATTTACGCTAACCATCGTATGATAGAATGCCTAAAAAATAGTGGTGAGTGTGCAGGTATTGCTTCTGAGGAGAATGAAGATTTCTTCCCCTTGCCTGCTGTGGAAGACAGGTCGGCACACTACGTGGTTGTTTTTGATCCGCTGGACGGATCATCTAATATTGATGTAAATGTAACGGTGGGTACCATTTTTGGGATATACAGGCGATTGACCTCAACCTCTATTCCTGTTCAGGAAAAGGACTTTTTACAATCAGGTGTAGAATTGGCAGCAGCCGGTTATGTAATATATGGGACTTCAACTATCCTCGTTTATAGCACGGGAAATGGAGTGAATGGATTTACTCTGGATCCTAGTATTGGTGAGTTCTGTCTTTCACATACAAATATGCGTATTCCCGATACCGGTATGTATTATTCATTAAACCAGGGGTATTTTAAGAAATTTAACCCAGCGTTTCAGGCTTATGTTAATTATTGTCAGGATCAGAGGTTGAAATTGCGTTACATAGGATCCATGGTAGCTGATGTGCACCGAACTTTAGTTTATGGTGGGATTTTTGCCTATCCGGGAACGCTAGATAGACCCGAAGGAAAGCTTCGACTATTGTATGAATGCAACCCGCTTTCCTTCATTATGGAGCAAGCTGGAGGACTCTCATTTGATTTAGAAATGAATCGCATTTTAGATATTCCCCTAACCGGCTTGCATCAGACTACGGGTATAATTTTAGGGTCCCCTAAAATGGTTCGTCAAGCTCAGGATATTATTTCGAATCATTTGAACTAAGCTTGGCCACATCTTTGCTAGATTTGCGATCAAGGCTGAAATCGAAATAGGGTAGTAATTTCTCAAGCTTTTCTTCGTCCAAGCCATGCATGCCATCCAGATTTGTAATCGGGTAATGCTGCTCTTTATAACGGTATAACCTCTTCGCTAAGCTCCAGTCGATATATGGATGTCGTGCGAAATCCTCCATATCAGCAGCATTGACTTTTAGTTTTTGAATTTTATTAGCTCTTAGTTTAACTCTGGGGCTGATTCGAAGCCATGTGGCTTCGGGCAGACCATATACCTCCTTAAGTTGACCTTTATCGATAAATCCTCCTAAGGCATCGCGGAATTTCATTATTCGCTCTGCATACACTGGACCAATTCCGGGCAGGCTTTCCCATTCTTCTTTGCTTGCATAATTTACATCTAAATAAGGTAATCGTGCTGTATCAATAAAAAGGACCGGTAAAATTTCTTCAACAAACTGTGTGTCAATGTCGAAAATATTTAACAGGTCACGATGGGTATAAAACGGACCGGCCTTCTTTCTATAGGCAACAAGTCGGTGTGCTACATTTTGATTAAAACCAATACTTTTTAGTTCAGATGCCTGAGCAGTATTGATATTCAGACGCTTACCTGAAGGAGGATTCGGTTCTGTCGCCGCTTCTTTTAGCTTGGGGTAGGAGGGCTTCGCAACTGAGTCAGCTAAATGACGCTCTCCAGTAGATGTTTGGTCTTTTCCCCAATCCCAATTATCTTTCTCTAATTCTACCCAAGTACTATCTATTCCATAGATCGAAAGGATATCATTTTTAGTTTCGAAGCCACCTTTAGCAGATCTAAACCTCACCCATCTTTTTGCAATAAACTCTGAAAGTCCTTTTTCTTGTAATTGGGTTGCATCTATGGTATTCGGGTCGTAAGATGTGTTTGATGCTAATGAATCACTCTCAGAGAATAGCGTCAAAAGCGAATCTGGCATGATGGAATGATTTCTAAATATAGACATAATGAGTTCATTATCATCAGTTTCTGGGATAATGTAGGGAGTGAAACTTATAGATACCACGCATAAAACCCAAATGATAAGTCCGCGTCGCTCATTCGCTGTAAAGTGCCACATAAGGTGTGCAAATAATTAATAAATAGATTCATCAGTTTGTGTATATAGAGTATTCTGCCGTTCCCAAAACTGCGAACAAAATCAGGAGTTGTTAAGTTATTCATAAAAACATGCGACTATTATTTCTGTCTATTTTAGTTTTAGAGGCTTTTTCATTCATTTACTCTCAGTCATTTGATCAGACCTTGATGTTTGATAAAAAGCGCCAAAAGCACGAAAAGCGTGCGATGCTTACATTGGGAGGTTGGGCGGCAATCAATATGACTGGTGGACTGATTTTGCAAAGCAATACCTCCGGCTCTGGAAAATATTTCCATCAGATGAACGCCGGTTGGAATGCAGTAAACTTCGGAATTGCTGCTTTGGGTTACTGGCGCGCATCAAGGACCAAATCAAATAGTGAGTTTTCCGAAGCGTGGAAGAAGTATGAACGCTATCAAAAGTCGCTTTTATTTAATGCAGGCTTAGATCTTGGGTATATAGCAGGTGGGTTTTATCTCAAAGAACGATCCAGGAGGTATGAAAACGGGAATGCAGATCGATTTGAAGGGTGGGGGCAATCCATCATTCTTCAAGGCGCATTTTTATTCACTTTTGACATTATCGCATACCTAAGCAGTCAAAAGATTGCAAAAGATGTAAGGCCATATATGATCATTGATGGACAGCAGCAGAGTGCTCAAATTGGTTTGCGTATAAACTTTTAATGAACTAATTCTGCCGGTAATTCCCATTTTGAATTTGTAGCCTGCTTAACAGACTGAATCCTAACAATGTCTTTGACTAAGTGATCTTCAATAGGCACGTACTGCCATTTTTCAATGTCATATGCGGAATAGAGTTGATTAAAGAGATAGCTATTATCGTATACATTTTTTAAATCACTATCACCTAAAACGAAAACTTCTTTGTTGGATTTGAATAGGGTGAATGTTTCGTTTTCAACTTTAATCGCTTTGACTTCGGTTTTTCTTTCGTCGTAACTTTTTATAAACAGGAAGCAACCATACAAGAAAAGTAAGAAGTAAAGATTATTGAAAAGTTTACGTTTCGTGTTACTGTGCAAACACTTGACAAGAGCTACTGTAAATCCCAGAAAACAAATAAAATAAGAAATAGGAAAATATGGTATCTCTATTTTTGGGAGCCCTTCTTTAAATATAAAATCCATGAGAAAGGTCCAAAGCCCTAAAACGGCATCCATAACTAAACCCCAATAAGTGGCTGCTACTGGAAAAAACTCACTTAAAAGAACTAAAATCCATCCTCCCGCAAATAGAAATACAGCTAAGTAAGCAGCCGGAATACTGAAAAGCCAAAAGAGTATAGGGATGGTACCAAAATGATATAAAAGGAGGGGAGCAACACCTAGCTGAGCTGCAAACGATAGAGCAATCAATGTGGCCCAATTTTCAGGCATAGGAGTCCAACGTAAAAAAACATATTGCCAAAAAGGAAATGATAATAGTATGCCCAGCATGGCTGAAAATGATAGTTGAGCTCCTAAATCCAACAGTACAAAGGGATCCCATAAAAACAATACCAAACCGCTAAGCCCTAGAGTGTTAAGGCCGGGGGCAGTCGTTTTGCAGGCTTTACCCAAATAATAGAAACTGGCCATAATTGCGGCTCTACTTGCAGAAGCGGCAAAATCACATAGAGCCACATACATCCAAACGCTTGAAATGATTAGAATGAACTGCAATTGCATTTTTCCCCTGAAGGATTTAAATATCAGGCGTAACATGATCTGTATAATTAAAATTAGAATACCCACGTGCATTCCTGAAACAGCTAAAATATGTGCCATTCCAGCATCAGCAAATTGCTTGCGGACCTTGTCGGGCAGTGACTTGCTATCTCCAAATAACACTGCCTTCAATAAACTATGGGCCAGAGAATCCGTGTAAAATCCAATATCGTCTATTTTGGTGCGCCGCCAGGAACTAATAGTCATCAAGCTACCTGACCTACTCGGAGTATAAATGGAATAGTCTAAATAAGCGGGGATGTAGATCGTGAAACCAATATTTTTACTGTTTAGATATTCTCTAAAATCAAAAGCACCGGGCATTTTTGCTTTTCGCGCTTTTTGTAAAGCAAATTTTCCGATAATATGATCTCCTTCTTTAAGCTGTTGGCTGGAATCTTTCTGTTCCATCCAATAATAAACATTTAACCCTCGACCTTCTAGTTCTTGAATTTTGGTTTTCGCCTTGCCGCGCCAACGCTCATGGATAGGGTCCCATATTGTATTTACAACGGTTACATTTTGTAAGTATATTGAATCTGTGGGTATAGTAATGGAATCACCCAGGGCCTGATCGTTATGTTGGATATGCATATATCCGCAAAGGGCTAGTATCAAGTAAAAGGAAACTCCCCAAAATAAACGGTTGAAGAATCCTATGCTGAAAAAAAGAAAAAGTAGGAATAAAAAAGATCCTTTAGGATCAATACCGGGAATGAGTATATAAATAAAGCCGCCCAAAATAAGAGGAAGAGTAAGCCTTACAGCGGGTACTTCCTGCCAGGAAATGGAAAGCGTCTTCATACACACCTTTAGTGTAATGAAGGTATATCAACGTTCCTAAAATTTAGTCTTTAGTAACTTCCTACCCACCTGCGGGTGAACCACTCGATTGTAAGTAAGATCATAATTAAAGCAAAGATTATGGGAAGATTGATCAATGCTCGTGTGGTAGGCTGGCTGTACAATATCGCTTGAGCTGTATCACTTTCGCGAATTTTCTGCAGGTCGATTGTCAATTCATTAAATTCCATTACGCTTCCCCCGCTTTCATTGGCTAGAAGGCGAAGCAAATTGTGGTCTGCGGTAGTGCGATATAATTCGAGTTGAATTTCCTTAATGGCAAATTTACCCGTATGATTGAAATCTTCACCATTCCATGTCAAAGTAGCTGAATAGGAATAATCTCCTATCGGTAAAAATCCAGCATTAAGCGTATAAAAATCATCTTTCTTGCTCATGGTATACCGATATGAATCTCCTTCAGATGAGCGGAGTTCTATAAATACATCAGGCGAATTTATGAGCTCGTAGTTTTTGTTATAAAACTCAGCCCGAAACTGGATCGGCTCATTTTCATCGTACAAACTCTTCCCCGTCTCAGAAATAAATCTGCGTTTATCGTCGGTCACAGAAAGATATTGTATGATTTGACCTAGTAATTGATCTGCTGGGCCTTTAGCTCCTGATCGGTCAAATTCATACAAGCGCCATCTCCAAAAGCCTTCACCTAGGATGAAAGCAGTCCGCGCTTCTCTATTGGTCCGACCTAAGGTTATTAATGGAAACTGGGTTGATACATTACCAATATTCTGGTAAAACATAGTTTGTCCACCTGCCGAAATATTGAAATCAGCGAAGGGTGTTTCTAAGGGTGGATAGTTAGCCAGTCTATTTGCATTCTCTTCAGAAAATGAAAAGGCATTGAAATTGGGATTAGGACGTGGGGAAACAGTATTTGCACTTCCTCGCTTTATGTTTACATCTAACCCAGTATTAAGTTGATTCAACTGCTTGAAGTCAGTATCTAAGCCTGTGACAAAAAGTTTTGGCAAGTCTGAATTTAGAACAGCGTCAAGGTAAGCGGGCTTCGACTTTTTAAATGGGGTTTGGTGCAATATTAAAACATCATATTCCTTAAGCTCGGGAAGCTCATCTTTTGGTAATATTACATCAACCTCATAATTTTCATTTGCCGTTAAACTTTGTTTCATGGCTGTCAAATCAGGATGAGGAGCACCTCCAACGAGAAGCACTTTTTGCCGCCCATCAATCACATCGATGTAAAATATTTTACTGTTGTTTTCTATTGTAGATTCCCCATCCACTCCACTTACAGTTACCATGAACTTTTGAACACCGGCCACTTCTGCCTTCGTTTTAAACTCGAAGGTGTTAAAATAGCTAGTCTGGTCAATTGACACTTGTTTTTGACCTACCCGTTTTGGTTTTCCATCTTCAAATGCATACAATGAAATGGTAGTTTCACTTCCCTGACAGGCTTCAGCTTTTACATCTGCTTCTACAAGAAAATGATCTCCACGATAAGCTATTTCATTGTGAAATAGATCTACCAGTGAGATGTCTTTTTTAGTTGAGGTGTCACCCATCGCAATCGGAAAAATAGGTGCATTAAGGTCTGAAATAGCGTATTGAGGATTTTGCCCCAAATTATACATCCCATCACTGACTAGCACTATACCAGCAATATTTCGGCCCTGCAAATCATTTTTCACAAAGTCAAAAACAGATGAAATATCCGTTTTTGATTCATTAAAGTCCAAACTGTCGAGCGGATTTACTTCTTCACCAAAGGTGATTTGGACATGCTCAAATGATTTTAATTCCTCTCTCAACTTAGATGGAAGCTGGCGTAGTTGAGGTAAAAGAGTGTCTGGCCCCGTCCTCATAGATTCAGAGTTGTCGATTGCTAAAATAACGACTGGCTCTTCGGTTTTTTCTTCAAAATAAGTGAGGAAAGGGGAAAGTAAAAGTACGGATAAGATAAAAACTACCAATCCTCTCAGTGTTCCTAGAATAAAGGGTAAAATTTGGCTTTTATCTGCCCAGCGCTGATCTCTAAAATATAGAACAAGGGCAAAAACAATAGCGATACCAGCACACAATAGTAGGTATGAGGTGGGATAGTCGAAATGTATGGAGTTCAAATTATATCAATTTATAAGGGCAAATATGCAAAAGATATTATTAAAGACTAAAGTTCTAACGACTGTCAGAGAATATTCATTTTCATAAGTACATATTTTAACGGTATTCTTTTTTTACCTGTTTCTAATTTTCAAGTTGGTAATTTTGTAATCTAATGGATCAGAGTAAATTAGGTGAAATGCGGATTTAATGTGGAAAATACAACATCTAGGAACGAGATACATCTGTTTCTGCATTTTTTCACAATGATTTTATATTACCTTCGTTATCTTCAAAAAAAGAATATATGAAACTTAAGTTTCTGTGGATTGGTCTTATTTTCTTTTGCTTCTCGCTCTCAATGAAGGCTTCTTACATGCTTTTACCTATGGATGAGGCGCAAACTGACCATTTGAAAGCCTATGGAGTTACCTATTGGGTGTTGGAAAAAGAAGTTGAAAGTTGGTGGCTTCTTAATTATAGAGGTGGAAGCTTTGCTTTCCAACACAACGCTGCGTTTGAAAAGGAATGTAAAACAAGAGGTGTGGCATACGAGGTTATATCTAATTCTCAATTTACCGCCATTCGGGAAGAGATTGCTCACCCTGAAATCAACCAGGAAGCCATAAAGTTGGAGGTAGTGCCTCAGATTGCAGTGTACACACCAGATGTTAATGCGCGAGGAGAAAGTATTCAACCCTGGGATGATGCCGTAACGCTGGTATTGACATATGCCGAAATACCCTATGAAACAATATATGATAAGGAAGTAATAGGGGATAAACTTGCCCAGTATGATTGGTTACATCTCCACCATGAAGATTTCACAGGCCAATATGGGAAATTTTATAGGGCATATGGCGGTACAGCCTGGTATCGTGCGCATCAAGAACGTCAGGAGAGCTTAGCTGCAGAATTGGGTTTCAATAAAGTATCTGAACTCAAACTCGCTGTAGTCGATAAAATTCAGGAGTATATCATTGGAGGTGGCTTTATGTTTGCTATGTGTTCTGCAACAGACACCTATGATATTGCACTTGCTGCCCGAAACGTAGATATCGTAGCACAGATATTTGACGGTGACCCGGCTCATCCCAATCCTGACCCATTATTAAATTATGACCAATGTTTGGCTTTTCAAGATTTTCAGTTGGAGAAGAATCCCATGGTCTATGAGTATTCTACGCTGGATAACACCGCACAACGACGCTTAGATGCAAAACAAGACTACTTTTCTTTATTTGATTTTTCCGCTAAGTGGGACCCAGTGCCCACTATGCTAACTCAAAATCATACACGAACAGTCAAAGGCTTCATGGGGCAAACCACAGCTTTCAAAAAACAGTATATAAAACCTGAAGTCATTATTTTAGGGGAAAATAAAGCTGTAGATGAGGTGCGGTATATTCACGGAACGCGCGGTGAGGGCACATGGACCTTCTATGCAGGTCACGATCCGGAGGACTACCAACACAGAGTAGGAGATCCTGAAACTGACCTGAATTTACACCCGAACTCAGCTGGGTACCGACTCATCCTGAATAATATATTATTTCCTGCTGCGAAAAAGAAAGAGCGGAAAACTTAACCCTCAGTGATGTGATTTCTGTTTTTCTGTTTGAAAATTACGATGAACTTTTTCTTTGGAATGACTGTCTTTAATGTGATTTTGCAACGAATGTTACTGTGGGGAAGCCCCATTTATTGTTCATTCGTTATATTCATGGAAAATTTTCAGTTATGAATAAAAGCTACATCGCAGGAATTGGACACTACGTTCCAGAAAAAGTCGTAACCAATGATGACCTGGCTCAGTATATGGACACTTCAGATGAATGGGTCAGAGAACGAACAGGTATTAAAGAACGGAGGTATGCGAAAAGGCATGAAGAGACACCGACGACTTTAGCAGCTGAGGCCGCAAAGATTGCCCTTGAGCGAGCTGAAATTCATAAAAACGACCTTGACTTTATCATCTTTGCTACGCTAAGTCCTGATTATTTCTTTCCTGGATGTGGTGTTCTCTTGCAACGGGAACTCGGGATCTCAAAAACCGAGATTGGGGCGCTTGACATTAGAAATCAATGCTCTGGATTTGTATACGCACTCTCTGTCGCAGATCAGTTCATCAAAGCGGGTATGTACGAAAATATTTTAGTTGTAGGATCTGAAGTACACTCTATGGGCCTAGATTATACAACCCGAGGGAGAAATGTGGCTGTCATCTTTGGCGATGGCGCTGGAGCTGCTGTAGTAAGGCCGACGGAGGACGATGACCGAGGGATTCTTTCTACTCATCTACATTCGGATGGACGGCATGCCGAAGAATTGAGTTTTATCTCCCCGGGCTCTCACGGTGGCTACCACGATAAAGAGACAGACTTTGGATTTGGTGACGAAGAATTTGGAGGGTTATTTCTAACCCAAAAAATGATAGATGAAGGTATGATCTTTCCAAATATGAATGGACAGTTTGTGTTTAAATATGCAGTTAAAAAGTTTCCTGAGGTAATTATGGAAGCACTTCAAACCAACCAATATAGTCCACAAGACCTCAAATTATTGATCCCTCATCAAGCAAATTTACGCATCGCGCAATTTGTTCAGAAAGTGCTAAAGTTGAGCGATGATCAGGTCTATAATAATATTCAAAAATACGGTAACACTACAGCAGCTTCCATTCCCATAGCACTTTCTGAGGCATGGGAAAATGGTCGGGTGAAGCCTGGGGACTTAGTGTGTTTGGCTGCTTTCGGTAGCGGGTTTACCTGGGGATCTGCCTTAATGCATTGGTAATGATGAAACTTGATATACTTGCCGTAGGAGTGCACCCCGATGATATAGAATTGTGTGCTGCAGGTACTTTACTTCGCCATATCCACATGGGCTACCAAGTCGGCATTTTAGACCTAACAAAGGGAGAATTAGGAACCAGAGGGACTGCTGAAATTCGAATGGAAGAAGCCCACAAATCTGCCCAAATTGGTAAGATATCCATGCGAGCAAATGTTGGTTTGGCTGATGGGTTTTTTAATCATGACGATGAGCATGCACGGGCCATCATACCCTACATTAGAAAATATAGACCTGAAACGGTTTTAATTAACGCAAGGTGGGATCGACATCCGGATCACGCCCGAGCTTCTCGCTTGACGCAAGATGCCTGCTTTCTTTCAGGTCTTCGCCGTATTCATACTCTAGACCCCTTGAATGGTCAAGAACAGGAATCCTGGCGTCCGAAGACCATTTATCAATATATTCAGGATTATTCCAGTACGCCAGATTTAGTGGTGGACATTTCCGACTTTTTTGAAGATAAAATGCAAATGATTAAGGCTTTTTCTTCACAATTTTATGACCCGAATTCTGAGGAGCCGGAAAGCCCAATTAGTTCAAAAGATTTTTTGGATAATGTGGATGCTCAGGATAGAATGATGGGACGGTTTATAAATGCTACCTACGGAGAAGGGTTTCATCAGGTTAGACCGATAGGGGTGCCGGACTTATTAAAATTAAGTTGAGCCTTCTTTCTTGTGAAAGAGTATGCTCATAGTTAAGCTAAAAAAAGAACAATATGAAATTTGCTATCGTTGCGCACGACGGAAAAAAAGCTGATATGGTTTCTTTTTTGCTAAACTATAAGGATACGCTTAAAAAAGTAGACCTTGTAGCAACAGGCACCACGGGTGGACTGGTAGAAGATGCTGGATTGAAGGTACATAAGGTTTTGTCCGGCCCCATCGGAGGGGATGCTCAAATTGCCGCGATGGCGGCCCAAAAAGAACTTGATTTGATTATTTTCTTTCGCGATCCTTTGGATAAGCATCCGCACGAGCCCGATGTGCAGATGCTAATGCGTATATGTGATGTGCACAATATTCCCTTAGCTACCAATTTGGCTGCTGCTCAACTGTTTTTAAATGCTTTGATAGGTCAGCCTGAGAATGAGAAAGGGATGCCAAAATAGATTGGTTTTCGATCACTTTAGGAGTGAACACTAACATGTAGTAAATCTTTCTCAATGCTTTTTTGTTGGCTGCAAGACGAATGGACAAGATGAGTTAAAACAAGATCACAGTTTGAAGTTATTATATTAAATAGTCGGAAACGTAAATCCCTAAAAGTTATATTCTATACGAATCCTTCGGGACAATTCATGAGCTAGCGTTATCTTTGCACAAATGAAACGAGAACAACTCCAAACCAATGACTTTTCTTATAATTTACCAGAGGAGCGCATAGCCAAATATCCACTGCCGGTTAGAAATCATTCTAAATTGCTGGTCTATCAAAACGGACAGATAAAAGAAGATATTTTTGAGGGATTGGAAAAGTATTTGCCGGAGGATTCTTTACTGGTGTTTAACAACACTCGTGTCCTGGCCGCTAGATTACATTTTGCAAAGGCTACAGGAGCTCATATTGAAGTCTTTTGCCTGGAACCTTATCAAACACCTGTAGAAGAGGCCTTGTGTGCAACTAGAACGTGCACATGGGCCTGTATGGTAGGAAACTTGAAGCGCTTTAAAGCAGGCGATACATTGAAGCTAAACATCGCAGGTACAGAATTGCGCGCGCAGAGGATTCAAAGAAGGGAGGACGATGTATTAGTACAGTTCGAATGGGACGGAGGTATCAACTTTTCATCTATTTTGCAGGAAGCGGGGGAGGTGCCCCTACCGCCTTACCTAAACAGAGAGACGGAAGATACTGATAGGGAGCAATATCAAACGGTTTACGCGGAAAGGGAGGGGGCTGTAGCAGCTCCTACGGCAGGCTTACATTTTGTAGGTGACCAAGTCAAAGAGTTGCAACAGAAAGGCCACGACCTAGCATACCTAACTTTACATGTGGGCGCCGGCACCTTCAAGCCGGTTAAAGCTAAAAAGCTAGTTGATCATAGTATGCACGCAGAACGTATTGTAGTCAATAGATCGATGCTAGAACAAATGAGTAAAAACTCAAAATCAGTCATTTGTGTGGGAACGACGAGCCTCCGATCTATTGAAAGTTTGTATTGGCTAGCTGTAAAGATGAAGGGAGGTGAATTTGCAGCAGTTCCAAACGTGAATCAAGAGGATGCTTACAGACTTTCGCAAGAAATGACGGTCCCCGAGGCGTTTCAGTATTTGTTGGACTATATGACTAACGAAAACCTGGAGCAGCTTGATTTTCACTCGGGTTTATACATCATGCCGGGGTACCCCTGGCAGGTTATAGATGGTTTGATCACGAATTTTCATCAACCGCAAAGCACTTTGCTGGCATTGATCGCGGCTTTCATAGGGGAGGATTGGAAAAAAGTCTATGAGTATGCTCTTACTCATGATTTTCGATTCCTCAGTTATGGCGACTCTTCTTTGCTGTTGAGATAACAGACAGCACCGTAGCCGTATTCTTAGAGTCTATTTGCGGCCTTCCCCACTTGCTATTTTGTAATCTCATTTCATCGGGTGAAAGAAGCACTAGGATTTTAAATTAGAATTCATTGGTATTACTTTTTTACTTCTTAAATATAATTATATTTGCCTTAAATTAGAATTGGTCTAAATAGCCTCCATATGAAGCTGCCCTTTACGTTAATAAGCGCACTATTCCTTTTGTCCACCCAGTTTTTCTTCGCAAATGCACATAATGAGCCTTATGAATGCAGCCGGAGCAGTCATCAATACTTACATAAGATTTTCAGTCATCCATCTAATGGTTCTTTTGAGTGTATGTATAGCCTACCATTAGCACCTTTGCATAAATGCACTGATAATGACACTATTGATCAGTGGTCAAATTCTTATACTCTACCGGATGTTGAATTAATGGCCTTAAGTTTGACGTCCCGAAAAGATTTCATCCAGCGGAAGGGTCCAACTTCTTACTATCTGAGCTCGGATTACCTCAAACAAATTCGAACTATAGATCCCCATCAGATGCTTCAGCGGGTTCCGGGTTTGCAAATTCAGGATGAAGAGGGGTTTGGCCTTCGACCTAACATTGGTATTCGTGGCAGTGGTGCGGCTCGTTCATCTAAAATTTTGGTTATGGAGGATGGGGTACCCTCAGCGCCCGCGCCTTATTCTGCGCCGGCCGCTTATTATTTCCCTACCATGGGACGTATGAATAGTGCGGAAGTCCGCATGGGATCGGCTGGACTTACTGCTGGCCCATATACCACGGGAGGTGTGCTAAACTTATTATCCACTCCTATCCCTACTCGTACCGATTTTCGCATGCGAGTCGGGGCGGGATCTTTTAATACTCGGCAAGTACACCTTACAGCGGGTGATGAAGTGGGGCGCCTCGGTTATATGGTCGAGTATTTTGGACAGCATTCCGATGGTTTTAAGGAATTAGACGGACCCAATGACGATACGGGCTTTGACAAACGCGATTTCCATCTAAAGCTTCGATATCTATTATCTGATAAAAATGGTCATCGCCATCAACTCTCGGGAAAATTCCTAAATGTTCAAGAAACCTCTAATGAAACCTATTTGGGTTTAACTGCATCTGATTTTGCACAAAACCCACTGCGCCGGTATGCGGGATCGGAGCGTGATCAAATGAATACTGAATTCACCTCGGGGCACCTAACACATACTTGGACACTTCCACAATCTCTCTCTATTGTGAGCACTTTATATGGCCACACCTTCGAGCGAAATTGGTACAAACTAGATAAAGTAAGTATTGGCGATGAGACTATTTCCATATCTAGAATACTATCACGGCCCGGAGATTACCAACCCTTTTTAAATGTAATCCAAGGCCAAGCCCAATCGGATGCATCTTTAGCTTTAAAGGCAAATAACCGCTCGTATTATTCCTATGGATTTCAATCTAGATTAAATTGGCAAACGACCTTTCACTCCATTCAAGCCGGGATTCGACTACACACAGATGCAGTAGACCGCTTTCAATGGGTGGATGATTATACGATGGGAAATCAAAGCCTTTCCCTTTTAACTGAAGGAATTCCCGGAACAGAAAGTAATCGCATTGAGCGGACTAGCGTTGCCTCGGGTTTTGGCGAATACACTTACCAAAAAAATGACTTTACCCTCACTGCAGGGGGACGCCTGGAGTATATCTACGCTGAGCGAGAAAATTACGGGAAAGAGGATCCTGACCGGACGGGTATTGATCTAAGTGAAAGATCTAATACTATCCTGACATTTCTTCCAGGTGTCAGTGTCAATTATGACTTAAATACTAAATCCCAAATTTTTGCTTCAGTAGTGAGGGGATTTACGCCGCCAGGAAATAGTGCAGAATCAAATCCGGAGGAAAGTATTAATTCGGAATTGGGATACCGATATTTTAGTACTTCATCCTTCCAATTCCAAATGACAGGCTTTTGGCATGAATACCAAAACCTTCTGGGAAGCACTCTCGTGGCAGGGGGAAACCCCTCGGCGGTTGATTTGATCAACGGAGGAGCCGCCAGATCTGCAGGGGTCGAAGTTTATGTGAAATATGATGTCCACAAGCGTTGGCCTTTGGAAATGAGCTACACCCTTATCCAATCCACTTTCCAAGAGGATTTCGAAAGTGATTTTGATCCCTGGGGTGAAGTTTCTCAGGGAGATTTTCTCCCCTACGTTAGTCCACATACTATCTGGGCGCAGTGGGGTTACAAAAGTGATCGATTTGGGGTGTTTGCTCAGCTTCACTATCAGACTAATATGTTATCAAAAGCAGGCCCCAATTTCAATAGTAGCCCGGATGCCCCTCTTCTTGATAGTCGAGTCCTTTTATCAGCTCAAGCTCAATATCAACTCTCTTCAGGCCTTCAAATTTACCTTCGCGCCAATAATTTGTTAGACGAGGTGTATAATGTAGCCCTGCGCCCTGCTGGATGGCGACCTGGTATGCCACGTTATTTTGAACTGGGATTCGATTATCGCTGGATAAAAAAGTAATTTTTCATCTTCCGCCATCATCAGGTTTGGCTAGATGCGGAAACTAAACTATCTTTCCTTAAAATAATGCTATGGCAGATTCTAGTGAAAATAAGGACAATAATGAAGTGGATGATGGTCAGTCCAGTGGTCCGCAAGCAAATACAATTTGGGGGAGTGCATTTGTTCGACTTTCTCTCTATATTTTACTTGGATTTATTCTCCTGGCTACCTCCCGCTATGTATATCTAAAAGTGACGGGGAATTACCCAGCTAAGTTTGAAGAACAAAGCATCATTCAATACCCGCATTTGGAAAAACTCCAATCCGATAAAAACAAGAAGGCGGAGTCTTCGGAGTCTAAGAATAAAACAAAGACAGATGGCACCCAAAACCAATCCGAAACAGAAGCCCAATCGGATACCCTTTCAAAAGATGGAGGGCGCAGGCAATGATTTCATTGTCTTGCGGCCGGAATACTATGCCCTGATTGACGACCCCAGGCAAATTCAAAAATTATGTGATCGCCATAAAGGAATTGGCGCAGATGGATTAATAAGTGTTAAGGCTCCGGATGATCTATCCTACGATTTTCAAATGATCTATCACAACGCAGATGGAAGCTCAAGCTGCTTCTGCGGAAATGGGGCACGTTGCGCAGTTGCTTTTGCTTGCGATTTTTTTAATCTACAGAAGAATATCACCTTCCGTGCTTATGACGGTCAGCACCAGGCTATTGTACATGACCTTGAGGACATCGAAATCTCTTTGCGTCCTACAAGTACTCCGAACCGAATTGAAGACGGATACTTTGTGGACACGGGATCTCGCCATTTCTGCCTTCAAGTAGACCACCTCGACCAGATCGACGTGTTCTCCGAAGGTCGGCGGTGGCGCCACCATGAAATTTTTAAGCCTCAAGGTGTAAATGTTAACTTTTGGACACGCCATGAAAATGGAATCCGTATGAGAACCTTTGAGAAAGGAGTAGAGGCAGAAACATTGGCATGTGGAACTGGGGTAGTGGCCGTAGCGCTCTCCCTACATACTTCACAGAAAGCTTCACAAGCGACTTTAAGTACTTCCGTTGAAATGAAAGGGGGTGAATTTCAAGTACGTGCCAGACGTCTGCATGCTGAAGGATATGAACATATCTTTCTTAGAGGCCCGGTTCGGCAGGTGTTTTCGGGAGAGATTCTATTGTAATTTTCTTACTTTTTACCGAAGAACCGACCCGCCAAACCGCCAAGTAGTCCGCCACCTTTGCTTTTTCCGCCACCCAGAGCATCGGAAAACATGTCCATTAATGGCGAGCTGTCATCAGCAGGAGTCTGTTCGTTTTTATTTGTAATCAAATTCATAATCTGAGGGAGAACAATACCCGAAATCATTTGGGCTTTGGATTTATCCACACCTACATACTGTACGATCTTATCTGTCAGCGTATTTTGAAGTGTGTTCTGCAGGGAGTTTGCCGAGGAATTATTGGATTGGCTGGAAAATAGATTCATTAAGGTAGAAACATTACCAATAGATAGAGATTTCCCGATCTCTTCATCCGCAGCTTTGCCTGTAGCTTGAACTACTTTATCCACTTCTTCATCGTTCAAGTTTGCTTTGGACTTTAATTCGCCGGTAATCTGATTTTTCAACTGCGACAAAATTGCATCAATCATAACGTTCGGTTTTTTATCAAAAATAATAAAATTACCGTATCGGAGTTCTTTTATTTTCAAGTTGATCTACATAATCCAAAGTACCCAAGCGAAATCGGAATGGAATACGACTGTTTTGCTCGATGGCATATTCCCATCGGCAAAAAAGAGCTTTCGAACGATCCATCCCAGGATAAAACGTATTAAAATTCATTCTGGTCCACTTTAATTCCTGTATTTTCTCCTGCAGCTCTACAGAATTAAGCTGCTTTTTAGGTCCGGCAGTGTATTGTGCAGATAGAGAAGGGGAGGTGAGGTGAAAAGCGATTATGAAAAAGTACATAAAATATAAGTGTAAGCCAATTCGCAATAAAATGGACCATTTTGAAACACGAAAAAAGGAAAAGTTTTTTATCACCTTCTTAAAATAAAAGTTTGCCATAAAATTCTCATTAATACTAAATAGTAAACGGTAGTACGCAGGCTTTGTTTGATTAGGAAAATCACACGAATAGATACAGGTACTCCTTTTCGTTAAACCTTTTCTGCTTTTTAACGCAAGGGCGTCATAAAATTGGCGTCAAGCGCCAAATCGCCAATATAGTCTGCAGTGCACAAAATACTTCCCGTAAAATTTAGTTCTTTCATGATTCTGGACGCGAGATTCACCGCGAAGTCGCGAAGAGCGCAGAGTATTTCGACTAGTTGCTATTTTTGCTTTACGAGCTGCAATGTACCTACGGCCGACTAAGGTCAGCAATATCGAAAGCGGTCACTTTTAACAGTTCGACTTCGCTTACTG
>CAZVLN010000033.1:0-26232 GCA_964627995.1 uncultured Saprospiraceae bacterium
CCCCGATTCCTATGTCGAAAACTGGACCGAAAGCCGATATGCCGAAGCCTTGTGGGTTCTGGATCAATCGTATCGTCAGGCGACCGGATTAAATGCGGTTTTTGGAAGTGGGGATTCTGCGCGTGCTCAAACATTTATTGTGACTCAAGAGTTGTTTGACTCTTATGCTCAGGATGATGAGCGGCGTCAACTTTACGAAGTGTCGGAATCGCTCATTTTTTCCAGGAAATATCCTTTCGAACCCAACACCACCCAGCCAAAACTGATTATTCGCGCTTCAGAAGTTTTGCTAAATCAGGCTGAGGCCTATGCCCAACTTGGCCAACTGACAGAGGTAGAAAACCTGATGCGGGAAGTTCTGTTGCAGTCACAGAACGATCCAGCCCTTCCTTCTGGTTCTGCTAGTGAGTGGTTGACATTTATCGCAGAGGAAAGAGCTAAAGAACTCGCTTTGGAAGGCATGGCTTTTTGGGATATTCGTCGCAGGCAAGAGGATGTTGTTCGCAATGCTTGTGAATCATCCGGTTTTGAGAATTGCTCACAAACCTATCCGAGCGATCGATACGTTCTTCCGATTCCTCAAGAGGCCATTATTGTAAACCCATTATTGGAACAAAACCCAGGCTATTGATGAAGTACACACTCCAGGTTTTGATGCTTTTTGTATGTGTAGTCTGCTCATCTTGTACAGACTGGCGAACCGATGCATTTGATGATAAGCGATTTGATGTAGAGAATGCTTTTATCCGATTCAATTACGGGTTTGTTTTAAACGAAGGGGCTCATGACTCCTTGGTTTTGGAGTTGCCTGATTTAAGCGATTCGACACACATCTCCATACCACTTGCCATGAGTAGTGCTTTGCAGCTCGATACAGTTCAAGTGCTGGTCAGGCATAGAATAATAGGCAGTAGTGGTAACATAGAAGTGCTAGGGTCGGAAGGAACACCTCTAAATGAGGTGCTTGAAGTGGCAATTGCACCTGACGAGCTGGAAGCGCAAATTGAGATTCAAATTCGGGAACCTGAGCCCGCCGAAATTTTGTTTGAACTTGTAGAAAACACTGCCGGGTTCCATTTGGGCTTTCCGGAATCCGGGGCACATTCTGCATTTAAAATCATTTTAAAATGAGGTGTCTTTATTTTTTGTTGGTTCTTTTAGGGCTATTCGCATGTCGAGAAGAGCTGAGTGAAGTCAACCCAGCCCCACCTCAGGTTGCATGGGAACAAGAGAACTACATCCTGACCTTTCAGGATAGTTTATTTCTTCGCTTGATTTTCAATAAGGAATGGCGAGAAGAATACGGTAAAATTCACTTTTCAGTTTCGGGCTCTCTTTTTGAGGATGAAAACCTGATTGATTTTCCATCATCCCTTAGACCTGAATTAGGATCTACATCGGTAAGGATCGGTATCGCGCTTACTCAGGGTCGAGAAGAGTATAATGGCCTCGTAGCTCAAATTGAGATCGTAGAAGATTCGACCTATGTTCCTGTAGCTCAAAGAAAGCAAACGCAGATTACCGTAGGCGCTGGCCACGATATTGATATGGAGCTATGGGCACCGCGGGAGGAATTTGCTCGCTTATGGGGTTACGACAATGATTCGGACCAGGATACTGGCCCAGCGAACGGTCGGCATTTCGCCTTTGTGCATCGCGACCCTACAAAGCCCAACGTGATCGGACTGTATAATACGGATAGCACGCGAAGCACTAACATATTTAATATGCATCGAATCTATGCAGATCAAGATGTTCAAAGTGCCTCTGCGCGACTTCGGATGGAAGAAGCCTTGCGATTTATTCCCGTCGATGAAAATAACCCACGCGAAGGAAGAGTTAAAGTCATAGAACAAAACATACGGGTTTATAGAAAAAGTAGTACAAGTCTGCCTCCTTTCTTTTATATTGGTATCAAGGGAGAGGGTACTTATTCTGAAATCACCGAACAAATTGAATTAGAAGTCATTTTCGATGAATCAGATATAGGGGGCCCAACCGAGGTAAAATACTATTTTTTGCTCCAACCCTTCGATAACTAAAAAAAATTTTAAAACGTAAAACAACCAAATATGAAATCCTTTTTACCCTTACTTTTCTTCGCATTATGTGCTCCCTTTTTAATGGGGCAACAAGTAGATTTAATTAAAGATATTAATCCCGGTGCCGAGGATGGGCGCCCGGACCGATTTATCACCTATAATGGTCAACTTATTTTTCGGGCTGACACGGAAGATACCGGAGCAGAGCTTTGGATTTCGGACGGGACCGAGGATGGGACCCGGCTATTAAAAGATATTAATACCGATCCCGACTTTTCTGCGGGAAACAGTAATCCCGGAAACTTCATCGAATTCGATGGAAAGGTTTATTTCTCAGCTCGTGCGCCGGGTTTAGGAACTGAATTATGGGTAACGGATGGAACGGAAGCGGGCACAGAGCTGCTAATAGACATTCAGGAAGGAGAAGCAAACGGAGCGCCGAGAGACTTTGTTGTATTCCAGGAGCAACTATGGTTTACAGCCACAACGGAGAATGAGAGTTCTGAATTGTGGGTTTCTGACGGTACAGCGGCTGGTACTGAGCTGTTTTTTGACATAAACCCCGGAGCTGGTGTGGGTAATCCCAATTTTAAGTTTGTAACAGCAGAAGGTGGATTGATGTATTTTAATGCACGCACTCCAGATGAAGGCACAGAGTTGTGGGTAACCAATGGGACTGTGGGCGGCACCCAATTACTTAAAGATATCAATCTGGGTAGCGATAATTCGTTCCCTTCTCGATTTACATCTGTAGGAAATAATGTGTTTTTCCGCGCGGCAGATACCCTTGGGCGGGAATTATGGCGCACTGATGGCACCGCGGCAGGAACTCAATTAGCTATCGACTTCAGATCAGGCGAAGAGGATTCTAATCCAGACAATTTGATTCAAATAGGACTAGCTGGAGTGGCGCCGCCCGTGCTTTTCTGCACGGCCGACCCCGATGGGGAAGGAGATCGTCTTTATGTTGTAGACCCTTCCAATAATAATTTTAATGAATGGGCAAACTTAAATCAAGGAAACTCCATGGAACCTGATGATATTCAGGCTCGTTTTGGGTTTTTATTTACTTTTACAGCCTTTTTGACGGAGGAAAACGATATGGGTGGTATTGACACCTTTGGTCGCGAGCTGTTTTTGGCAGACCCCTTTCAACTTATTCTGCAGAATGGCAATATTCAATTGCTATCCTTTACGCCGGACAATTTAGATCCCGATCATAGTGATTTTATTTACGAGCCTCTGGAAGGCTTTCTATATTACACCAAGGAAAGTAACAATACTCAAGAGCTTTACCGGGTTCCACTTACAGGAAACTTTCAGTCTGAGCAGCAGCTGACATCCATTGGATCTTCGATGCAGGATGCAAATGTTAGGGAATTAGTTCTACTTGGGAAGGATATCTATTTTCAGGCGGATGATGGTGTTATCGGTCGAGAGTTACATGGCTTTATTGCAGAAAAAGGCGATTATGTTATTACTGAGCTTCCCAGTTTGAATGCTGTGGTTGCAGGAGATACCCTAGACTTGGGCTTAGTTCAGCAATCATTCGACACGACACTCTTTTTTGAGATATCGTCGGTTGCGGATCCCATTATTGCTCTACTAGATGTAGAAGTAGATGGCTTTGGCTTTTCCACAGATGTCGTAAATCCTGTACTATTACTCCAGAATGCTCAACCAGGAAGTGGACTGAATGACAGAGATACCTTTAATATACAGTATTTCGCAGCTGAAGAAGGGCAAACTGATGTCGGAACAGTAACCGTAACTACGGACTTTACGGAAAATGAACAGTATACGTTTTTCATCAAAGCAGAAGTCGAGAGCACGACTTCAGCATTAGATGTTTTTGCAAAAGACTGGCAACTTGCACCCAATCCGGTAAACAATATAGCACAGTTGACAGGGCAAGCTCTTGATGAGGATGGGCAGATTGAAATTATTGACAATCAAGGTCGAGTAATTCAAACTTATCCCATTCAGAAATATCAGTCGAACAGAAGGCTAATTTTGAGCCAGTTGCAATCCGGTATGTATTATTTACGTTTGTCTGCTCCAAATCAAAAATCAACGACGATACCATTTATTAAACACTAAAAGAGGGAAAACGGGCATGAGGTGATGATGCCGCATGCCTGTTTCCCCCCTTACCTTTAAGTAAAAAAAGAAATGGTTAAAGGGTTACTCATAGTATTTGCATTAGTTTCCGCACTCATATGGGTTAGTGAATCACTTCCCTCAAAGGAGCGTAAGATCTCTTTGGATATGATTTCGGAGGTTGATTCTCTGCGAATATGGTATGAAAGAACTCCATCGCAATGGCCGAGCTTTCAGGTAGACTCAGGTGTAAAGGCAGAGCCTCTAGGTCCGCCGCCTCCCGTGAAATATCCATCTCATAATCCTTACAGCAAACAAAAGGAAGAGCTGGGCAAGCAGCTTTTTTTCGATCCTATTTTATCAAATGCCGGAGATATCGCTTGCGCTTCCTGTCATAACCCGGAAACAGGTTGGACAGACACGCTGCAGGTTTCAAAGGGTCACCAAGGCCGATTAGGTCGGCGTAATAGTATGACGATTCTCAATGCGGCTTACCACAAAAACTTTTTCTGGGATGGTAGGGTAGCTACACTCGAAGATCAAGCATTGATGCCTATTCAAGATAGTATGGAGATGAATGGAGATATGGTAGGAATCCTAAAGCGATTAAACGCCTCATCAGATTATCGAAAAGCCTTTCGCGAAATCATGGGAGTAAAACACATAACTGAAAAGGCGGTAGGGCAGGCTATTGCTACCTTTGAGCGCAGTCTAACAAGTTCAAGCAGTCGATTCGACCAATTCTGGGCAGGAGCTTATGAGCAGCTCAATGATCAAGAACTTTTAGGCTTGCATCTTTTCCGAACTAAAGCCAAATGCATGAATTGCCACCATGGTCCCTTATTCACTGATTTTGCTTTTCACAATGATGGCTTCACTTTTTTTGGACGGCGAGGCGAAGACCTGGGCCGTTTCAATGTAACAGAAGATACGGCACACCTTGGAGCTTTTAAGACGCCAGGTTTGCGTGAAGTTGCCAGAACAGCTCCATATATGCACACAGGGACTATGCCAGATTTAAATGAGGTGTTGGATATGTATAATCGGGGAATGCCACAACCGATTCCTAGAAGTGTTCTAAAGAATCATGAGGGCCCGCTACCAAAGAGTTCTCACTTGCTATCCCCATTACTTTTAACAGAAGATGAAAAGCAGGCAGTTATTGCCTTCTTAGGTACATTGTCCTCTGAATCAACTAAACCCTAATTTCGATCTTTCGGGAATTCTCGGTATTAGTTCAATGTGCACTTTGCGGCACTTTACGTTCTATGCCAGAAGAATGGCATGAGAAGTAAAATCACAGTGAATAACTCTAATCGCCCGATTAGCATAATGAAACTTAGGAAGAGCTTAATGCCTCCAGAAAAGTGTGCAAAATTATCGACCGGACCTACTGAACCAATTGCAGGACCCACATTACCCAGAGAAGTGGCAACAGCTCCTATGGAAGTGCTAAAATCAATTCCGGTTCCAACCAAAATAGTACTCCCAACCAAAAATATGCTGATGTATACGAGAAGAAACACTAAAATATTTACTAAAACACGGGATCGAACAACAGTTCCATTTAGTCGCAGAGGAATGACCGCTCGTGGATGTAAAATACGCTTGAACTCCAGGTAAATATTTTTTAAAAACACAGCGTGCCTAACCAGCTTAATGCCTCCGGAAGTCGATCCGGCATTAGCTCCAAAAAATAGTAAGGTAAACGAAATGAAGGTTAGCAATAAGGTCCAGGAGGTATAGTCGGCATTCACAAAACCGGTAGTAGTAACTAGGGAAACCACAGTAAATAAAGATTCGCGAAAGGATTCCTCGACCCCTCTGTCCAATTTGAATACTAGCACAACCGTAAAGAAAAGAGCTACTCCAAATACCAAAAACAGGTAAAATTTAAATTCATCATACCGCCAGATGGAAGCCCATTTTCTTTTTAGGCCCAAATACAAAACCGCATAGTTCGTGCCAGCAAAAAGCATGAATAGAATAATCACGTATTGCACTGCAGGGCCAAAATGAGCAATCGAGTCATTTTTTGTGCTGAATCCCCCCGTAGCCATAGTCGTAAGTGCATGATTGATGCCGTCGTAAAAGCCCAAGCCTAAAAAGCTTAGGATGAAACACAGTATGACAGTCAGGCCCAAATAGATAAGCCAAAGGCGCTTTGCAGTCTCTTGAATCCGCGGGTGCAACTTGTCTGAGGTCGGCCCGGGAGCTTCAGCGACGAATAGTTCTGTGCCTCCAAAGCCTAATAAGGGAAATATTGCTACAGTCAAAACGATGATACCCATCCCCCCAATCCACTGGGTCATACTCCGCCAAAACAATATACCGCGTGGGAGTTCCTCTATTTCTGTAAAAATAGTGGCACCCGTAGTGGTCATCCCCGACATCGTTTCGAAAAATGCATCAGTAAAACCAGAGGTGACGCCAGATAGCAAATAGGGCAAGGTACCAAATAGTACCATGAGCATCCAGCCCAATACCACAATGATATATCCCTCTTTTTTATTGATGGCGGTTGACACACTAAATTTATATAGCCATATGCCGCTTCCACAAGCCACAGAAATGAGCCCCGACCAAAATAACGGCCAGGTATCGCCATCGCCAAAATAGAAACCGAAAGGCACCGCTGTCCACATGAGCAAGCCCACGATTAGGATCTGAACCCCTACAATGTTAGATATAGGCTGAAAACTAATCATGGACTACTTGAACATTTTTTCAATTCTTCGTATAGCTTTCGGTAAAGCAAAAATAATGACCTTATCGCCAACAGCCATTTTAAAATTACCACCTGGAATGAAAGCCTGATTTCCGCGAATCACCCCTCCGATCAAAGCGGCATCCGGAAAATCAAGTTCGTGTATAGCGTGTTCTGTTAGCTTACTTTCGTGCTCAATGATAAACTCTATAACCTCCGCATTCACTCCCGATAAGGTGGTTATTGCCGCTACCTTTCCCTTCCTGACAAAGCGGAAGATATGATTGGCTGCAATTAGCTTTTTATTGATCAAGGTATCGATACCTATATTGTGTGACAGTCGAATATAGGCAGCATTTTCTACCAGAGATATTGTCTTTGCGACGCCAATGTTCCGTGCCATCATCGAGGATAAGATGTTAGCTTCCGTGCTATCGGTCAGTGCGATGAAGCAATCCATAGTTGATAAACTCTCTTCGCGGAGCAATTCGAAATTTGTTGGGTCTCCTTGTAAAACAAGCGTATGACTCAACTCCTCGGCCAATTCTTTACATACAAACTTATCATCGTCAATGAGTTTCAATCGATATTTATCCTCCAGGCGATCTGCAGTCAAGCGAGCGATGTCCTGCCCGCCAATCATCATGACATTTTGTATTTTTCGCTTACTCAAGCCAAATACCTCGATCAAATCCTGAACCTTCCCCTTTGGGTTGAGGAAAAAAACCTGATCTCCAACCTGAATTTGTGTAGGTCCACGAGGGATCAGCGTACCGTTGTTGCGAAGGATGGCTATGGGCCGAAAAGCAAGGCCTTCGTGCTCCATAGCAATCTCTGCGATCGTTTTATCGCGCACCGGGCAATCTTTCTCAATATACATTCCGCATAAAGAGAAAAGTCCGTCCTCAAAGTCAAATACATCTGTAAAATAAGGGTGCTCAATCAATCGCTCAATCTCCTGAGCAGCCAACACACGCGGAGAAAATAATACATCCACACCCAGTTCGATGAATGTCTTTTGCGATTTTTCCTCTAGATATTCAGCCTGATTCACACGGGCTATGGTCTGCTTAGCCCCATATTTTTTGGCTAAAATACAGCTCACCAAATTGGTCTTTTCGGAAGTGGTCACGCAGATAAATAAATCTACATTTCGCACCGAAGCCTCTTCGAGCGTCTGGAAAGATGAGCCATCGCCATATACAGTCAAAACATCTAATTTTTGACCCGCTAGATCCAGCACCTCTTTTTTATTGTCGATAAGCGTAATATCCTGCTGCTCATTACTTAATAAATGCGCGAGATGAAACCCAATATCGCCAGCTCCTACAATAATAATTCTCATAGCCTATGCATCAAATTCTTTCGATTTCTCCTTATAATATTTTTGCCGTGCCCCTCCTCCGCCGGCTGGCGGATCGGGGTCGGGTGCCTCCGGGCTCGCTATTCGCTCGGTGCAGCCGATATCCACAACTCATATGGTGACAAATGTACACAATCTTCACCGATTCTTTTACTGGTATTGACCCAAGCCATCGGCTGCATCGCCGGCCCGATAAATGATCGATATTAGCTGCAGACACACCTGCGTATACCACATTGTGTTTATGATATTGCTCCGTATTATGGCCGGCCCCTACATCCCCCTCACGGGGCACACGCGCTGGGCATACCTGCCATAAAGCTAAGTCATCGTTCATCGCTGTTATACGTCGCCCTTTCAGGGCTTTATATCTTGTGGGACACAAGTTCCCCATCCCAATTAATGCTGAAAGTGCGATATTATAATTACCCAGGCCGTGAGGACTGGGCTACGCGCAGCAGCGGCAGCGCGTAAGGGGGCTGAAGGGCATACCGACGATAGTCGGTGTGGTACTGCTAAGTACGGAGCGAATAGCGAACCCCGCAAGCACCCGACCCTGAGGCCTGTGCCCACGGCTCGCAAGCGAGACGTCTAACATGCCGAAGGGATACGCCCAAAAAAATAATACCCCTCCCTCTTATTTAGAAAAAATAAAATAACTCATCTTTATGCTTCTTAAATTGTATAGTTAATAGGAAATAAACTTACTATGAAAGTCTTAATGGTTTGTCTCGGAAATATTTGCAGGTCACCCATGGCGCATGGGATTTTGAGAGACCGGATCGATCAGGGCGACTTTAAAGGGTCTGTTGATTCTGCCGGCACAGGCGATTGGCACATCGGAGAATCTCCGGACGAACGCGCTGCTGCTGTGTCTCTTAAAAATGGTGTCGATATCTCGGACTTGCGAGCCCGACAACTGCAAACGGATGACTTTAATACTTACGATTGGATTCTGGTGATGGACGATAAAAACTATGCAGATGCGAAAAAATTAGCTCCTCAATCACCGCGTGCAAAACTCGAACGATTGACGGATTACCATCCGGATTCCAATATCAATCGAGTGCCAGATCCTTATTTAGAAGGTGGATTTGAGCAGGTATTTCAGATCGTTCAAACGGCGGTGAACAGGTGGGTTGAAAGGCAAAGCTAATGCCGGCAAATCTGCGCTTATTTAAACTGAGGCTAAATTGTCTAAACCTGAAACAAGCAGTGTAAAATTACGTTTTATCTTTGAACAATAAAATACCATATTATGATTTCAGATAAAATGATAGGCGCGCTTAACAATCAAATAGCTTTAGAAGGATATGCCTCTCAACTTTACCTTTCTATGGCCAGTTGGTGCGATAAGGAAAGTATGGACGGCGCTAGTGAATTTATGCACGAACAAAGCGAGGAGGAGCGTATGCATATGCTGAAAATTTTCCATTACATTTCAGAAGTAGATGGACACGCTATTGCTCCAGCCATCGATCAACCACCTTTAGAGTTTGAAGGTATTGAAAAACTATTTCAACAGGTTTATGAGCATGAGAAAAAAGTGACTGCCTCTATTAATAAATTGGTGGAACTGGCTTATAAAGAGGATGACTTTGCGACTATGAATTTCTTGCAGTGGTACGTGGAAGAGCAACGCGAGGAGGAAAACCTCATGCGTACTATTCTAGATCGTATCAAACTGATAGGAGAGGGGCCCTTGTCTCTGTATTATATAGATAAAGAGATTCAGTCTATTGCAAAAGAGAAAGCTGCCGGCGAACACGACCCTGCCTAAAGTCAGCATTCCGGATCAGAGGCTTTTAAAAACCTTGTTGCTTTGCAACAGGGTTTTTTTCTACGCCTAATTTTCTGCTTGGTCCAGGCGGTAGATTTTAAATTGATCAGTTTCTGCTACAATCGGAAAGTTGAGCTCGTGGGAGCGAGTGGTCAGCATATGAGTGATGCCTGCTTTTGTATACAGGGATACAAGCTCTGATTCCGATAATTGACGATAATGGTTTGACGCCTCAGGCATACGCTCAAAGCCCCCTTCCGGATTGCCATCGAAAGCATCTAAACCGTACACCTTTTTAACCCGTTCGCTCCAGGCCAGCAGATAGGGGGTATTATGCGAAATAGACTTAAAATCTACGTACACGGAACGTTCCGCTACATGTCGGAAACGCGTGGTATTAGGGGGAAGTATGAATAGGGCTTCTTTTTCTGTTTTTTCTTTTGCCATTTCAGCGATTTCTAAAATCTCATAATCCCTCCATGACGATCCAAAATCGTAGGACTTCCCATCCAGTGGGGGCCAGCCGGCCCAAGCTATACTTCCCAAAATGAGAATCAAGATTGAGAAAAGGAATCCAATATGTATACGGAAGGTGAATATCCTGTTTATCCATGCTGCGATCGCGATGGTGCCAAAAAACTCCAGCCAGATCGTAGTTTTAAACCATTGCGTGAGTAGGGCAGTTTTGATATTAAAATGGATACCTACTGCATAGAGTAAACAGCCGCCGGTGACGGCTAAAAGAAAAATAAAAATACGCTTATCCACATTGCGGAAATAAAGAAGGCTGGAGCCAAGCAAAATGGCGTAAATGGCATAGTTGAAAAAACCAAAACTATCCGGAAAAAAGTGGTGATCCATACGCAGATGTATAATCTGGAAGTATACGTCCGCATCAATGGGTTCAGATTGGTGATAATTCATCAAAAACAGAATATAGAGAATGCTGGGGAGTGTTAAAATAGCGGCCACAAAATAGCCAGGCCTCCACTGAACCTGTCGTAAAATGAGCTGTACAAATAAGATTATACCGAAAAGCAATATCAATTGTGCAGCGATTAAGGGCTGAAAGAGAACAGCGACCATCAATAACAGGACAGAGATTGATAGACGGCGACGAATAAAAAAGTAAATAGCCCAAACAGCTAGTGCTTTTGCGGGAAAGGAGGGCGTAAACTGGAGGTCATACAGGTCGTTTCCGCCTAAGTGGATTCCCTGTAATCCAACGATTACCGCAATTAATACCCCCCATCTAAAGACCTCCGAAGGAATAAACTCAGCAGCTATCTTATACATACCGCCAAATAATAGGAGCGAACAGAACGCATGCAGAAACAAAGCCCAATACACTGGGTGTGCTCCCCCTAAACTCAATAAGTAGACAAATGGCAATCGCTCATGAATCGGGTTGGATGCCATGGTTGACACATATAAATCCGAGGCCAACACATCAGGATTAAATTGGTGTAAAACCAACGAAAGCGTCTCTGTCATATCTCCACCCCCATAGCCATAGCCATTGAGCAAAAGAACCATGAGGTAAAACAATACCAAGTGGAAAAGAAAAGGGAAAGATTGGGCAGAGAAACGAGCCGTATTCATGAATGGTAATCCTATGGATTTTCATCAAAGATAAAACCATTGATGAAAATGAATCGAATATTACCCGAAAGTCAATCTTTAGCTGAAATCAAGTGTATGCTATACCGTAAGACAAAACTTTTTTTACGTCTTAGCTTGCCAACGATATAAGTACACAGTTTAGTAAAAGTGAATTCAAACTGAAGTGTTCAACTCCGTGTTTTACAGTGTGCCTCTAATCTCCTGTTCTCTTTCTATTGCTTCAAATAAAGCTTTGAAATTACCTTTACCAAAGGACTTCGCACCTTTTCGCTGAATGATCTCAAAAAACAGGGTCGGTCTATCTTGTACGGGCTTAGTGAAAATTTGAAGTAAGTAGCCCTCATCGTCCCGGTCGACAAGAATATTGAGGGCTTTCAGATCCTCTATTTTTTCATCAATCGGTCCAACTCGATCGAGCAGATCATCGTAATAGGTTTCTGGGACTTCCAAAAAGTCTACGCCGTTTTTCCTCAGTTGACTCACCGTTTCCAGGATATTGTCCGTTGCCACAGCAATGTGCTGCACACCGGCTGTCTTATAAAAATCCAAAAATTCTTCGATCTGAGATTTTTTAAGGCCTTTCGCGGGTTCATTGATCGGAAACTTGATGTATCCGTTGCCATTGGATACCACCTTTGACATCAGTGCTGTATATTTTGTTGATATGTCTTTATCGTCAAATGTAATGAGGAGTTTGAAGCCCAATACATCTTGATAAAACTTGACCCATTTATTCATCCCGCCTAACTCAACGTTTCCAACGCAGTGATCGACAAATTTAAGCCCAACGGGCGTTACTTGGCGTTCGCTGCTTTTAGGCATGAAGCCCGGCATAAAAACACCATTGTAGTCTTTGCGCTCTACTAAATTGTGGATGGTTTCACCATAGGTTTTGATGCCGGCCATTACCACCTTACCGTGCTCATCTTCCTGAGTATAGGGCTCAAAAGCGGTTTCTGCCCCTCGCTCTATAGCTTTATTATAAGCTTCGATTGCGTCTTCTACCCATAGGGCCAGAACCTTAACACCGTCTCCGTGGAGCTTTACATGTTTTGCAATTTCGTGCTCCGGGCTAAGCGCAGCCGTTAGCATAATTCGAATTTTTCCTTGCTGCAACAGGTAACTCACGCGTTCTCTTTCCCCGGTTTCGGGTCCGCGGTAGGCGACGAGTTCGTAACCAAATGCCGCTTGATAGTACATAGCGGATTGCTTTGCATTACCTACGTAAAATTCAATATAGTCTGTACCTAGTATTGGAAAGGTATCTTTTTGGGTTGCTTTTTGGGGTTGTGTCGTTGTATCCATTAAATTCTAAATTTTATATCCAAGATTTATAATAATCAGCATCCTCAATATTTGCTGCATACTGTGTCATGAGTAAGGGTTTGAAGGTATCTACCATTACAGCTAATTCTTCTGTACCTTTTTTGCCGATCGATTTTTCTACTGTGCCCGGATGAGGTCCGTGAGGTATACCTCCGGGATGAAGTGTGATCATACCTTTATCGACGTGTTTTCGACTCATAAAATCGCCAGCTACATAATACAGCACCTCGTCACTATCAATGTTTGAGTGATTGTACGGTGCAGGGATTCCCTCCGGATGGTAATCGTACAATCGAGGTACAAAGCTGCAAATAACAAAGTTTCGTGCGGCAAAGGTTTGATGCACGGGTGGTGGCTGATGAATACGCCCGGTTATGGGTTCAAAATCGTGTATGGAAAAGGCATAGGGATAAAGGTATCCGTCCCAACCTACTACATCGAAAGGATGATTTTTGTAATCGTAAGGGTAAAGCTGTTGTTCTTTCTTAATATATACTCTGAAAGCTCCTTGCTCATCGTGGGTCTCTAATAATCCCGGCTTACGGATATCGCGTTCACAAAAAGGAGCGTGTTCCAGGAGTTGGCCAAACGAATTTCGGTACCGCTTGGGTGTTGTTACCGGACTAAATGACTCAACAATAAATAAACGATTGTCTTCGTCCTTAAATTCCATTTGGTAAATCGTCCCTCGGGGGATTACCAAGTAGTCTCCATATCCAAACTCGATATTACCGTAAAAGGTGCGCAGGGTACCTTCTCCACGATGGATAAAGATAACCTCGTCTGCATCTGCATTCTTAAAGAAGTAGTCAATCATCGAAGATTTAGGTGCAGCTAAACTGATATGGCAATCCGAATTTACTAAAACGGGTTTCCGACTGTCCAGCATGTCTTCTTCGGGCTCGACATCAAAACCAGACAAACATCGATGCTTCAACTGCTTATCGTGAACAAGTTTCGGCTCTAAGGAAATAGGATCACCTACTTGCAAAATTTGAGTCGGCGGATTGGTATGATAGAGCAGCGAAAGCGTATTACTGAAACCTTCCGTTGAAAAAAGCTCTTCGTGGTATAAACTACCATCGGGCTTTCTAAACTGTGTGTGTCTTTTGTGGGGGATATTGCCCAGCGTATGATAATGCATATTTATATAATTTACTGGCTAGGAATATAAGAAAATTGCATGAAACGCAAGAGGTTTTATGACAAAAATTCCCAGTATCGCTCTGGATCTATGCCCTCAAAATTCAGCATAATCGGAGATGTGAAATCTAAGGGTGCTAATCGCCATGAACCTAAAACTTAATTCAGTTTAAAGCCAAAGGTAAGTAGCACTTGTTGTCGAGTGCCTTGAACATCCACCGAAGTAACGGGTGCTCCATCAGCACTTCGCATGTAGGGTTGTGAGGTGAAGTCATCACTTCTCCATCGATAAGCTGCATCCAGAAAGAAATTGTCATCTCGGAATCCGACACCTAAACTGAGCCCCGGATTGTAGCTACTGAGAGCTGAAGTTGGATTTTGGCGCAGACTGGTGCCAATGCGTCCTCGAAATTTATTGATAGCAATTTCGCCGCCCATGCTAAAATTGATTACTGAGCGCAGTTCATCTCGAATGGCCCGGTTGACATCGCGTTCTGCCGCTGCAAATTGATTGTCATAGCGAAACGAGGAGTTACTATAATTTAAATACTCTAGTTGAGCGGAAACGAAACCATTTTTACCTAAGATGTAACCCGCCTGTCCGCGAATCACCCAAGGTGTTACGGCAGTGTAGCTAAATCTGCCATCCGGAGATAGGGCTTCCTGAGGTGGTGCCTCCGGGAAGAGGTCCGGATCGTCGACGTAATCGTAAAGCATCCGGCTATCAAAGTCATCATTCAAGCTTAGCCAGGTAGGCGTTTGCATCGTAAAACCTAAACGAAAAGGAAAACTTGGGGCGTAGATAACTCCAACGTTTGTGTGAAATCCGAGACCTGTTGTATTGAGGTATTGATCAAACTCTAGACGGTTAAAAAAAGGACTGATGTCCTGGTCATCGATTTCTGTGTATAGCAGCTCTTCTTCGTAAGAAAAGAAAGGAACACCAAATTTGACCCCAATACTCAGGGTATTATTAATGTTGGATGCAAAGGCCAAATTAAATTCATTGATCCCTCCTTCACCCAAGAATTGTCCATTTTTTAGAACAGGATCACCTTCCTGAAAGTCGCTGAAATAAGTTAGTCCTGTCTGCTCCAATCCAATGGCGAAAGTCTCAAAAGCCAGCCCTTCATAAAAGCGGTCGAGCTCATTCGGATTGAATCCATCTGCGAGTTCTGTAAAACGATTTCCTATAGAACCAGGGGTGGTTCCCGAATACTCATAAGAAGTATTAAATCGGGCTAATCGATTGAACCCAATAGCGATATTAAAGGTTTTTTGCGGATCATTTTGAATGTTGGTCGCTATGACGAAACCAATGTTATCAAGAGTGATATTCGAGTTGGATTCTCGCAGATTAAAAGCGTTGGGATCTTCAACCACAGTCGACTGGCTGCTGTAAAAATGAATACCCGGACTGAACATAAATTCAGATTTTCGGTAAATTCCTAGAGATGCGGGGTTACTGTGAATAGCTCCGAAATCTCCTCCAAGTGCTCCATTGCTGCCACTTACACCTAAAGTTCGTGCAGTTCCTAAAACGTCTTGCTGACTGTAACGAATCATATCCGTAGGATTTTGAGCAAGAATAACTGAGGTTAATATCGAGCATCCAACGCTGATTAAAAGAATTATTTTTTTCATAAACAGGCATTAAAAAGCCGATTGAATATATTCAATCGGCCGGTTTTATTTGCAATTGTTTTTATCCTCGACCTCCGCGCGAGGAACGGCTTGAAGACCGACTCCCCGAAGACCTGGATGAACTTCTCGATGATCGATTCACGCCTGAAGATCTAGATGAACTTCTCGACGATCGATTCACGCCTGAAGATCTAGATGAACTTCTCGACGATCGATTCACGCCTGAAGATCTAGATGAACTTCTCGAGGATCGATTGACACCCGAAGATCTGGACGAACGACCCGATGAGCGATTTATGCCAGAGGATCGGCTCGAATTTCTTGAAGAACGATTTACTCCTGATGAGGGACGCGTACTTCTTGAAGATCGGTTTACACCCGACGATCGAGTATTGCTGTTTGATTGCGGTGTTGCATTTTGTCTAGTAGAGTTCTGTCTGGAGTTATTAAATAGACTCCGACGGGTTTCCTCAGGTTGTGTGCGTACATTCTGTTGTGGCGTGCGTCCCGTTTCTGGGTTTCTACCTGTGGCGCTTCGACCATCTATACGGTTTGCAGGAGCTGCCGTTCTGGAATCGATATTACCGGCACTACGTCCAGTTCTCGATCCGCCCTCAGGCGCTTGTCTACGAGAAGCTGGATATCTATCATAATTGTTTCGTTCACCACTTACTCCATTTCTTGATCGACCTGAAGTTGTAGGAGTAGTTCGAGATGCACCAATAGTGCGGGGACCGTAGGATACCGATCGAACTACTCGCTGAGGGTTATCTAATCGGCTAAAACGGTTATAATCATTATCCATTACCCAAGGATCTGAGCCGGCAAAGCCCATGCCTCCTCCAACCATGCCTCCTCCATAAAAGTTGTTAACGATCATAGTGTTACCCCATCCACCGTAAGGGTTCATACCCCAAGGACTCATACCAAATCCCATAGGTCTGACGAATCCCATACCCATTCTGTTAAAAGCAAATGGATTTCCAAAACCCATTTGAGGTGTTGGGCACCAAGGACTTCCCCATCCGGCACCCCAGCCAAAACCACGGCGATTGAAGCCCCAGGGTCTGCGATTCCAGGGTGAAAAGGCATTCCAACCCGTATTGACATAAATAGAAACTCCGGGCTGATAAAATGGATCGTAATGAAATCGATCCACAAAAAATGGATCATAAAATCCAAACCCATTTCCCATCATCGGTCGGTTGAATCTCCGTATTCGACTAGAATAGTGGAAATCATAGTCATCTATTCGGCTAGCATATGCATCATCATAATCATCATAGGATTGAGATGCAGGTTCCGCATATCTTCTATCCTGAGGCTGGTCATAATTGCGTTCAGTTGATCGAACCGCAACATAATCCGTTTCAGGATTGTAGTATAGATCGTCAAATTGTGCCAGAGATAGACTGGACCATGCTACGAGCATGCACCCTAGAAGGACAGTTTTTAATTTTAAATATTTCATAATATCGGGTTTATAAGTGGATTCGGATTTTCCGAAACGGTTACTTGCAATTTATTACTTTTGCACTTGTAAAACAAGTAAAGCAATCAAAATAATGATGTTCTCTTATCATAAGAAGCAAGTTTATTTTTTACTTTACTCAACTATTAAACAGTACAAGAGGAATGATAAGTTCTCTCTTGGGAAAAGTTTAACATTTTTATGGCTAAATCAATAGCAAATAAGGAAGAAGACTACTCACAGTGGTATAACGATATTGTTCAAAAAGCAGGTCTGGCCGATCACAGTGCCGTTCGGGGTTGCATGGTAATCAAACCTCTGGGTTACGCCATTTGGGAGCATATGCGCGATCAACTTGATCAAATGTTTAAAGAAACGGGTCACAAAAACGCCTACTTCCCACTTTTTATACCCAAATCTTTCCTTAGTCGTGAGGCAGCTCATGTGGAGGGCTTTGCCAAGGAATGTGCTGTGGTCACCCACCACAGACTTAAGAACAGTGAAGATGGAACTGAGGTGGTTGTCGATCCGGATGCTAAGTTAGAGGAAGAACTGATTGTTCGTCCTACCTCAGAAACCATTATCTGGAATACTTACAGGGATTGGATTCAATCATATAGAGACCTTCCTTTGCTGATCAATCAGTGGGCCAATGTGGTGCGTTGGGAAATGAGAACCCGCCCCTTTTTACGAACGGCAGAGTTTCTCTGGCAAGAAGGCCACACAGCGCATGCTAATCGTGAAGAAGCGGTGCGGGAAGCGGAATTGATTCACGATGTATATGCCCGATTTGCTGAAGATTATATGGCTATGCCTGTTATCAAGGGGATCAAAAGTGAAAATGAGCGCTTTGCCGGTGCAGAAGAAACCTATACTATTGAAGCGCTTATGCAAGATGGTAAAGCTTTGCAAGCGGGTACCAGCCACTTTTTAGGTCAGAACTTTGCGAAGGCTTTTGATGTGAAGTACATGACCTCGGAAAACGTAGAAGAATATGTCTGGGCTACCTCCTGGGGGGTGTCCACCCGCCTCATTGGTGGTCTCATCATGACACACTCAGATGAATGCGGTCTGGTCCTTCCTCCAAAGTTGGCGCCGACCAAAGTTGTGATTGTTCCAATCCCAACGGTAAAACCCGAAATTGATGAAGTGGCTCAAAAGATTATCCGCGAATTGACTGAAAAGGGAATCAGCGTTGAGTACGATTGCGATACAACTAAGCGGTGCGGCTTTAAATTTGCCGAGCATGAACTTAAAGGTACGCCCATACGGCTCGGATTAGGACCGCGCGATATCAAAAACAATCAAGTCGAGGTGGCTCGACGCGACACGAAAGAGAAACAGCTGGTTTCCTTAGACGGAATCGGACAAGTTGTAGAGGACTTGTTGGATGAAATTCAGGACAACTTGCTTCAAAGAGCCCGAAAGTATCAACAAAATAATACCACGGCAGTAGATTCCTTTGAGGAGTTTAAGTCAGTAATCGCTGAACGTGGAGGATTTGTTAGTGCGCACTGGGATGGCACAGTAGAGACAGAAAAAGCAATTAAAGAAGCAACTAAGGCCACATTGCGATGCATTCCCTTAAATCAAGAAGCAGAAGAAGGGGCCTGTGTATTTTCAGGTCGACCTTCTAAAGGGCGGGTGTTATTCGCTAAGGCTTATTAACTCTTAGGATGCATCCTCATATGTACCGGTGTATGGATTGGAAGAGAAGTTATTAGATCGGACTTTTCTATTAATGGGCTACCTCTCGGAGTTGAGCATTTTGTAGAAAATGGCAAAACCTGCAGCAGTGCACGGATTTACTGTTAAAGAATGAGTCCTGGTACGCGCGGAGATCAAAAGCTATGGTGAGAAGTGCAGAAAGTGCATTTACGTTTTGCCTTATTAGTTTTGATGAACCCATTTAATTATGAAAAAATCAAGGACCTATGTAAGTTTTGACTGGGCTATGAAAAAGCTTCTCCGTCAAAAAGTGAATTTCGACGTGTTGGAAGGTTTTTTATCTACTTTGTTGTGCTTTGAGGTCAAAATCCAATCCATATTGGAATCTGAAAGCAATCCGGAAACCAACTTAGATAAAAATAACAAACTCGATATCCTATGTGAGGACAACTACCAGCGACTTATTTTTATTGAAGTTCAATATCTCAGGCAGATAGACTTTTTTCATCGCATCCTTTTTGGTACATCCAAACTGCTAACAAATTACATGGATAAGGGTGATAGGTATGAAAAGCTTAGAAAAGTCTACTCTATAAATATATTGTACTTTGATTTGGGGCAAGGCAAAGATTATATATATCACGGATGCACTGATTTTAAAGGGGTAAATGACCAAGACAAACTCAGTCTTAGTAAGCATCAGCGGAACTATTTTGGATACAATGATGTTTACGAAATATATCCTGAATATTATATCTTGAAGGTGAACAACTTCAATAAATTAGCGAAAAACAATCTCGATGAATGGATATATTTTTTGAAAAATAGTGAACTTCCATCTCCATATTCAGCGCCGGGGCTCAAAGAGGCTGGTGAGAAATTAAAATATCAAAAAATGAGTAAAGCAGAGCAAGTCCAATACGATAAATATCTGGAAAGCTTCGCTGTTTCTGAAAGCGAAATTAAAACAGCTCGATACGAAGGTAGAGAAGAAGGTAGAGAAGAAGGTAGAGAAGAAGGTAGAGAAGAAGGTAGAACCCAAATGATACTGAATGCTTACAAAAAAGGGCTTCCCATCTCAATAATTGCAGATATTGCAGATCGAAGTGAAAATGAAGTTAAGAGAATTATAGTAGAACATGGTTTTCTCAGCAAGCTGTGATCCAGAAACTTTAAACGAATCAGTTGAAACAATTTGAGCTGTGGATCAAAGTTTCTAAACTACCTGGAGTTATGGTTATATCCTGAAAGTTGAGTGTGGTTGAAATGCAAAAAAAATGAGCAAGTCCTTTTTATGCTTCAAATAGAAACCGCTCAGTTTCGAATCTTGCCCTTTGCTAAGCTATTTTATGTCAACAAATAGAAAGATGAGTCAGGCACTCTACGTAAAAATTATGAAGTTAAACGAGAAAAACTGCTGCGACTTTTCCATACTTACGCAGTAGTAATGCAATTGCGCGAATTCAATTGAGGTCGATCTGGATATTTTGTCGTCTTGTAAACGTTTAATTACTCTTATTTTTGCATCTTATAGAGTGAATGTTATTTCAGGCGACATGAGATGTATATATTTGCAAAAAAATATGTGTTATGAGTTATGAAATGAAAGGGAAGCTCCACAAAAAATTTGAAACGGATCAAAAAACGGATTCATTTCAAGCCCGGGATTTTGTGGTGTTACAGGAAGATGAAAGATATCCGCAGTACATTAAGTTTCAGTTGGTGCAAGACCGATGCAACTTGATTGATAATTTTGAAGAAGGGCAGGATGTAGTTGTTCATTTCGACCTACGAGGTCGCGAGTGGAATGACAAGTATTTTACGAATCTAAATGCGTGGAAAGTTGAAGCACCAGCGGGTGTGGAACAAACGACCAGTTCAGATGTACCCGACCTTAACGAAGCGGATGTCCCCAGCAGTAATACCGGAGCCCCTCAAAATCAGGAAGAAAGTCCATCTTCTGAAGAGGATGACCTTCCCTTCTAGCAAAGGGATAAACGGATAAAAAAAGGCGACTCGATTTCGAGTCGCCTTTTTTATTTATGCTTCGTACAGATCTAAAATCTGCTGCGCGTGATCTTTGGTTTTTACTTTCTTTATGACGTGTTCAATTTTCCCTGACTCATCAATAACAAATGTGGTTCGATGAACACCCTCATACTCTCGACCCATAAATTTTTTGGGTCCCCATACTTCGTAGGCCTGCATTACAGATTTATCCTCATCAGCGAGCAAATCGAAAGGAAGTGAGTATTTATCGATGAACTTATTGTGTTTTTTTAGTCCGTCCGGTGAAACACCTAGTATCTTGAATCCCTTCTCTTTTAAGACGTCAAACCCGTCTCGAAGACTACAAGCCTCCTTTGTGCAGCCGGGTGTATCATCTTTTGGGTAGAAGTAAAGAATTAATTTGCTTCCTTCATAGTCGGATAAACTCACTTCTGATCCATCTTGGATCTGACCTTTGAAACTTGGGGCATCTTGCCCGGGTTCTAATGTTGTCATGTTATTTTCTTTTTCTAATACAGATATGCTGCATTTTGTTCAGTTAAATCATGGGAAGCTGATATTTACGCACCTGTCCCCACCGGTCGGCAATTCGAATAATTAGCAGATCGTCTTCTTTCCAGTCCTCGGGAATCCTTAGCTGGACGCGTTGATATTTTTTGTCATAAAGAAATGGAATGAACTGGCCATCATGGGTGATTCGGATCTGAATATCCTTTATGCGAAAGGAGCTTTTAGTATGCGGTCGTATCCGAAAAGTAAAGTTGCGGCCGGGACGAAGTGCTGTACTCGAAATTTTAATTTCTGGTGCAAGGCCTGGAAAGCTCAATCTATACTGCCCCTCCTTTCGCACCTGCCCCACAAATTCATCACCCGACCAATATCCTCCCTTATCAACCCAAGCGCCATCCTCATAGAAACCTAAGAAAAGTTTTTGCCGCAAAGAGTCCGGCCAAGCACCGAGACTAGTAAACCGCAATTCGGCAGACTGATGAAAAGGGTGGCAATCCGTCTCGATCTCCACGGTAGGTAGGTTTTTGTTTCCCTCCACTTCACACTGTGAAGAAATACGGATGGGGTGAGCGGAATAAAAGGTATGAGCTGGAGCTCGAAAGGTAATATGTTGATCTTCATACTCGAAGACTTCAAAGGGACTGCCCATTTCTTCTGTAAGCTTATTTGTTGATGCTGATTCTCCAGCTTCTAATCCAGAAAGTTGAAAATCTACATGGGCCGTAGTACCTTCGATATCACTCAAAATAATTTTGACCTTATGCAAGCTGCTATCTTGCACCTCCCAGATCCCACGATCGTCATCAAATCGAAGGCAGGCCGCTTTTTGGTGGGGCCGGGCAAAAAGCGTATGGTTTTGACGTCGCCCCGTACAGTAAAGAGGATAGTCAATATGGGCATTGATGTATCGATTTAAGTGAAATGGCAAACTGTCCATGCATACTGCATAAGTTAGGGTGCTATCGATGTAGTTTTCAATTGAATACAGGCCGTTTTGGTTCCTCCATTGATTAAAGGGGTGAACTGCCTGTACAGCCCATCCGTATCGCCCTGGTGGAACTGAAATAGATTCAGCTTTGGGTTTGAAATGCCCCATGTGATTTTGCAGAGGTACTGTTTTTACCGAGACTACTACTCCCAGGGTGTCAAGGCGATAAAGTTTAAGCTGGCGGGCATAAGGTTTACTTCCGTTTTGATATGGAAATTGCCAGTGCAAAGGATTGATAGGGGCCTCCGATTCCGTATGCCGAACCTCGAAATGCAGGTGTGGCCCGGCCGATGATCCGCTGTTGCCCATAAATGCGATGGTATCTCCGAGCGCCACACACCAACTTTCATCTAGTGGGTAGAGGTCAAAGTGAGCGCTATGATGTTTTTTTTGAAAAACGCGGATCCGAGTTTCAATATCCGGATGAAAGCGGTCGAGGTGTGCATAAACCGTACTGTAGCCATTAGGGTGAGCGATATAAAGGGCGCGCCCATATCCGACGGCACTAATGCGAATCCGCTCAATATACCCATCGGCGGCTGCAAGAATTGCATCTCCACCTCTACCATTTTTGCTTTTGATATCGATACCTGTATGAAAGTGATTTGACCGAAGTTCGCCAAAGGTGCCCGAAAGTCGCATTTCGCCGCCAACAGGGCTCGTGAAAATAGGGCGCTCCTGACCATTTATCACGGTAAGTACCAGGAACATAAAAAAGAGTATATAGTGTGTTCTCATGCCTTGACGAATGTACGAAATATGGCTGGTATTGGAGTCTGCCCACGCTATTTTCAGATGCGGGTCGCTATGATCCTGGGCTCGCTCTGTGTCTCCGACTCAACCCTGAGCAAATACCTAATAGCTAAAAGGATAATTTGAATGGAACTCAGTGATTCTAAATTTTTAAAAAATAAGCCATTTTTATTGCGATAGCGATGGTAGGGGATCCGCCGATCGGCGGATGTCCGAGCTCCCAGTTCGCTGGGAGCGAAGGACGGAACCCCCGGACGCAGCGACCCGAAGTCCTCGAGGACGCCTATGGCGTCCCTCGGGACGAAGGGGATCGCCCAAATAAAATTAAGATGAAAAATGCCGCTGTAGTTCCTGCTCTAATACTCGCAGTGCCGCTGTCAGACTCTGATGGCCCTGCATAAGCTGCTCTTTTTGACGGTCTAGTTCCTTTTTGAGGCCGGGCAATTTCAAGATTTTGGATCGGGCCAGATCGCGAAATCTATAGTCCAACCAAAATGCATTTTGCTGAGCTCGCCTGGATGTTATGGTTTCAGACTCTTCCTCCACGTATTTTTGTATCTCCGTCCAAATATCGGTGACGCCCTCTTGCTTCAATGCTGAGGCGAGCAGCACCTGGACGGTCCAGGAAGACGTGGAGGGCGGAAAAAGGTGGAGTGCGCGCTTAAAATCGCGCTGTGTCTCTTGTGCCAGGGACCGTCGATTCCCATCCGATTTATTGATGACGATCAGATCGGCTAGCTCGACAATCCCTCGTTTGATCCCTTGTAGATCGTCCCCGGACCCGGGTAAGATGAGTAGAAGAAAGAAATCAACCATCTCTCGCACGAGTGTTTCGGACTGCCCTACACCGACGGTTTCTACGATGATCAAATCGTAGCCGGCCGCCTCGCAAAGCAGTATACTTTCTTTTGTGCTGTGAGCCACGCCGCCTAAGGTTTCGCTGGCTGGAGAGGGACGTATAAATGCATTTTCTTGCCGGGAGAGGTGTTCCATGCGTGTCTTATCACCCAATAGCGAACCTTTGGTTATAGAGCTGCTCGGATCAACAGCTAAAACGGCCATTCGGGCTCCTTTATTTAGGGTGTGCATACCCAGGGCCTCGATAAAAGTGCTTTTTCCTACGCCCGGGCTACCTGTGATGCCCACACGAACACTATTGCCAGTGAATGGCAGACAGCGATCTAAGATTTCTACGGCTATTTTTTGATGGTTATCGTGGCGACTTTCGACTAGCGTTAGTGCACGGCTAAGTGCCATTCGATTGCCTGCCCGTAGCTGGCGAAATATCTCGTCAGAGTGGTCAGGAGGTCGGGATTTTGCTGAAAAGTTCGGATTTTTCATGACCTATTCAGGCTTCATCAATAGATTTACGGAACAGATCCCAGGCACCTTGCGCAAGGGTATGACTCAGGTTCTCTAGCGCGTAACTTCCTGCGGCAGGGTCTACGACGTGCAACAAGTGGCTTTCCATATCGAATAAATGAAAAACGTTCCTTGCTAAACGACGGCTGAGTGCATCCTCGGCATCAGATTTAGGGTCAATATGTATGAAATCTGCACCACCCGTCACTGCAGCCCAGGCAGCTGTCGTGTAGGCGATCATACTCTTTTGTAAATTGCTCAAGGCCAAATCCGGTCCGATGTGCGCGTAAATTGCAATAGGATGCGATTGCGATAAATTGTAGTCTTTTTGCAATTGGTTGCTGAGGATACGCATAGCTCGCAGTGCCGCTAATTCGAGATAAAAGTTTCGCCCCAAATTTTTTTTGTGAAGGGCGTTTTTGAATAGTTGTTCTGCCTGGGCTTCCTCAAGCGTATCGATTTGATGCACGATATCTAATAACCAGTCAGCGAGCCGATGGGGTAGGGAGGCTGCAGACGTGTGAGGAACTGCAAAGCAAAACCGCCCCGTCTGTTGTCTGTAGCTCAGGTTCTCACCGTGCGGTCCATTGAGATAAAATCGTTGTGTGTATTGTTCCGGGTGGTCGGGTGCATCGCTATTTTCCGGAAGTGGAGAGGTCCAAATAGGAAAAAGCATATCCCATTGCACTTCTTTTAAGGGAGACCAAAACGATGCCCAGGGGGTTGGATCCGGGAAAAAGGGAGCCGAAATCCCATGGCTTAAGGCTTCGAATAGATTGGAACCCATGTTTTCGTTTATCGGAAAAGATTCCACCAATTTGGGTTGTTGAAAGACCCGAGCCAGGGGCTGCGTTTCTTTTGACAAATCCTCCAGATGCTGAAAAGGCGATACGGATAAATCAGATAGCCATTCAGCCTGTAGACTTTTTATATCCTTTCCTTTTAGGTCAGAACGGATGATATCGAGCCATTCTGCTCGTGTCTTTCCGGAGAATGTTGGCGGTGTATTCTTAGAGCTCATGGGGTCATTCAACTTTCCTCACAAGGTAAGGAATTGCAAACGGATGGAGAAATGCCAAATCTGAGACAGACATCGCATGCCTGAGGTCTAGGTTTTTGTTGAGCAGAGTTGGTTGCTCATTCGATAAGCGCTGATATCTGGTTATTTTTAACAGCTATTCCATTGTTGATTCCTCGAAATGCAACTGAATCCTGTCCTGCACTTTTCGAGGAGGTGAGGAATAGAATGGCCTCGATCTAAGCTTGTTTTTAGATGCTGCAATTGGTTTTTTCAGGAACTTAAGAGCCTCTTGATTTGTTTGTGTACTATTAATGAAGACCGTATATTTACGCGAAGAGAAAAGAATGACTTATGGTATTTGTAGATGATAGCGCTAAAGAGAGAATTGATCAGATCAAAGTACGTGATGAATTGACTGATGACCATTTTGTGCGTGTGAGCGTGACAAGTGGGGGTTGTTCCGGATTGACTTACAATATGGAATTTGATAATGACTTGCGCCCTGATGACCAGGAGTTTGAAGACAATGGTGTAAAAGTAGTTTGCGACCTGAAAAGTTTTTTATATCTCTGCGATACACGATTGGAATTTAGTGGTGGGCTGAACGGTAAAGGCTTTTATTTTAATAATCCCAATGCGCAACGCGAATGTGCCTGCGGAGAGTCCTTTGCGGTGTAGAAAGTCTTTAAGGATAAAGGGGGAAGGATAAAGGATAAAGGGG
>CAZVLN010000034.1:0-25343 GCA_964627995.1 uncultured Saprospiraceae bacterium
TGCTTGAGCATGAGCCCTTCGCTACCTATACTGCGGGCGGCATCGCGCTGTTCGGATAAGTCTGCCCACTTTGAAAAAGGTACAGACTCAGACAGCATAAACGGGCTATCCGGAGCTTGCTGCCCCAACCATTCTTCCAGCTTTTCTCTCCGTTTTTGATAGGGCTGCTTGCGCCAGTCTTGGCCCTTCCATTCCAATAAATCGTACACGCGAAGAATGACCGGTACCTCCCGACGCAGTTTAGCCGTAACCCGCTTTCGTCCAATGCGCCGTTGGAGTGCATTAAAAGATAAAGGTTGCCCTTCATCAAAAGCGAGCAACTCGCCGTCCAATACGACATCATCTCCCGGTGTCACTGCATTGAGTTCGGGATATTTATCCGTCACCAACTCTTCGCCGCGCGACCAGATAAAGACTTCGCCCTCTCGCTGTATCCACTGGGCCCGTATGCCATCCCATTTCCACTCGGCCGCCCAGTCTTCGGGCGGGCCCAGGTCTTCGGGCTCATCTTCAAGTGCATACGCTAAATAGAAAGGGTAGGGTCGAGACAGATTTTCGTCGGGGTCCGGGTTTAAAATCAACTCATCAAAACTGGTTTTTTTGGGGTCCCAATTTCCCATCAACCGATGCGCTAACACCTGCTCTTCTATTTCAGTCGCTTTTGAAAGGGCGCGCGTCATGAGTTTTTGGGAGACTCCAATGCGAAATCCGCCGGTGATGATTTTATTAAATACCAGGCGCTCGGTGCGGTCTAATCGTTGCCATGCTCCCAGTACAAAGTTCTTTTTTTCGCTCTCATCTGCTTTTCGCAGGGCCATTATTCGCTCAATCCAGTCATGTAACGGCGCTTCCTCATGCGAGCTCCCGGGCGGAAGCACCAGCGCAATGGTCTCTGCCAGATCTCCTACGATGTGGTAACTCTCCTCGAAAAGCCACAGGGGAATGTCAGCGGCTTCTGCAGCCCACGCTCTTAAAAAAGTGGTTTTTATCGTCCGTTTGGGCCGCCGATGAGAAAGCAAAGCCACTGTCCATATTTTATCTTCGGGTGCCGCCTCTTGGAAATAACTAGCCAGCGCATCCACCTTTAAGGTGGTTTTAGTCGTCTGATCTATCGCTCGAAAGAGCTCGGCAAATAATTCCATACTAGTCTAACGGATTTTGTTGCCCAGGGTTTATGGGCTATGATTTGGGCATCGCTCTGTACGGATTTCTCCGTGCAGAGCCGCTATGATTCAGGGCTCGCTCAGGATATCGAATTCCGCCCCGCGCAGGCTGCAGCCTGTGGCTGATCCTGCCCGTGGCTCCATTCGCTTCGCTCGTCCCGCGCCTGCTCTCAAAGCATGAGTTCTATGCGTGCAGTGTTGACATCCTGAAAGGCATCTCTCAAAGTGATGGATGAGCGCAGGATAAAACCCTTTCTCAGCGCTGATGCCACTTCCTGGAGGTTAGGGGAATGATAACAAAAACATAGGGAAGGGTGATCTTATTTTTGATCTGCATTCCATTTTGCATAGCGTTCTGCTAACTCTACAAATTGCTCAAGGGACAATTGCTCGGGCCGCTTATCCAGATATGGCCAATCTGAAAAAGCATCTACAGGCAATAAACCTTTTAAGGAGTTTCGTATCATTTTCCGACGTTTACCAAAAATAGCGCGCACAACTGCTTGCAAGGCTGAAAGGGGTCCGTCAAATAGGGGATTTTTTCGCCTTTTACCGTGCAAAATGGCAGAATCAACATTGGGTGGTGGAGTGAAATTGCCCGGACTAACTCGAAATGCAATACGAAAATCATAGTACACCTGTAGTAAGACACTCAGTGTTCCATACGATTTATTTCCCTTATTGGATACGACTCGTTCAGCGACTTCTCGTTGGAACATACCTACAGTTTCCGGAATATATTCTCGGTAATTCAGCAGAAGAATTAAAATCTGTGATGAAATATTATAAGGGTAGTTTCCAATGAGTACAAAAGGCAAGCCATCAAAGACCTGACTCAAGTCTAAGTTTAGCACATCGTCAGCTATTATTTGTTCCTCTTTGAGTGATAAATCATGAGCCGTTTGCAAATAGCTGATCATATCTCGATCGGCCTCAACCACCTTGAGCTCTATAGCTTGCTTTAGTAGCGGACGGGTAAGCGCAGCGCGGCCGGGCCCTATCTCTAAAGCTCGCGGACATGCGTCATAATCCGGCATGGCACTTATGCGTTCTGCAAAGGTGGTATTGTGTAAAAAGTGCTGTCCGTAAGATTTTTTAGCGCGCATGGGCTTCTTTTCTTTTTAGCTATCTTCGTGTGTAAAACTCGAAAATACAAACAAATCAATAGATATGGGAGATCGAATTACCATAGCCATGAGTGTTGGCGATATCAATGGTATCGGATTAGAAGTCATTTTAAAATCTATGAGACACCCTCAAATGCTAAAATTATGCACACCGGTCCTATATGGGAGTGGGAAGGTGGTCGCGTACCATAAAAATATACTAAGTGAAATTGATTATCCGATACACAATTGCCAATCGGTCGATCAGATTCGAACAGATCACCTTAACATAGTAAATATCTGGCCAGATGCCGTCAATATAGAACTGGGAAAGGCGACTCAAATAAGCGGGCAAGCTGCCCTGGACTCTTTGGATGCCGCAGTGACGGATTTAAAGGCGAAAAAGGTAGACGCTTTAGTAACGGCACCTATAAGTAAACACGCGATGCGACTGGCTGGCTTTCCCCATGTCGGTCACACAGAATATTTGACGCAAACCGATGGTGCTTCCGGAGCTTTAATGCTAATGGTAAGCCGGGAAATGAAAATGGGTTTAGTGACTGCTCATATACCCTTAAAAGCCGTCTCTGACCAAATACACAAGGAGCTGATCACTAAGCGAATTGGTCAAATGGAGAGGGCATTAAAGCGAGATTTTTCACACACGCGGCCTACACTGGCCGTTTTGGGCCTCAATCCTCACGCGGGTGATGATGGCCTAATTGGTACGGAGGATCAGGAGTTGGTAAGGCCCGCAATTGTGGAAGCTAAAAAGGCAGGAAGTCTCGTCATGGGTCCTTTTTCAGCTGATGGATTCTTTGGGTCTGGCCAGTATCGAAAATTTGATGGAATCTTAGCGATGTATCACGATCAGGGATTAATTCCCTTTAAGGCGCTTTCTTTTGGAGATGGCGTTAATTATTCAGCGGGTCTATCTTTTGTGCGGACGTCGCCGGATCACGGCACCGCTTTTGCCATTGCTGGCAAAAATGAGGCTGACGAAGGCTCAATGATTCAAGCGATATTTCGAGCTGTAGATATTGTGCGCGCACGACGTCAGGCTGAATAACTAAAGGCCTCTAGCAGTAAATTCAACGCCGACTCCGATCTAGAATCTACGTAGACAGTTGAAGATGCAGATTTAATTTTAGTCAGGCTCAAAGCCGAGAATGAGGTTGAATGTACCGTACTGACCCCAGTCTGCATTTTGAGCTGTCAGATTCGGTTTGTCGAATCCAAGTCCGTAATCGAATCCCAATAATCCAAACATGGGTAAAAATACGCGTAAGCCCAAACCAGCCGATCGACGGAGCTCGAAAGGATTGTAATTATCTAATCCATCCCAGGCATTAACACCCTGTACGAATCCTAACACAAAAATAGTTGCACTTGGATTAAGGGAAATGGGGTATCGCATTTCCATCGTAAATTTATTAAATACCGTAGCTGTTCCGGCTGTACGTAAGGTTGCTCCCGCTCCTTGATTAACTTCAAGGTCCTGAATTTCATATCCTCTACTGCTAATAATGTCTACACCGGCAATACCGATCTGCTGATTGTTCAGACCATTTCCTCCAACAAGATAACGTTCGAAGGGCGACAGTCCGGATCGCTCATTGTAAAAGCCGAGAATTCCCACTTTAGCGTTGGCCCGAAATACGAACTTGCCGACCATCGTTTGATACCAATCGAGATCTACTCTCCATTTGTGGTACTCTACCCATCGAAAGCGATCCTGCACGGATATATCTTCATAATAATCGTCGGGTCTAAACATTGAGTACGGCGGAGTTAACTTTACGCTCACCGACACCTCTGATCCGCGGGTAGGAAAAATGGGTTCGTTTATACTGGTTCGCGCAACTTTTAGTTCTAGCGCGACATTATTATAGCTACCCTGACTCACATTTACTCCATCGAACTGAAATTGGTTGGGATAGTTATTGAGGAAATAATTTTCATAGCTCACGGTGGCATTTACCAAAAAGTTGTCATCTGGCCAACGCAGGCGGGTTCCCACTCCGGCAAAGGCACGTGCTATGGAAAGATAACCTTGCGATTCAAAGGCTTGATCGAGCCGATTAATGCGCGTATATGCTCCACCTACGTTTAGAGAGGTAGGTCGTTTGCCACCTAACCACGGCTCTGTAAAAGAGGCGTTGTAGGATTGAAAAAAGCGCCCATTGGTTTGTGCGCGAAGTGATAGTCGTTGTCCATCTCCTACAGGAACGGGTTTCCATGCTTCCCCATTGGAAATATTACGCATGGAAAAATTATTAAAGGTTACACCCAGAGTTAAAATTAAGCCACTGAATCCTCCCCATCCTGCCGACAATTCTAATTGGTCAGATGGCCGCTCAGTAAGGTCGTACTCAATATCTACAGTGTAACGCTGCGGATTCACGGGTGTATTAATACCCAATTGCTCAGGATCGAAATACCCTAAATTCGTGATTTCACGTTGAGAGCGAATGATATCCGAGCGTGAAAACTTTTTACCTGGAAGCGTTCGTAACTCCCGTCGAATAACGTGTTCATGGGTACGGTCGTTACCCGAAATGGTGACGCGCTCAATAGTCGCTTGAGGACCTTCAAAAATGCGCATTTCAATATCAATAGAATCTTTATCGATAGCAACCTCTACGGGGTCGACCCGAAAGAAAAGGTATCCATCATCCATATAAAGGGCCGAAACATCGCGACCATCCATACTGAAGGTAAGGCGCTCGTTGAGTTTTTCGAGATCGTAGACATCCCCTTTTTCAATGCCTAAAACATTGGTTAGGACGTCGTTGCTATACAAGGTGTTTCCTTTCCATTCGATATTGCGGAAAAAATATTGGTTACCTTCAAAAATGTCTATTTTAATGATTAGATGCCCATCCTCATTTCTCCAAATGGAGTCACCTAGAATACGCATATCGCGAAAACCAAGACTATTATAATAGTCTACGAGAGCTTGTTTATCATTTTCGTAGTCTTGTTTGTAGAGTCTGGACTTTGCAAACAAGCGGCTCTTTTTCCGAGTGTTTTTCATTTTGCCACGCAGCTTTCGCGATTTGACATTCTCATTACCGGTGAAGCGAATATCTTTAATTTTGACCCGATCATTACGGATCACTTCAATTTCTAATTGAACGGCATCCTTAAGAACAGGGTCGGGTAAACTGATAATTCTTACCTCGGCATCTAAGTATCCCTTATCATCAAATAGGCGTTTTATGCCACGCTGTATATTATTAAGGGTGTTGTCGGTGACTATGCTTCCTTTGGTTAAATACTTTTTGACGATATCATTCATATCGTCATGGTATTTTTTCTTGACATTCTTATAGTTATGCCTGGCATAGCGCGGTCTTTCCTCCACTTTAATACGCAGAAAGGCGACTTCGCCGACTACGCGATCCACAAAAATTTCTACATTCACAAACAAGTTGAGATCCCAAAGTGTCGTGATGGCATCATTTATTTTTTGCCCGGGTATATTGATGACCTCGCCTACGCGCAGACCGGAAACAGCCTTTAGGGCTTTTTCATCACTATTCTTCGCACCTTCAAACTCAATGCCTCCCACTTCATATTTTTTTGGGTCGCTGTAATCTAAAGCGGTGTTTTCCTCCTGTGCTTGGGTTGCAGAAGCGCTAAAAACAAGAACAATTAGCGCTAGGAAGAATTGGATTTGAGTCTTTAACATAAATTGATGCATCTATTGTCTGATGATAAAAGAACGGAGACAAATGTAAGGCTGTTGCACTACACTGACAAAAATAAAATTAGGTACTTAATTGCTCGCTCGTTTTACCGAACCTGCGTTCTCTATTTTGGAAGTCTAAAATAGCAGCAAAGAAATGTTCTTTTCTAAATTCTGGCCAAAAAATCGGAGTAAAGTAAAGCTCGGCATAAGCTAACTGCCACAAGAGAAAATTACTGATTCGGCTTTCGCCGCTGGTCCTTATCATAAGTTCCGGATCTGGATAGTCTCTGGTCGACAAATGTGCTTCAAACGCTTTTTCATCGATATCTTCCGGATCAATTTTATTTTCTTTTGCCTCATTGGCAATGGACTGTGTAGCTTGTAAGATATCCCATCGCGCACTGTAGTTCAAAGCTAAAATCAAGGTTAGGCCTGTGTTAGAGGCTGTTTTATTTATACCCTGTTGTAAAGCTTCACGGCTTTTTTTAGGTAATTTTTCCAAATCGCCAATGGCTTGCAATCGAATGTTGTTCTTATTGAAGGTTTTAATTTCAGCTTTAACAGTCTCAACAAGTAGAGTCATCAAGGCTTGGACTTCAAGTGCGGGCCGCTTCCAGTTTTCTGTGGAGAACGCATAAAGCGTAAGGTGAGTTATTCCAAGTTCGCCGGCTCCTTCCGTTACCGCGCGAACAGCTTTGACTCCACTTCTATGTCCAATCACTCTTGGAAGCCCTTGTTGCTTGGCCCACCTACCATTACCATCCATTATGATAGCCACATGCTTTGGGACCGGTTCCAATTGGATTTTCTCCTTTAGGGTTTTTAGCCGCAAGCTTTCTGAACTGTTCGCTGCCTTAACTGCCATGGCACTCGCTTTAATTTTTACTTCTACCGAGTTGCTAAATTATTAAAATAAAGGGTAACAAAGCACTAGAAACTGTATTTTGATATTTGATTTACAAAATAGAATTAGTCTTTTTGCCTAAAATTGACTATCAAACTTGAAATATTTCAAGTTTTAATAGTTATTTGAGGTGCTTGCCTGGACTTCTGCATTCCGTAGAATTTCGGTCAACAGCTTGAGCTTTAGGGTGAGATGGCACCGAGCAAAAAATCAATCATCAGCTGACAGCTTCGACTAGAAACCTGAAGAGGCATATGCTAAAATAAATAGCCCTGGCGCAACAGCAACAAAATATATGGGATTGTAACAGAATAACTTTGGAGGCAAGGCTTTTTTTGATTTATGCTATTTATTTATATATTGAGGAAACAATTAGAAGTTATGAAAAAACGGGATTTTTTAAGGTTGAGTGGGACAATGGCAGTCGGGACGATGGTTTTCCCCATGATTTCATGTCAAACAGATAATAAAGAAACTGAAGGGAAGGCACAGAAGGTCAATCAAATGCAATTTGAACTACCTGATTTACCCTATGAATATGCTGCTCTGGCTCCTGCTATAGATGAGCAGACGATGAAAATTCACCATGGAAAGCATCATGCAGGTTATGTGCGTAAACTGAATGCTGCTTTAGCAGAGACGGACAGTTATTCAGATATGAATCTTGAAGAAATCTTAGCGGAAGTAGAACCCTCAGAATCTGCTGTTCGAAATAACGGAGGGGGGCATTTTAATCACAGTCTATTTTGGAATATTATGAGTCCGGATGGTGGCGGTGAGCCCACTGGTGATTTAGCCGCGGCAATCAATAAAGATTTTGGATCCTTTTCAGCTTTTCAATCTGAATTTACAAAGGCGGCCGGATTATTTGGCTCAGGCTGGGCATGGTTAATTCTTAATGATAAAGGAAGTTTAGAGGTATGTTCCACGCCTAATCAAGACAATCCACTAATGAAAAAAGTAAGTGAAACAACAGGACAGCCCATTTTGGGCTTAGATGTGTGGGAACATGCTTATTATTTGCATTATCAGAACCGACGTTCAGATTATATTGAACAATTTTTCACTCTGATCGATTGGGCAGCAGTCGAAGGGCTCATGAAAGCTGCGCGATAAGACGGAATTTAAGTTCTATTTTTTTTCGTATCGTAATTTATGCCTTGTGCTGCAGCTTTTTAAAAACAATCACTTTGCCAATGCCTTGGTATTACTTCCGATAGCTATCGGACTTCATGTGTTTTTATTCTTTGGTACAGGGATCACAACTTCTGAATCTGCGGGTTGGCTTTATACTCAAATACTAGGTGATCAGCAGCTAGCAACAGGCTGGAATTTGGTACTTTCGGGTTTGTTTGTGTTTTTTCAGGCAGTCTTCATTAATCGGCTGTCAATTATACACAGGCTCAATAATAAAATTAATATTCTGCCGGGATTTTTATGGTTATTTTGGAGTACTATGCATCCTGAAATGATGGGATTGAGCGCCATACATCCTGCATTACTTTGTATTTTAGTTGGAATGAATAATTTAATGCGCTGTTTCAAAAAGCGCAACCGGTCAATCTATATATTCAATACCGGCTTCTTCTTTTCTTTGGGTTCCTTGTTTTACTTTCCTCTGTTGAGCGCCATTATTTTTGGCTTATTTATGTTATTTGTTTTTTTGAGTATTCGGTTCCCCGAGCCTCAGCAATATTTAGTAGGCTTATTTACACCCTATTTCCTGGCCCTCAGTATGGCTTATTATTTAGGTGAAGTAGATTCCTTCATTCAGGATCAGTGGGCAACCCATGATTTCGGGGGCGTTTTTTCCCATTTAGATATTGGCGTAAATCAGAGTGTTATAGTCGCCATTAGCGCATTGATTCTTTTGACCTCTATAGCTAACCTTCCTTTTTATCATGCTAAGAAAGAGATCTTTTCTCAGCGTAAAATAAGTATGCTTTTCTCATATCTATTATTTGCATTATTAGGTGTCGTTTTTGTAAGTAGCTTTGATCTTTCTTACTTGTTGTTGTTATTATGGCCCACATCCATTTTTATTTCAGACAATTTATATAATCTCAAAAATGGGATAATTGCGGAGTTAATTTTATGGATGTTTATTGCCTTTAGCTTTTTTATGCAATATGAGTTCCTTTTTTAAGGAAAACCTTACCTTCGTTGTTATAATCAGAACCACAATAATATATATGAAATTTGGGGTAGTTGTATTTCCAGGATCAAATTGCGACGATGATATGGTCCATGTTTTAAGACAGGTAATGGGTCGTGAAGTCCATAAGATATGGCATAAGGAAACAAACTTAAAAGGATGGAATTCATCCGACTGTATTGTGCTTCCGGGTGGTTTCTCTTATGGAGATTATCTTCGGTCCGGAGCCATAGCCAGTCAGTCTCCGGTTATTTCCTCTGTTCGGAAGTTCGCTGAATCCGGAGGGCGTGTGTTGGGGATCTGCAATGGTTTTCAAATCTTATGCGAGATGGGTCTACTGCCCGGGGCCCTTGTCAGGAATAAAAATCAAAAATTTATAAGTCGTGTCGTTCATTTAAAGGTTGAACAAAACGAAAATTTACTGACTCGTCACTGTGAGGTCGGCGACTTGATTCAAATGCCAGTTGCGCATGCTGAAGGTCGATACTTTGCACCGGAATCTGAATTAAAGAAACTCCACAGTAATGGACAGGTACTATTTACCTATTCCAATGCAGAAGGAGAACAAACAGAAGAAACGAATATTAATGGCTCCGTTGACCATATTGCAGGAATATGCAATCTGAGAGGAAATATTATGGGGATGATGCCTCACCCGGAACGAGCATCAGAGATAATCCTTGGTTTGGATGAAGGCAAGGTTTTGTTTGATTCACTGGTTGCGGAAGTTTGATTTCTTTCAAGCACTAAGGGATAGCCCTCTCCCGTTATTCTAAAAAATGATTTCATATGAATCGATTTTTCTTACTTTGCATTCTCTGTTTTTCGGTGAGTGTATCCGGACTTTTCGCCCAATTTGAGGACCCTCTTGATTTTGAGGTAAATAGCGTAAAAACGGGTCCCAATCGTTTTGACCTAATTTTTCAATTTGATATCGATCCGGGCTGGAGCACGTACAGCCAAAATATGAGCGATGAAGATATGGCCATGGGACCATTTCCGACATCCTTTACCTACGAAACGAGCGGATTGTCTTTCGCTTCTAACCGTCCAGAAGAGTGTGGAGGATTAAAGACCAAGTATGATGAGGTCTTTGAAATGGAGCTAACAAAGTTTTTTGAACGGGCTGTTTTTATTCATTCTGTTACTGTTCCAGCAAATTTTTCGGGTCCGATTGAGGGGTTTGCTACCTTGATGGCTTGTGATAATACCAAGTGTTTGCCGCCTACAGATTATGAGTTTTCTATCGACTTATCTAAGAGTCTGGATGGGCCTGATTACAATAAAGATAAGTTTTGCCAGGGAAAGGGTATGGGGTCCATCCAGGATTCGGAACCAAAATTGAAGTCCACAGATCAGGATGTCATTGAAGATGTAGTTTCAGACGAAGAGTCGACAACTATGACTTTTTCCATGGAGGAAGATGGAGAAGGGGATGCCAGCGGGTTTGAAGATCCGCTAGAATGGAGTTATCAGCTCAATGAGTGTGAAAATAGCAATTGGAGATTAACAGCTCATGCAGATATTCAAGAAGGCTGGAAAGTGTACGGGCCGCACGAGCACGGATTTGATGGTCCAATTGTAACAACATTATACTTTGATTCTTTAAAGGACCTCTCATTAGTAGGAGATGTTGTCTTGCAATCAGAGGATAAGAAAACAGCTTTTGACCCTTTTTTTGAGCTTGATTTGACAACGGTTACAAAAGAAATTTCTCTAATTCAGGAAATGGAGATCACGGGAAACGCTCCGCGGGCTGTTGGCTATGTTGAGTTTCAGTCATGCGATAGCATTCAATGTCTTCCACCAACAATTGTCCCCTTCATTTTAGATTTTGAGGCTGGGATAGCATATAATCCAGAAAGTGAAACTAGAGATTTCAGCACTCGGGGAGAGGGAACGCCTGCTTACGCCGATTTGGATTATGAGTATGCAAAATCTAATTGTACAGACGAAATAGACACAGCAAACGAAGATGACGCAGAGCAAAGTTTTTTTTGGATATTTTTTGCGGGATTTCTTGGAGGCTTTGTGGCTTTGCTGACCCCATGTGTCTTCCCTATGATTCCTCTGACAGTTAGCTTTTTTACGAAAAGTTCAAAAGACAGAGCCAGCGGTATTCGGAATGCCTTAATTTATGGCTTTTCTATCATTTTAATTTATGTTACCCTGGGATTATTAGTGACTAGCATTTTCGGTGCAGATGCGTTGAATCTATTATCAACAAACGCTTGGTTTAATATTTTCTTCTTTGTATTGTTTATCGTATTTGCACTTTCCTTTTTTGGCTTATTTGAAATAACACTACCCAGCTCATGGGCGAATAAAGCTGATCGCGCAGCAGACCGGGGCGGACTGATTGGTATCTTTTTTATGGCTTTCACCTTGTCATTGGTATCGTTTTCATGCACTGGGCCTATTATTGGCACCCTACTTGTAGAAACGGCTACAGGAGGTGGAGCAACTATTTTTGGAGCTATTCCAGCAGGACCTCTGGTAGGTATGGCTGGCTTTTCTGTAGCATTGGCACTGCCTTTTGGTTTGTTTGCGGCCTTTCCTTCCTGGCTAAACTCCCTTCCTCAATCCGGAAGCTGGATGAATGCAGTCAAAGTTGTACTGGGATTTGTAGAGGTAGCCCTGGCTTTTAAGTTTTTGTCTGTTGCTGATTTAACGATGGGCTGGAAATTTTTACCCTATGAGGCATTTGTTGTTGTTTGGTTCCTTTGTGCCTTTGGTATAGCGGCTTATTTCTTCGGATGGGTCAAGTTTCCTCTCGATTATAGTAAGCCTGCGGTAACACGAACGAGAGCCATAATGGGGAGTTTATTTCTTCTGGTAAGCGCGTACATTGCCACTGGATTTACATATAGTGAGCGAGACAAAACATTTGTCACTCCCGCCATGCTAAGTGGTTTAGCACCGCCGGCAGGCCATTCATATATATATCCAAGTAAGTGTCCATTAAATTTGGAGTGCTTTAAGGACTTTCAAACGGGAAAAAGTCACGCGGAATCCCAAAACAAACCCATATTGTTAGACTTTACTGGTCATGGTTGTGTGAATTGCAGGAAAATGGAAGACCGTGTATGGGGTGAAGAGGAGGTATATGACATCATCAATGAAGATTACGTGCTCGTTTCATTATATGTTGATGAGCGGACGGCTTTAGATAGTTCTTATGTATCTGCTTTTGATGGGAAAACAAAGCGTACGGTAGGTAATAAGTGGAGTGACTTCCAAAGCATTCATTTCAAACGAAATTCTCAACCTTATTATGTGTTGCTCCATCCAGATGGGACGATACTGAATAAGCCCGTTGCTTATTTACCTGATGTTGATAAATTTAAGCAGTTTTTAGAGTGTGGTCTTACTCGTTTTGAGGAGATCCAGGATTAGAGACTGTGCTTGAAAACGGAATTTTCAACTCGTAAGTTCGTCGAGAGACATTGGGTAAGTGACTATCCAGTAACCAAGGGTTGTAAAGTTTAAGTTTTCTATAACTGATTCCATTACTTTCTGCAAAGGCTCCTAAGTTTGAAATGGTCGTATCCACCGTCAACGTTTTATAAACAGGAAGTGCAGGGTAGTAATCAGATTCCTCGATTAAATATCCATATCTTTTTGGCTGCGTTAGGATTTCCTTTAGGGCAACGATGCGGAACAAATAACGCATGGTCTCCGAATTGAGATTAAGCTCGTAAAAGTGCTCTGCACGTTGTGCCTTCAAATTGCGAGCAATACGTGTTTCTCCTCCATTGTAAGCCAATGCTGCCAGAGACCACGTTCCAAAGCGCTCTTTATAGTCTTTGAGCAGCTTACAAGCTGCACGGGTCGACTTTTCAAGATGGAAACGTTCATCGATATCGCGATTTATTTCGAGATCATAAGCCCTTCCTGTTGCACGCATAAACTGCCAAAAGCCTTTAGCACCGGCTGGTGAAGTTGCATTGGTTAAGGCACTTTCGGCAACAGCTAAATATTTAAAGTCTGAGGGCACACCTTCGTCACGCAATATAGGGTCAATAATGTCAAAATACCGCTTGGATCGCTTTAAAAGCATTAAAGTACTCGAATGGTAATATGAATTTACGGTGAGCTCTTTATCCAGGCGTTCTCGTACATCAAAATCATCTGTGGGCAATATTTCCCCAGCAAAGGAATAGGTTTTGTTCAGTTGAGCAGAAGTTATCTGTTGAGGTAAAGCACTTATTTCTGTGACGTCTTTTTTTTCAGCCTTTGGGCTTGGGCCTTTTGTGTTAGACAAAAGTATGATCCCAATTGCTCCCAAAATCAGACCAAAAAAGGTGAAAAGCAAATATTTCATAATTTTTTCTTTTTGTAAACCGGGACCGTCGAGCATGCTTCACCAAACATAATACTTTTCGCAAAGGGCTGAAGTGCCAGTGTTAAATCAAAATAAGCAGATTGCGGCACTTCCTTGTCGGAGCAGCCTTTAATCACAATGAGTCCATCCTTGTATTTTGACCAATCCTCACTAGCGATCTGCTGTTTGAAGTAATACTGCAAAAACTGTTCCTTTTCACCGTGATAACATTCCTTAGCGTAGGGTTCAGCTTTGGCTGCTACAAGCATGTAGGCCCATACTGGAATTATGGCATCCGTAGAGCAGAAAACGCACAATATAGAATCTTTGTAATCATCCCAACTTATTTCCTCTATGGCAGCGCGAAACTCCTTTTCGCGCAATATAAGACCCTTGAACAAAAAGTCCTTTAAATCTAAACCTACCACCTTCACGTCTGGATAATAGGTTTCCAAATTTAATGTGACCAGGGGGCTTTTTTTGACCCGGTTCACTAAAGGCTTCTCAGTAGACATACTTAATTTTTATTTGCTTGTTCTTCTATATCCTGTAAACGTCCAATCTCCTCTTCTTGTTTCTCAAAATCCTTAAGTTGTGGAAGATCTTTCATTGATTTTAAACCGAAGTAATTCATAAACTTGTCAGAAGTCACATATAAAAGAGGCCTGCCCGGGCCATCCGATCTCCCCTTAATTTCAATAAGTTCTTTTTCTAATAGCTTTTGTATAGTGTAGTCGCAATTTACTCCTCGAATCTGTTCAATTTCAGATTTTACGAGTGGTTGTTTGTACGCAATGATGGATAGGGTCTCCAATGCTGCTTTTGACAAGCGCTTACCTTTAGACAGCCTGAGATAGTCCTCTATAAGTTTATGGTATGCACCTTTTGTCAAAAATTGAAAATTCCCACCTATTTCTGAAATTTGAAAGGCATATTCATCAGATTGGTACTTTTGCTGCAATTCTGTGATCGCGGTATCTATATCCTGCGACTGAATGTCATCAAAAATGTTGGCCGTAAGTGCCTTTTTTATATCTGATCGGCTCAATGGATCCGGTGCAGCGAAAATTAAGGCCTCGACGTATCTTTGGAGAGGGTTGCTCATAATAGAATGACTTGATAGCCAAAGATAGCCAACAACTATGAAAAACCGATAGCTGCAGTAATAATGATTCCCATCAGTATTAGAGCTGCCAGAACGACATAAATAAAATCGAGAAATTCAGATTTGTCGTTATCCTTTTTTTCGTTTTGACTATTGACAATTTTGAAATCATATTCAAAAACATCATCCGCCTGACTCACAGATAATTCGCATAGGTCATGTTCTAAATAAAAGGAATAAGATTTTGGTTCCTTAACATCAAAATCAATAGTGAGAATGTTATTGTTGCAGTAAATAATGACGTGTCCACTATCATCACCGTGATAAAGACCGATATGATGAGTGCGACCGCTTGCGCCGTGATACGTCCAATTTGTCTGCGCCATTTTTTAAACTGTTGGCTATAACAATAACGTATATAAGCCTAAATCGTTGCTTTTTTCATGAAACCGACGGCTCATTCCTAATTAAATACGAGACGGGTAGATTAAATTGGATAAATTTCCCGTATGCGCAAGCCTAGAAATTCGAGTACATGGCCTTTAATCGGGTAGAAGTTTCCTCGCTGATGATATTCTCAAGAGTTTGCTGAATAGAATCTAAAGTGGCTTTCTCAACGTCTGATGCTGTATTTAATTCTGTCTTGATATCTGCAATCGCCTTCGTCGCACCGTAGCGTGTAAATTGACCATTACTTTGATTCATGCCGATTTGGGCAAGATTTTCGATCCGCTTCATGAGTTCTGTCCCGCGCAATTGTCCAGTCATTTTAGAATAAGCATTGAAAAATGGAAAGGAGGAAAACCCGCTTTGTTTCGGGAGTAGTTGATCAAGGAATGAAATGAAGCTTGGATCGCCGGTTTTTGCATAGAGTTCAGCAATTTTATTATCTAAAATTTGGCTTCTAACGGGCTCAAGAATTTGTGCTTTTTGTATGGCACCAGCAGAGTCTATAGCATACCATTCTGCCAGAGCAGTAGACATTTCTATGGCGCCTTCCATAGCATCTATTCGCTCTTGACAAAGGGATACCATTTCAGGTTTTGCTTCTGATGGAAGCGTAGACATAATTTTTCTTAGGGCTTGCGCACGCACCGTAATGTTTGAGTCTGAACGAGCCAAGGTCATTAACACTTCTTGATTTTCCAAAGCTGCATTACCACTCAATTCCGAAATGGCCTCTCTTCGTATAGACCAATGTGCATCTGTAAGGGCTTTTTCAATTAATTCATCCTTTAAGACACCACTTGAAATTCTTTTCAAAGCTTCAAGGCGGTATTTTAGTGTTGGTGAAAGCTCGAATTGCATCGCATAGGCCTCTGGAGATTTTTGAACAGTTGTTTCTGCCAATAGAATATCTCGCGGATCAAAAATAGTGAGTGCGGGCGCTTCATCTAGAGCAACGCTAAGTGAGGATACTCTTTGATCAATCTGAAATGGAACGCGCTGTCGCTCACCATCCGCCATGTAGATGTCGACCTCTGTTGGAAGTGTAAAAATTGTAGGTTCTTTTTCAGGGTCCTGCGTTTGTTCTGCAGTTATTTTAAATTTACCTTCCTTAAATTCTGTCCGGATTTGAAGGTGCGGATGTCCGGCTTCGTAAAACCACTGATTGAAGAACCAATTTAAATCTTCTCCGCTTACATCTTCCATCGCTAAGCGCAGATCATGGGCTTCTACAGCAGTATAGGCGTGCCGCTCTAAATACAAATTAAGTCCTGCGAAGAACTTTTCTGACCCTAAGTAGTCTCTCAACATATGTAGAACTAGTCCCCCTTTGTTGTATGAATGTGCATCGAACATACTTTCGGGCCTCAGGTATTCAAAATCAATTATTGGGTGCTTATTTTGGCGCGCTTGTGCTAGGTAGCCGGATAACTGATTGGCGCGATGTAAATCGGCCTCATCTTTTCCAAACTTGTATTCTTTCCAGAGATATTCGGAATACGTAGCAAAGCCTTCATTCATCGTAAGGTTAGACCAACTTTCGCAGGTTACTAAATCTCCAAACCAATGGTGAAACATTTCATGAGCAACGATGAAGTCATTATCATTTCCAACCAGGTCGAGTTGGTGCTTTTGTACAAAATCACCGAAAATCACACCAGTGGTATTTTCCATGGCTCCAGAAACATAGTCCCGAACAACGACTTGGTCGTACTTAGCCCAGGGGTACTTATAATCGAGCATTTCTGAAAATACAGCTAACATCTCTGGAGTGTGATTAAATATTTGAGGTGCGTCTTCCTTGTATTCGTGTTCGACGTAGTACGCCAAAGGAATATCCTCCCACTGATCTCGAACGACGGCAAAATCCCCTATCGCTAACATGAAAAGATATGGGGCGTGAGGCAGTTCTTGAAGCCAGTGATCCTGACGGATACTGTCATTAACGACTTCACTTTTTATCAGTTTTCCATTAGACAGTGTCTCATATTCTATAGGCACATTTAAAATGACCTCCTGTGAACACCTTGCGTTTGGCTGGTCGAGGGTAGGAAACCAATTTGAGTTGTGTTCTGTTTCCCCCTGTGTCCAAATTTGAGTGGGTTTATTGGCCACTGTTCCAAGTGGATTTATAAAAAATAGTCCTCTGTTCGAACTAATGGCCTGGCTTCCACCTGCGGGTTTTCGGCTGGGGACTGCTGTGTAGTCTATATACACTTGAACGGTGTCCATTCGATTAATAACCTCAGGCCAGGTCATAACAATAGACATACTATCAGAGTATGTAAACGAAATTTCCCGTCCTTGCTCATCCTGAATTGAGTGAATATCAAAATATTGAGCATCTAAAGCAAAAGATTGGACCGGATCGAAAATAGGTGTGAAGTCTATCCAGGCCTCACCTAAAACTCGTTGGTTTTGGTAGTCAAAACTCAGCGCTAGCTTAGTATGAATAAGATCTATAATTCGAGTCTGACTAGCTCTATATACCTGCCGTGGATATTGATCATTGGTGTTCTTCTCAATAGCAGGTTCGCTCACTGTTAGTGTATCTAAATTCCGAATTTCTACTTCAGCTTCAGCGGTATCCGTAGAAGATATCGTTGGTTTTGTGCTTGTGCAAGCCATCCAGGTCGTGAGCGCAATAAAAAATAGAAGTTTAGGTAAATTTCTCATTTTCCGAAAGATTAATTAGGGTGAAAATATAGGGCTCTGTTCTGGAACTTATATGATGATAGGCATAATCAGCATCGTCAACTTTTGAGATCCAGTCTGTTCCGAAGGTAGCAGAAGAACTGCACGATTTGGCGAGTTAATTTTAAATACGATCTCATCTGAATCAAGGACGGAAACCATTTCTAATAAAAAGCGCGCATTAAATGCAATTTGCAAAGGCTCTCCTTTGTAAAAACAAGCCAATTGTTCCTTGGCGTCGTTGGAATAGTCAATATCCCGAGCAATCAATGTAAGACTATCCTCATTGACGTTCAGTGAAACCTGCCGAGTTGACTCATTAGTAAAAATAGAAATACGCTTTAGCGATTGTAAAAAGTCATTTCTATTCACACTTAATTCAGTATGGTTGTCAGTAGGAATGATATTCTTGTAGTCTGGATAATTGGCTTCGATTAATTTGCAGGCAACTTCCGTATCATCAAATTGAAAAAAGGCGTGTTGAGGATTAAAATGAAAACGAACAGTATCGCCGGAATCTAAAATGGAGCGAACGAGATTCACCCCTTTTTTGGGTAAAATAAATTGGGCCTCTCCTTGAATACTCTCATCTTCATATATGAATTCTACCAATTTATGAGCATCAGTAGAAGCTAAGGTCAGTCGCCCATTTTCAATTATCGTATAAACCCCCATCATAGCTCGTCGCGCCTGGTCGGTGGAGGTCGCAAATACAGTTTTCGCCAAACCTTCAAGTAAAATAGAAGCGGGAAGCTGTATTTCCTGAGCGTGCTCAACTTCGGGCAGACTTGGGTATTCATTTATTGGACCAGCTGCCATGTGATACTTACCCATTGAATTGGTAACTGTCACTCTTCTGCTTTCTTCGTCATATTGGATATCTATAGGCTGTTCGGGTGTCGCCTTCAAGGTATTAACCAATATTTTTGCAGGAACTACGAAACTAAAGTCCCCTTCGTGATCAACATCTACGCTCGTTGTTACAGAAGTAGTTAAATCCGTACCCCGAATTTCAAGCTTTCCGTCTTTGACGTCAAATTTAAAATCCTGTAAAATGGCCATAGTGGGATTTGCGTCAATCGCTCCATCTGCCTTTTGCAAATGGTCTAGCAACAACGAAGAGGATAGTGTAAGATTCATAGTTAAGTTATTATTGAGGTACACAAATATAAGCCGAACTTACTGAACATAGGGGTTAAATAAACACATATCTTTTACCTGAATACGAATACAGTTTCAAGCGGGTGTTCGGGGGTATAAAAGACAACTTATTTTGCAGCAGAATATGGAGCTTTGGGCGTTGTTTTTGAAAAAACTAGCTACCAAACTAAACCTGCCTTTCTTTGTCGGTGAAATATGTGTACATTTGTTTATTAATGAAGATGGGGAATCCCGTTTCGCACCTTTCTGTGGTGGTTATAAGGATATTCTCAAGAAAATGAAGAAGGTCGAGACAGCATGAAATTATTCAGTTTATTTTCGCAGGAGCTGGCAATTGACTTAGGTACAGCCAACACCCTGATTATTCAAGACGGAGAGGTTGTCGTAGACGAACCGTCTATAGTTGCTATTGATATCAAGTCTGGCGAAACCATCGCTGTGGGGGATAAAGCGATGCAAATGCACGAAAAGACGCATAAAGATATTCGCACCATTCGGCCCCTTAAAGATGGTGTTATTGCCGACTTTCAAGCGGCAGAGAGTTTAATTGAAGGGCTCATCAACCTGGTCGGTCACCGAAGGCGTTTTTTCACTCACCTTAAGATGGTGATTTGCATACCATCTGGAATTACTGAAGTTGAAAAGAGAGCTGTTTTTGATTCAGCAGATCACGTAGACTCAAAAGAAACTTATTTGATCCATGAGCCAATGGCCGCGGCGCTGGGAATCGGCCTCGATGTCGAAAAGCCAGATGGAAATATGATCATTGACATAGGAGGGGGAACAACAGAAATCGCAGTTATTTCTCATTCGGGAATTGTCTGTGATCAATCCATTCGAACAGCAGGCGATGACTTTACCGAAGATATTACCGATTATATTAAGCGGCAATACAACATGCTCATTGGAGAGCGAACTGCCGAGCAAATTAAGATTCATGTCGGAGCGGCAGTGAAAGAACTGAAAAATCCACCTGAAGACTATGCTGTGAACGGCAGAGATTTAATGACAGGTATACCCAAGCAAATCAAAATTGGATTTAAAGAAGTTGCCGAAGCTTTAGATAAATCTATAAGTAAAATTGAAGAGGCGATACTTAAAACCTTGGAGGAAACACCCCCCATGCTCTCTAGCGATTTATACGAAAAAGGGATGTTTTTAACCGGTGGTGGCGCATTATTACGCGGCTTGGATGAGCGTATCTCGCTAAAAACTAAATTGCCGGTATCCATCGCCGATGATCCCTTACGTGCAGTGGTGCGCGGGACAGGTATTGCACTAAAGAACACCCATCGCTATAGTTTTTTGATGGATCGGAAAAGTATTTAAAACTGTTCCCCATTTATGCGATCATGGGATGATTTTTTGGGACATTTTGGATCGGTCTTTTTATTCATTGGGTTGCAACTAATGTGCCTTTACATTATTGTTCAGTTCAATGACCGCCAGCAAAATATATTCAATCATACTGCCCTTTTATTAAGTTCTAATCTAGATCAGCGATTCAGCCAATGGAATGCTTATTTTAACTTAGAAGACGAATCTGAACGCCTCCATGCCGAGAATGCCAGACTCCGAACGCAGCTCCGTCGTATGGAGCTCCAACAAACAGAAAGCAAAAATTCCTTAGGCAGGTCCAGTACAGACTCAAATTTTATTTATCATTCCACACAAATTATAAGTAATCAGAAGGGATCTCGTTATAATCAACTTATCATTAACGCCGGGCTGTCAGATAGTCTGTCAGAAGGTAGGGCGATTATTGGTGAAAATGGGATTGTAGGTCAGACCGCTTATTGCTCTGACAATTTTTGCAGCGTAATTCCGATTATCCATGTTCAATCGGCGGTAAGCGCCTCCATTTTAGGTGTGGATTATTTTGGACAATTGCGCTGGGATGGGCGCGACATTAGGTTTGCTCAATTAGAAGGCATCCCACAGCACGTTCACTTAGAAAAAGGAGATACCATTGTCACCAGCGGGTACTCCACCATATTTCCTCCCGGTGAACCTATCGGGCAAATTGATGAGGTTGAACTACCTCAGGGAAGTAATTTTTATAAACTTCAAATTAAATTGAATGTAGATTTTGGTCGACTCAAAAAAGTATACTGGGTGGAAAATCTTAATAGGAAGGAAATCATATCTGTAAAAAAAAGCCAAAGATATGATCAGGACTAATTTAGGACGTATTGTATTTTTTATCCTTTTATGGGCATTACAGGTGCTAGTATTTCGCCATATGACCCTGGGATGGGGAGGGACCACTTATGTTCAGATATTTATCTATCCTCTGTTTGTTCTCAGTTTGCCCATTCGAATGCGTCCAGAATTTGTGATGCTTATCGGCCTGGCCTTAGGGTTATGTATTGATTTGGCATATATGAGTCCTGGTGTTCACGCCGGAGCTTTAGTGGCGCTCTCTTTTTTTAGGCGGTATTTGCTTAACTTCGTAGAACCGAGATCGGGATATGCTACAAATGATTATCCGGTTTTGTCGGATCAAGGTATGGGCTTTATAGCCACTTACCTGGCAATGGGCCTCACTCTTCATTGCTTTTGGTTTTATATGTTAGACATGTTTTCGTTTGAGGCTTTTTTTGAATTGTGGGTCAAAACGATTTTTTCAGCAGGCTTTTCCTGCCTTATTCTGCTTATCATCCAATTTTTATTTTTTTACAGACGTTAATAAGCCAAATGAACAATAGTAAGCAAGAATGGAATGCAAGAGCCATACACTGGTTTTTCCTTTTTGGTGCTGTTCTCCTCGTTTATAAAACGGCACAACTTCAACTTTTCGACCCTACCTTTCGCAAAGAAGCTAGTTCTGCCACTATAAGTAAGCAGGTATTACACACCTCCCGAGGCTTAGTATTTGACCGGAAGGGAGAATTGCTGGTTTTTAACGACCCCATATATGATATTCAGGTAACTGCCAATCAGCTTGATCCGGATATGGACACGGCTCTGCTATTTGATATTTTAGAGATCAATCAACAGTTTTGGGAAGTTGCGACCAATAAGGATTGGAGCTCGCACCGGTTTGCCCCTTATGCGCCGTATGTCTTTCTTACAAAAGTCGACCCTGAGCGCTACGCTATATTCGCTGAGCATCAACATAAATTTCCTGGGATTAGCGCCCAACGAAGATTGACCCGCGGATACGCCACTTCCCATGCCGCACAGGTTTTGGGGTTTATCAGCGAAGTAGATCGACAGAGTCTACAGCGCGAACCTGAAGTGTACCAACATGGGGATATAATAGGAAAGTACGGTTTGGAAAAGTATTATGAATCTTCGCTTCGGGGCACTAAGGGTATGCGATATGTTTTGAAAGATAAATGGGGTAACACCATGGGTCCTTTCGATGAAGGCCGCCTGGATACCTCAGCCGTTTCGGGTCAGGATCTGTACCTAAGCTTAGATATGGACTTACAAGCCTATGCCGAATCACTTCTTAAAGGCAAAACGGGAAGTATTGTTGCCATTGATCCAGAAACAGGCGAGATTCTATGCCTCGCTAGCGCACCCACCTATGATCCGCATCAATTAGCCTTAAACAGAAATCGCGGAGAAGCCTTCCGACGTCTCGCGCGTGACAGCTTAAAGCCCTTTTTCAATAGAGCGATTAGCGCAAACTATCCCGCAGGCTCTCTTATGAAGCCTATTTACAGCCTTGCTGCTCAACACATGGAAGTCGTAGACCCGGAAGCCTACTTCAGATGTCAGGGTGCATACTATTATCGTTCTGCAAGTTGGGGGTGCCATGCGGGCCCCGGTCTTCATAATATGCGCGATGCTATTCAGGTTTCTTGTAACTCCTATTTTTATGACTTATATCGAAAGATGGTCGAAAAGCATGGAGCCTCACGTCCGGAGTTGGGTCTTAACGAATTAAACAGCCTGCTCCGCGAAATGGGATTAGGCCAGCCATTGGGTATTGATCTCGAAGGTGAATCCTCCGGATTCCTTCCCAGCCCCAATTATTATGATCGCTTGTACTCCTTTCAGCAAGCAGATTGGCGTGCTACCTACATTATATCCAATGGCATTGGACAGGGCGAACTCCAACTCACGCCCTTACAGATGGCAAATCTAGCTGCTCTATTGGCAAACAAAGGCTTTTTTTTCACGCCACATCTCGTTCGCGCGAAGAAATTAAAGACCAGTCAGATTCAAGAGTTGCCATTTTCAATACGACAAAGCTCGCTGGACTCTTCTTATTTTCCAGTTGTATTTGAAGGTATGCAGCGTGCAGTTGATTACGGAACCGCCCGCGGTGCTCGCGTGCCTGGAATTGAAATATGTGGGAAGACAGGAACCTCGCAAAATCCACACGGTAAAGACCACTCCGTATTTTTTGCCTTCGCCCCTCGAAAAAACCCTAAAATCGCCTTAGCTGTTTTTGTAGAAAATGGAGGATACGGCGGTACTTACGCAGCTCCCATGGGGGGATTGCTTATCGAAAAATATTTAAATGACAGCATCGCTCCCCGCCGCCAGTGGTGGGAAGATCGCATGATGCAAGCACAACTCACCGCGAATTTATAGCCTATGTTAGTTTCCGCCATCGTAGCCACAGATCAAAACGGTATTATTGGTGATCAAGGACAAATTCCCTGGCATTTGCCAGCTGATTTAAAGTACTTTAAGCGTAAAACACTACACCATCATCTCATTATGGGACGTAAGACCTTTGCCTCCATTGGAAGACCTTTACCTCAGCGTAATACGATTATTCTTACCCGAGATCCCTTCTATGTCGTGACAGGAGCTCAAGTTGCCCATCATATTCCAGAGGCACTTACCCTTGCGTACGACGCAGGTGAAACGGAGGCTTTTATTGCAGGTGGTGGCGAGATCTACAAGCAGAGCATAGACCTTTGGGATCGGGTGTACCTCACACGAGTAGATACGCAAGCAGCAGGTGATACTCGTTTTCCTGAGCTTGATCCTGACCACTGGCGCTGCACCTCAGAAAAGGAAGGGGTTGTGGATGAAAAAAATAAGCTACCGCATCGCTTTTTAGTGTATGAGCGCAAGTCTTAATTTTTATTTTTGTGGGCGCCCCACGCTTTCAGCGTGACCAGGCTGTGCGGGGGTTCCGTCCTCGCCAAAGCTCAGACCCAAACGCCATTCGGCGTATGGCCCCTACCATCCTTGGCGCAAAAGACGAATACTTCACATATCGGATGGAAAGAAAAAGCTTTCACATTTTTGAAAAACAGTGGTAAATGCCCTTTTGGAAGAAAAGCCAGAGGTAGATTGAAAAACACCAAATTGAAGTGGGCGCTTAGAATTCTATTCCCTAGCTTTTGAATCGATCCAAATAGTCATCGGTCCATCATTGATAAGGGCGACATCCATCATAGCTCCGAAAGCACCGCCCTGGATTTCTCCCGGCAAATACTGGTTCAACTCTTCAATCATTGATTCGTACATTGGCTTGGCCTGTTCAGGTCGGGCGGCACGGATATACGACGGTCGATTTCCTTTCTTCGTTGAAGCGTGCAGAGTGAATTGGCTTACCACTAAGATTTCACCCTTACTGTCGATTACCGACTGTTCTTTTTCTCCAGACAAAGGCTGAAAAATACGGAGATGAGCTATTTTGCGCGACAACCACGAAATGTCTAGCTGAGTGTCCTCAGACTCTATGCCTAAGAAAACGAGAAGTCCCGGACCTATTTCACTGATCTTCTGGTCATCTACAGTTACGCTAGCTGTTTTCACTTTTTGTATGAGCGCTCGCATGAGTATGTTTTATGACGAAGATACGAGAACCCGAAGATAATGCATCTGCTATCAGTTGCAATTCGCTTTGAAAACCCGTACTTTTCAATAATGAAATTAGATGGCATAACTCCATTACCTGCATTTGTACACGAAGGCGGATTTGAGGCTGGCTGTGATGAGGCCGGGCGCGGCTGTTTGGCCGGACCGGTCTGCGCGGCTGCAGTAATTTTGCCACCAGACAAGCGAGTGCCGGCTCTTATCCGAGATTCCAAACAGCTCAGCGCTAAGCAGCGAGCGGAAGCGGCAGATTGGGTTCAAACCCATGCCCTGAGTTGGGCTGTCGCTTATTGCAGTCCCGCCGAAATCGATGAAATTAACATTTTAAACGCTTCTTTCGCCGCCATGCATCGGGCACTAGACGCCTTGCCTGAGCCACCCGACCGGGTGATCGTGGATGGACATCGATTCACACCTTACCGAGAAACACCCCATCATTGTGTAGTAAAAGGCGATGGTAAGTTTGCGCATATTGGCGCCGCATCTATTTTGGCCAAGACCTATCGCGATCGCTTCATGGCTTTATGGCATGAAGACTATCCTGAATACCAATGGATGAACAACAAAGGGTATCCAACGGCCGCCCATATTGAAGCTGTCCGCGCTTTGGGTATTACCCCCTTACATCGCCGCAGTTTTCGCATTAAGGGAAAGCAACTCAAAATGAAATTGTAAATTTTGTACAGCGATTAATCTTTTCCGGCCTACAAAGCTAGCCTGCTATCTAGTCAGTGACCTTTATTTGAACCTTTAACCTTTCGCTACTTTAACCTTTAACCTTTCGCTACTTTAACCTT
>CAZVLN010000035.1:0-663 GCA_964627995.1 uncultured Saprospiraceae bacterium
ATAGCTCCATGTTCCCCCTATTTTCCCCCATTGTTATGCCTTGTCGACTGGCGTACGATCCGCCATTATGGCAAGTGGGACTATCCGTGATTCTCCTTTTCGCCGCCACCTATGGTGTAGTGCTTTTTTCCGCGAAAATATATCGCGTGGGCATTCTCATGTACGGTAAGAAGGCAGGAGTTAAGGAAATCATCAAGTGGATGCGCAAATAATCTGAAACCCGGGAAGCATCATGTTCTTTAAATGGATTCGCATATCCAAATAATTATTATTAGGCCTAGATTTCTATGTGTTTGGCCGGCACCGCGCAGATGCACGGTCGGGCTATCCGCTTGTAGTCTCAGGCCGCCCGGTCAGCATCCGTAAGGCTGCGTGGGGCTTCCGTTCGGTCGCCTACTCGCTCCACGGCTGCACGTGTCATTACCACTGCATACATTGGGTAAAACCGTGGCAGTTCTTTTGTTTATATCAGGATTGGTCTACGGGTTGTATTGGTAATGACACGATGTCCGCCCGGCCTGCGCCTATCGCTGCTATCCCTGCCGGGAGGGTTTTTTTGGAAAAAAAGAGAAATATAGCTATTTATTAAAAAATTCATAATGTGTAGATATTTATTTCTCAATACTCAACTAGAATTAACCGTTATAAACGTTTATAACGGTT
>CAZVLN010000035.1:763-24316 GCA_964627995.1 uncultured Saprospiraceae bacterium
GAAAAAAAAGAGAAATATAGCTATTTATTGAAAAAATTATAATGTGTAGGTATTTATTTCTCAATACTCAACTAGAATTAACCGTTATAAACGTTTATAACGGTTATAGACGTTTATAACCGTTGCAAGTTCATTTATTATCAAAAGCCTTTCCATTTGATAAGCTCTTAGTCTTTTGGCTTCTCCGCTCGGCCGAGACGTTCCTATCGCTACTATCCCTCCCGGGAAGGTTTTTTTTGGAAAAAAAAGAGAAATATAGCTATTTATTGAAAAAATTATAATGTGTAGGTATTTGGTTTTCTAAACGCAACTAGAATTAACCGTTATGAACGTTTATAACGGTTATATATGTCAATAACCGTTACAAAAGCATAGCTACAAAGAGATTCCAATTAATCAGCTCCTATTCTTTTGGTTGCTGAATCTATCTCTACTATTCCATCGAGGAGAATAAATCACCTAATTTGGTTTTCTAGCAACAGGCCAAACGTAAATTCCCGCCTCCCCGTGTAAGGGATAGTAAGGGCGCGAAGCGGTGCCGAGGATCGCCTTGAGGCGATCTCGGGCACGGAACCCCTGAATAGCCCGACCCTCGAGGTCCGCCGACCGGCGGACCTCGAGGGATACACCCAAAACATTAAAAAATTAATCTTCTAATAAATCAGGACGGCGTTTTTTAGTACGCTCAAAGGCCTGATCTTCCCGCCATTTATCGATCCTGGGAAAGTCGCCGGAGCGCAAAATGTCGGGGACCTGCCAACCTCGGAACTCCGCAGGACGGGTGTAGACCGGCGGAGCTAATAAATCATCCTGAAAAGAATCGGTCAAAGCACTTGTCTCGTCATTCAATACACCGGGAATAAGCCGACCAATACTATCTACCACGACTGCCGCAGCCAACTCGCCTCCAGAGAGCACATAGTCTCCAATCGATATTTCCATGGTGATCAGATGCTCCCTTACGCGTTCATCGAGGCCTTTATAGTGACCGCAAAGTATGATGAGATTTGAATACAGGGAAAGCCGATTAGCCATCTGCTGCGTGTAGGGACGGCCATCGGGTGTCATAAAAATAATTTCATCGTAGCTCCGCTCCTTTTGCAAAGCCTCAACACAGGCGAAAACGGGCCCTGGTTTCATGACCATTCCCGCTTCGCCACCGTAGGCATAATCGTCTATTTGCTGGTGCTTCCCCTCGCCAAATTCCCGAAGATCGTGCACATGCACATCCAATAAGCCGCGCTGATGTGCCCGCTTAAGTATACTATGGCTAAAGGGGCCTTGTAAAAGTTCAGGTATAACCGCTATTACGTCAATGCGCATAGGCTACTCAATCTCCAAAAGACTTACCTCAAAAATGAGTGTAGAGAAAGGCTTTATAGAGTTGCCTGCGCCTCTGGATCCATACGCGATATCATAAGGAATATAGAGTTTCCACTTGGATCCTACGGGCATCATTTGTAAGGCTTCCTGCCATCCTTGGATCACGCCAGTTACTGGAAATGAAATGGGTTCGCCACGATCGACACTACTGTCAAATACCTCGCCATTGATAAGTGTTCCGTGGTAGTGCACTTTTACTTTATCATCCGGGCCGGGAATGGGACCATCGCCGGCTTCTAAAACTTCGTATTGTAGGCCACTCTCTGTTACCTTGACCTCAGCTCGCTGTTTGTTTTTAGCCAGAAATTCTTCACCGGCTTTCTTATTGCTTTCGTGTTTTGAACTCTGTTTGGATTGCATGTAGGCATTGATCACCTCATTAGCTTGTGTTAACTCTTCATCGGTGACTTTGCGCCCTAAAGCTTCCTTCATCGATTTAGCAAAAGCATCGGGATCGAGATTTTCAAAACCTTGACTTTTCATATTGTTGCCAATCAACAACCCTAAACTGGAGGATATATCTTTCATGGTGTCATTTTGAGCTGCTACAGCAGCGATCATACATAGATTTAAAAATGCGGTGATTATTAGCTTCATTTTGTTTGATTTTTACTTTCGTAGTAATTCTGAAAAAAGTGTGGAATGGTTTGTATGCCTTTATAGAAGTTGAATAAGCCAAAATGCTCATTCGGTGAGTGGATAGAGTCGGAATCAAGACCGAAACCCATTAGAATTGTTTTTAGACCAAGTATATCTTCAAACAGGGCCACAATAGGGATACTACCGCCGCCGCGCTCGGGGATAGGTGCCTTGCCAAAAGTGGTTTCCATTGCGCGATGCGCAGCCTGATATTCTTCGCTATCGGTAGGCAATAAAACCGGTTCACCACCGTGATGAGGTTCTACTTCGACCTTAACACTGTCCGGTGCAATGGAGATAAAATGGTTCTTAAACAACTCTGTAATTTTATCGCTATCCTGATTGGGAACCAATCGCATACTAATTTTAGCAAAAGCTTCAGAGGGAAGTACTGTCTTTGATCCTTCGCCCATGTATCCACCCCAAATACCATTGACATCTAAAGTAGGTCGAATAGATGTACGCTCAATTGTGGAATATCCTTTTTCACCCTGAACATCATCGATGCCTAAGTCATCCATATATGCCTGCTTATCAAATGGAATTTCAGCGATTTTATTGCGCTCCTCTTCATCCAATTCCATCACATCATCATAGAAACCCGGAATAGTAATTCGCTTATCCTCGTCCATGAGAGAAGAGATCATATCTGCAAGGACATTGATGGGATTGCCAATAGCGCCCCCATATACTCCTGAATGTAAATCGCGGTTTGGACCGCTTACTTTTACCTGAACATAGCTCAAGCCACGCAGGCCCACTGAAATGGAAGGCGTATCGTTAGCGATAATGGCAGTATCAGAAACCAGAATCACATCGGCTTTGAGTTTTTCTATATTCTCTTTCATATATGGACCTAAGTTGGAAGAACCTACTTCCTCCTCCCCTTCTATCATGAATTTAATATTGCATGCCAGATTGCCCGTAGCATGCATAGCTTCAAATGCTTTCACATGCATAAACACCTGCCCTTTATCATCGCAAGCGCCACGCGCAAAGACCGCTCCATCCGGATGGCTTTTTGTTTCCTTCACTACGGGTTCAAAGGGAGGTGATGTCCATAATTCCAGGGGATCTGGCGGCTGAACATCATAATGTCCATAAATGAGAACGGTAGGTGCCTCATCACTTACGATTTTCTCTCCATAAACGATGGGATGTCCATTTGTTGCCTCCACTTCGGCCATATCAGCACCTGCCTCTAACAACTTTTCGCGCACAAAATTGGCAGCTCTGAGGGTCTCCTCATTATACTTGGAATCAGCACTTATACTGGGAATTTTTAAAAATTGAACGAGTTCATCGAGAAATCGATCTTTATTGTCTTCAATATAGCTTTGGACGTCTTTCATATCAGTTTTTTTCGCGTAGCGAAGGTAATAAAAATGACTGGGCTACACGTCTAAAAAAGGGACCATTTTAGAGATAACGCGATAAGACCTCGTAGAGTTCTTCCTCATTTAGGTTCCGAACTAATCGTCCCTCCCTGGCATAGCTAATTTTTCCATTCTCTTCTGAAACGATAAAGGCTATCGCTGTAGTGCCCTCGGTAGCTCCTACCCCTGCGCGATGACGAAGCCCAACACTTTTAGGGAGATCTGGATTTTCTGAAACGGGCATAATGGCTGATGCTGTTTTGATTCGTCCGCCTGATATAATTACCGCGCCGTCATGCAAGGGCGATTCACGATAGAATATGCTTTCTAAAATAGATTGGGAAATAGCTGCATCAACCTTGGTCCCGGACTCTGAGAATGTCATCAAATTCACAGCATCGGCAATCACGATAAGTGCCCCGGTTTTCTTTTTCGACATTTTAACCAGAGCAGATTTGAGCGCCATGATATCTGCTTGCTGATAAGTTTTCTCTTCTATACTTGAGGGAAACAAAAAATCTAGAACCCTGCTCCTACGTTTTATAGTAGTATTTCCCAATAACAGCAAAAAACGCCTGACCTCCGGTTGAAAAATAATAATCAGGACGATGACACCAATACTTACGAACTGCCCAAGTATCAGTCCCAGTAAATCCATTTCAAGGGTTTTTACCAGCCACCATATTAGGTAGAGGAGCACTACACCGATAAAAATATTCATGGCGATGCTACCTCGCAGCAAGCGATAAACCAAATAGATTACATAGCCCGTGATCAGGATATCGAGAATATCCCAGATACGGATGCTGAAAAAACCAATTTCAATGAGGTAGGGCGTCAATGCAGTTCGTTTAGGTCAAAGATATTGAAGTTTTTGTACACCCTCTGTATTTGGATGTAATTCATTGGGAGTTATTGTCTCTATGCGTTCTGATTGACTTCTAATAATGTCACCAATATTCATAAAATATGCTAGTTTAAGACGTTAAACTGCAAAGATATGGTCCAGTAGAAATTAAATGGAATTCTAGGAAATGTAGGATATAGTAAGGATACTATAAAATGTAAAGGTGTCTGACTAGAAATTCCTTTATATTTGAAACTGCAGTAACCAGGAAAAATGTCATTTTCATCTATGCGCTTTTCAGTAATTCTAAGTTTGGTTTTAGTGATAGCATGCCAGGGCTATGTGCAAGCCCAAGAGATCCCGCAAGAGGTGAAAGGATATATTGAGGACTATTACTCGATTCGAGCTGATGCGCCAGATGAAATTGATGTCAATATCATATTTGATCAATTGACATTTTTTTTAGAGCATCCGATTGCAATAAATGAGGCATCGCGTTCCGCTTTACAAGATTTATTTTTACTCTCTCCCTTGCAGATTGATGCCCTGATATCATACAGAGCTGAGATGGGCGACCTAGTGGATATTTACGAACTTCAGGCCGTTCCGCATATGGACACTGAGACGATTAAGCGCATAGAACCTTTTATTACTCTAGGGAAGGCCCCAAGCTGGATAAACCAACCGTTTTCTCAGTTATTAAAGGAAGCACAAGCTACCTTATATCTTCGCTACAACAGGATATTAGAGCCAGCGCGAGGTTTTTTGGACAGAGGCGAGGGTCAGGGATCTGCATTTGAAGGCTCACCTGGGCGATTGGTTACTCGCTTTGCCTATCGACTACCTAAAAAGTTCTCTGTAGGCTTTGTTACTGAAAAAGATCCGGGAGAATCATTTTTTTCAGGTAGTAATCCGCAGGGCTTTGACTATCACGCATTTCATCTATTTGTAGAAAAGCCCGTAAAATCCATAAATAGATTAGCCATTGGCGATTACAATATTAGTTTGGGTCAAGGCCTTATTCTCCATTCGGGCTTTGGCGGAGGAAAATCTGCTTTTGTCAACAACATCAAACGTGGTGGCTATTCTATTCGCCCGCATACATCAATGGCAGAAAATACCTTTATGCGCGGTGTAGCCGCCGACTTTTCACTGTCCGATAAATGGTCGGGGCTCGTATTTTATTCGAATCGGAATATAGATGGTAATATTGTTCTCGGTCAAGACACCTTAGATTCCGGAGAACCGAACCTGGTCGCTTTTTCCTCCATCAATAATATGGGGCTACACCGCACAGAAACTGAAATTGAGCGAAAAGGCGCCTTGAATGATGAAATTATCGGGGGGCGTTTAGCCTATGACGCAGACCGTGTTCAGCTTCGCATAAATTATTTTTCAGAACAATTTTCAGCACCGCTCAATCGGAGGGACGACCTATATAATTTCTTTGTTCCCGAGACCGATCGTTACCAATTTATAAGTGCAGATTATACCTATATAGGCCGCAACTATCATTTTTTTGGCGAAACAGCTACCAACGGATTTGGCATTGCCAGTTTAAATGGCTTGATGATGTCACCCCAACGTCGGGTACAAATGAGTTTTATGCATCGGTATTACTCACCTAAGTATTTTAGCCTCAATGCAAATGTTTTCGGCGAAGTTCAGCAAGCCTTTAATGAGCATGGATTTTACGCCGGACTTAATTGGGACATTCAAGGGCCGTTGAGACTTTCTGCCTATGCCGACGTCTGGACTCACCCCTGGCTTCGATTTAATGTGGATGCTCCTTCCAGAGGAAATGAATACCTCTTGAGGTTAGAGTATTACAAGAAAAGAAAATTTTCGGCTTATATTCAGATCCGTAATAAGTCGCGCGCTTTAAACCGGCGAATTGATGGTGCGCGAACGGCAGAGGTATTGCCTTTAGACCGGCAACAATGGCGGATACACATTAGCCAAAAGCTAAACAAAGCGCTAGAGCTTCGATACCGCGGCGAATGGCTCCGGGCAAAACCGGAGAATCAGCCAGCAACCTATGGGTATTTGCTGTATGGCGATATGATCTATAAGCCCTTAGAACACCCAATATCATTTACGAGCCGTTTTGCCATATTTAGAAGCGAAGACTTTAATTCTCGACTTTATGCTTTCGAAAACAATCTTCTATACAGTTTTTCCATTCCTGCATATTTTGATCAGGGGGTGAGAGCATACATAAATGTTCGTTGGAAAATTTCTCGAAATATATTGTGGGAAGCCCGATTTGCCAGAACATGGATTAATCAGGCTGAAAGCATTGGGTCAGGGCTTAATGAAATAGAAGATAACACACGAACGGAAATAGCTACTCAGGTCAAGCTTACATTTTAAGCCGCGGGCCTCACTTTTAGCTTTAATGAATTGTCAAATTTAGACTGAAACTACGGATCTAATCGTAAAGTAGGTATTGAGACCTCTTTTCCTTGAATGCGTGTAATTCTTGAGCATAACTCTTCCTCCATTCTTGAATACCTTGTGGATTCATCAGTAAATCCCAATTATCAGTACCCATTAATAGGTTTAAAAACTCAGGTCGGTTGATCCACTCTTCTATAGTGTCAAACTCTTTCCCGGCTTCTACCAACCAGGACCAGTTGATTTCATCGCGTTCGAGAAGAGACGCTATCGAAATGGTATTCAAATTGATTCCAAAACATCGTTTATCTTGATGTTTGGGACTACTTGCGCCAGCACTAGATACAGGTACGATAGAAAAATCGTAGGAATTCCATTGGGGATGTGCAATGACTTCAAAGGGTTGTTCAGTTCCTCTGCCAACAGAACAAGAGGTAGCTTCAAAATAACAGATATGGGGGTAGAGCAATATAGACCGCAAGGTGGGTAAGTTCGGAGAGGGAGGAACGGAAGGGACAAAGGTGTTGTTGTGCGTATATCCTTTACATGAAATAATTGTAAGATCTAGATGCTCAGCCTCCGCTATCCAGTTTTCTCCTACTATCATTTGAGCCATCTCACCCAAAGTCATGCCGTGAACGATAGGTACAGCTAAGGCACCTACAAAGGATTGGAATGTGGTGTCTAAAATCGGTCCATCTACATAGAACCCATTCGGATTAGGTCGATCTAACACGATGACAGGAATACCTTCTTGAGCTGCTGCCTCAAGAACGAATTTTAATGTAGATAAATAGGTGTAAAAGCGCACGCCCACATCTTGCAAGTCAAAAATAATTGCATCCAAACCCTGAATATCCTGAACATCCGGACGTCTATTCTTCCCGTAAAGTGATTTGACAGGCAAACCGGTCTTCTCGTCTTTTCCATCTGAGATATGAGCTCCTGCATCAGCTTTAGAGCGAAACCCGTGTTCTGGAGCATAGACAAATGTAATCGGCCAGTTCTGAGCCTTCATTTGATCAATTAGGTGTTCACCATTTTGCAAAACAGATCCCGCATGAGCGACTACAGCTACTGAAGAAAAGTCATCCGAGCGGTATTGTTCAAAAAGGAGGTCTGCTCCCGGTGTAACATCAGCCAGAGTGAGAACCACGGATACTTGTGATTGGGCAGCGAGAACTGTAACGCCAAGAAACCACACACTTACCGCTGACAAAAGTGGAACAAAAGAAATTTGACCAAAAAATTTCATAATGGTTTTATTATATTTAACACAAAATATAAACGTTTTGATTATGCGAATCATATATGCTCTACTTCCTTTATTATTTATGTATGCTTGTGGCGAAAACCAAGATAATGAAAAATCAAATCCTGTAATAGCTGTGGAATACCCGGAAACTAAAAAAGATAGTGTTGTTGAAGATTATCACGGAACAGCAGTAGCAGACCCCTATCGCTGGCTAGAGATTGATACAGCCGCTGAAGTAGAAGGTTGGGTGACAAGACAAAACGAAGTGACCTTCAAGTATTTAAATCAAATTCCATACACTAATGCTATAGCGGACCGATTTGAAGAGCTATATAATTATCCAAAGTTGAGCAGTCCGTATAAAGCTGGAGAATATTACTTTTTCTACAAGAATGACGGTTTGCAAAATCAGCCGGTTATTTATCGACAATTGGGTCTAGATGGAGAACCCGAAGTCTTTATTGACCCGAACGCTATCAACGAAGAAGGAACAACTGCTATCTCTTTAGTTGGCTTTTCAAAAGACTATAAATATGTCACCTATTCTGTACAACAGGCAGGATCTGATTGGCAGACCTTTTACGTCAAAGAGGTAGCGACCGGCAAAACGCTTTCCGATGAATTGCGTTGGGTCAAATTTTCAGGAGCTTCCTGGGTAGATGACGGCTTTTATTACAGTAAATATCCAGCTCCAGCCTCCGGATTGGAGTATTCAGCAGAAAACGAAGGTCATTCGGTTTATTACCACAAATTAGGAGACGACCAAGCTAATGACCGACTGGTTTATAACGATCCGGAACATCCCAAACGCTACCATTTTGTATCGGTGACAGAAGACCGAAAAATTTTAGCGCTCCAGGCATCTACCGGAACGGATGGTTATGAAACCTATATCAAACGACTTGATAAGGATAATGCATCGTTTAAGCCACTGCAAAAAGGATTTAAACATAAGAACTCGGTGATTCACCATGCAAACGGGCACATTTGGGTGCGGACCAATCGCGATGCTGACAATTACCGCCTGGTAAAAATTAGCACTACAGCTCTGGATTGGGAATCGGCAGAAGAAATCATCCCCGAATCAGAGCATCTGCTCAGCTCAGTATCTACAGGAGGCGGAAAGTTATTTGCCAATTATCTTGAAAAGGCATCAAATCACGTATACGTATTAGATTATGATGGCTCGAATCGCTCTGAGATTGAATTACCCGGTGTAGGATCCGCTGGGGGATTCTCTGGCCGAGAAGAGGCTGAAACTTTATTCTACACCTTCACTTCTTTCACACGACCGCCGAGTATTTTTAGTTATGATGTTAAATCCGGCGAAAGTGATTTGTTTTTCAAAACAGAACTGAAGTTCGACCCGGATGAATATGTGGAAAAGCAAGTGAGCTATAAAAGTAAGGACGGGACAATGGTAAGTATGTTTATCGTTCATAAGAAAGACTTAGCAATGGATGGAAAAAACCCCACATACCTCTATGGGTATGGTGGATTCAATATTTCCCTGACTCCGTCATTCAGCTCGTCCCGCTTAATCCTATTAGAAAATGGAGGAGTATTTGCCATGCCCAACCTACGAGGCGGTGGCGAGTATGGTGAAGAATGGCATAAGGCAGGTATGTTACTTGATAAACAAAACGTTTTTGACGATTTTATATCTGCAGCTGAATACCTCATAAGCGAAAATTATACGACATCTGATCAGCTGGCGATAGCCGGCGGTTCTAATGGTGGATTATTGGTTGGTGCTGCTATGACCCAGCGCCCTGATCTGTTTGCAGTTGCCTTTCCCGCCGTTGGCGTAATGGACATGCTTAGATATCACAAATTTACAGTGGGCTGGGGATGGGTTCCTGAATACGGCAGCAGTGATGATTCAATTCATTTTGAGAACTTGTACGCATATTCTCCACTGCATCAGCTTGAAGACGGGACATCTTATCCGGCTACAATGATTACAACAGCAGATCACGATGATCGCGTTGTACCCGCGCATTCTTTTAAGTTTGCCGCTAGATTGCAAGAGGCTCATGAAGGCGAAGACCCCGTTTTAATACGCATTGCAGTGGATGCCGGTCATGGTGCAGGAAAACCTACCTCAAAAATTATTGAAGAGCAAGCTCAGAAATGGGCATTTTTCTTCTACAATACCGATGCCAAAGTGAAATATACAAGTGAGGAATAGCCAAAATTAGGCTGTATAAATCTTTATAGTTCCAGAAGTCAAGTTCAAATAATTTTTTAGAGGCATTACTGATGGAAATACAACAGTTTTAATTTGCATTTTGACAATAGGTTGAAATATAGCTATCTACCTGCTCTTCACCTATGACATATTCTTATTATCTTTGAATAACTATGGAAGCATACGCAGCAGTCCTGGCATATGCTATCCCGGGGTTCTTTTTATTAATAATAGCAGAAGCCTGGGCAGCATCTCGAGAGAAAGTGAAGGTCAATCAAGATTTAGATACCATTTCATCCTTGAGTTCAGGAATAACCAATACGATAAAAAACATCCTAGGTCTTTCTTTGATCATAGTAAGTTATGATTGGATGGTGGACCATTTCGCCATATGGGATTGGCAAGCCCATTGGCTAGTCTATGTCATCGCATTTTTAGGGATTGACTTTGCCGCCTATTGGTCTCATCGATTTAACCATGAAATTAATTTACTTTGGAATCGTCATATCGTTCATCATAGCAGTGAAGAGTTTAACCTGAGTTGCGCGCTGCGTCAACCGATCTCAAATGTGATTTCCATTTACTTTTTTCTTTACATCCCATTAGCAATAATCGGCGTTCCTGCCCAGGTCATAGCCGTTTTAGCACCCTTGCATCTATTTGCTCAATTTTGGTACCATACGCGCCTTATCGACCGAATGGGATGGTTAGAATACATTATTGTGACGCCTTCTCACCACCGCGTGCATCACGCCATCAATGATGAATATATAGATAAAAACTATGCTGCTATTTTTATACTCTGGGACAAGTGGTTTGGCACTTTTCAGGAAGAGAAGAAGGATACCCCTCCCGTGTTCGGCACAAAAACTCCTGTTAATACCTGGAACCCCGTAATCATCAACTTTATGCACCTGTGGGGATTAATTAAAGATGCCTGGAACACGCGATATTGGAAAGATAAATTTCTAGTTTGGATTAAACCCACAGGTTGGAGGCCCAGAGACTTGAGGACAGAGGAAAAACCAATTGATGTCTATGAGCGTCCAAAATATCAGGGAATGAATACCCAGACCGTCCGGTGGTATGCATGGACACAGCTTACAGCTCACAATCTCATATTGATTTGGGCGATGTTAGAAATAAGTTCTTTCACCTATGGGGGGCTGCTTGGGATGGGACTTTATCTCTTTTTTGGAGTTTTTGCTTACACCTCAGTTATGGATGGTCACCGTATTGCCGTTCCATCTGAGTGTGCCAAGTTTGTCCTAGGTATAGCATACATTTATTTTGGTGGAATTCATTCCTGGCCACTGAATAGTGCGTTAGGGAATGTATTGTTAACTGCTTATACCCTTCTATCTCTAGTAGCTAGTTTATATTTGTCGAACCAAATAGCCTCTGGAAGAAGCGATCAAAAAGATAAAAGAATTGTTTCAGCATCCTCTTGATGAAGGATACTACTTACACCTGTTCTTGAAAAAACTTGAAACGGCGTGGGCGCTTTGTAAAAAATATTTGGTTCCCACAATCATTGCCGACTCATCAATATCCATTTTAGGATGATGCAAACCGTATTGACTAACTTTAATGGTTTTAGCTGTTCCTAAAAATCCGAAAAAAGCGGGTATGTTCTGGCCATAAAAAGAAAAATCTTCCGCAGCCATCATATCCATATTTTTCAACACCTCCACATCTGGCATCTGCTTTTTAATCGCAGTGGAAATAATTTGAGTTAAGTTGTCATCATTATGCGTTAGCGGAACATCTTGAAGTATTTTCCATTTTAGGCTGCATCCATAACGCATTTCAAAGGAAAGATTTATGTTCTCAATTTCTTTGAGTATGATTTCTCTGGTATCTGGATCTTTTGTTCGAATCGTGCCCGTTAGTTTGACTTGATCCGCGATTACGTTTGCAATCTCGCCACCATTAATGGTGCCAACGCTAATAACGCCAGTGGCTCGTGGAGAAATTCGCCTGGAGATGATAGACTGAATGGACTGAACCCAATCACTAGCTATTAGAATAGAGTCAATTCCCTTTTCTGGTTCTGCGCCCGCATGAGAACTTTTTCCAATAATTTCCAATTCAAACATCATGGCGGCGGCCATAACAGCCCCACTCTGCAATCCAAGTGTACCTGAAGGAAAATTGGGGCGCTGATGAAGTCCAATAACGGCCCGTACATTTTTCAAACCACCTTCCTCAATTATTCGCTTGGCTCCGGACCATCCTTTTTTGTCATTAAAGTTATTTTCTTCCGAAGGTTGGAAAATAAATCGGAGGCGTAAGTCAGGTCTATTTTTTTCACAATAATACATGACCCCTAAAAGCATAGCCATATGAGCATCGTGCCCGCAGGCATGCATACGCCCCTCATGTATAGAAGAAAATGGAAGATTTGTACTCTCTGTTATGGGTAAAGCATCCATGTCCGCACGCAAAGCGATTAAAGGCCTGGAAGTATCTCCTTCGTAGTCACAAACCAGGCCTGTGCGAGCTATTTTTTGAACAGAAATCGAAGAAAAAGACGATAATTCTGATATAATGTACTGTTGGGTATCAACTTCTTGATAACTCAATTCGGGATGTTGATGAAAATATCTACGGTGCTTAACAATGTAGTTTTCCCAATCTGAATGATTAATCTTCGTTTCCATTATCTTCCGATTGCTTGGATACAGAATCATTTTTACTGTCGTAACTGACTCGAACGTGATGTATGCTTTTCAACATTTTCTTAAACACTTTTCGAATCGTTTCTAAATCTTTAAAACTCAAATCTGTTTCTTGTAACTGCCCTGCTTTAAGTTTGTGATTGATTATCCGATCAATCATTTCCATTAAGTCTTCATAAGAAGGTTGTTCCAGGGATTTACAACTTGCCTCTAAGGAGTCTGCGAGCATAAAAATAGCCTCTTCTCGAGTACGCGGACGTGGTCCCGGATAAGAGAAAGTTTTTTCATCAACGGCCTCGCCATCATGAGCAGCTACATGCTTCCGGTAAAAATATTCCACTCGGGTTGTACCGTGATGGGTCAATATGAAATCCTTTATTAATCGGGGAAGCTTATGCTTTCTAGCTAACTCCAACCCATACTTCACGTGATCAATAATAATTTCAGCACTTTCTACAGGGCTTAATTCATCGTGTGGATTACTTCCTGCCTGATTTTCAATGAAATATTCAGGTCGCTTTATTTTTCCAATATCATGGTATAAAGCCGCTACCTTAACTGTTAATTTATCGGCTCCGATAGCACCAGCTGCAGCCTCAGCAAGATTACCTACTTGCAGAGAGTGTTGCAGTGTCCCTGGCGCTTCAACCGACAATTGTTTCAATAATGTATGATTCATATCAGACAGCTCACTCAATGTAATATCTGAGGTGAAACGGAATACTCGCTCGAGCAATGGTAAAAGAGGATAAGCTAAGAATGTGAGGAAAGCACTTAGAAAAAACCAAAGGAAATATGTGTAATTTACAGCAGCGATGTCACCGGATCGAATGAGAGCCAAGCCTAGGTAGCTGACAATATATGATAAAAATACAATACCTACCGTGGTGAATAAACGGTTCCATACCGTCTGAATTCGAAAAGAAAGTACCGTTGCTATACCTGCTACAATTTCTATGAACATGAACTCATATCCCAGATTGGTCAAATAAGAGGCCAGTAGAATTATAATCAGATGTAGAAATAAAGCTAAGCGATCATTGAAAAACGTCTTGACAACAATAGGAACTACACAAAAAGGAATAATATAAGTGCTAATATTATCAATGGGATCAATGACGCTCACGACATAACTGTAAAGCGCAATCCAAACAATCATAAAAATGAGTTGATTGAAATGAAAATATACGTTTTGCGCATTAGATTTAAGAAAAAGAAGAAACAAACCAATAAGGTATACCGTCAATAATAAATAGCCTGAAAATACCCACCAGGACCCCAGGCGAGATCCAAGGGAAGGCCTATTTCCGCTTTCGTAACTTTGTATCTCACGATCAATGCGTGGAGTAATAACTTCACCCTGTTTTACAATCAACTGCCCTTCTTCCACCACGCCTTCCTTCTCAGAAACCTCATCAAGCGCAATGGATAGGTATCTATCAGTTCGACCGGGAGCATAAAAGACATTGGGTGACAATGCCTCTAAAGCTGGAGACAGTAAAAGATCTGCATCGGCTAGCTTTGAGCCTCTCAAAGCGTTTTCAATTCTTGATTGCGCTTGCGGCAACAAAAGAAAATCCTCAATTTTCCGTATCCGAACTTGCTCGCCATCAATCACTTGAAAACGCATCAGCGGTTGGAAGTCTGACTCGAGACCTACGGTGTCAATGATGCCTTTTGCATATAAGTCAGTAAATAGAACTTCGATTACAGAGACATACCTGTTTTTCTGCATCCGAAGATCAGATATTACCTCTCCTGCTTCCATATCCACTAAAAGCTCGTCCAAGAGCAATTGAAAACGTCCCACAGCTCTTTCGTAACCAGCAGTGTCGCGCTCAAAATAAGGTAGAAATTCAGACCGTATACGTTTTTTTTCAGCGGCTAACTGATCCTCGGACTTATATACCGCAAATGTGGATGGAGATGTAAAATCTTCGTAAGGCCACGGTTTGTTGACATCATATTCGAAATGCGTACCGGATTGGTACGGAAATAAAAAGGCGATGAATATAATCAACGCTAAAACACTACCTATATTTAATAGGTTTGCTAAAAAGGTTTTTCTGTTTTTAATAGACAAGTCCATTATGAGGACTTTCTTGCGGTCCATTTCACCTCTGCTACACCCAAATGAAGGGAAAAGTATCTACAAAGGGTGAATAGGTAATCAGAAAGTCGGTTAAGGTATTGAATGATAATATCTTCCACATCCGAGTGCAATGAAAGATCCACGACTTTTCGCTCTGCTCGACGAGAAACGGCACGTGCAATATGTGCTTCCGAGACTAATTTATGCCCTCCGGGCAAAATAAAATTACGAAGCGGCTCCAATTCTTTTGTAAATTTATCTATAGCTTTTTCCATTGCTTCAATATCACTGGATTTTACATTTGAAGACATCGGATTTTTATTGGGGTCAGAAGCCAGGGAGGACCCCATGTCAAATAATCGATGTTGAATATTGAGCAATTGCTCTCTAATTTCGGGAATATCTGTCTGGTCGCGAATTAAACCAATCCAGCCATTCAACTCGTCTAGGGTTCCATATGCATCAATGCGCATATGAGACTTGGGAAGTTTGGTGCCGCCGAATAAAGAGGTTTGGCCTTTGTCTCCTGTTTTTGTGTAAATTTTCATCTACTATGAATTTTTATATCTATGATTAGGGTCATTTACCGTTATAATATTTGTATTGGGTTCATCGGACTCAATCTTACCATCTCTTAGTCGAATGACGCGATGGGCGTGATCAGAAATATCTGGCTCATGCGTAACTAATACAATGGTGTTACCCCTATGATGAATTTTCTCTAATATACCCATTATTTCAATGGAGGTTTTAGTATCTAGATTCCCAGTAGGCTCATCAGCTAAAATAATCGCAGGATCCGTCACTATAGCTCTTGCGATAGCCACGCGCTGACGTTGTCCACCTGACAATTCATTGGGCTTATGATCCATTCGATCCTGAAGTCCCACTAAAGATAAAGCCTCCCGTGCTTTTTCGTCTCGTTTATTTTTCCGCATTCCTCCGTAAATCAGGGGCAAAGCTACATTATCTAAAGCAGTCAGACGAGGGAGTAAGTTAAACGTTTGGAAAATAAAGCCAATCTCTCGATTTCGAGTTTCAGCTAAGTCTGCATCAGACATTGAACTCACGTTCTTCCCATTTAAATAATACTCACCAGCAGTTGGAGAGTCAAGGCAACCTAATATATTCATCATGGTAGACTTTCCTGACCCTGAGGGTCCCATAAGTGCCACATATTCATTTTCATGGATAGCCACGCTGACTTCATCAAGCGCTAAGACCTCTAACTGACCTAAAATATACTTTTTACTAATCTTCGAAAGGGATATAATTTCAGACATAAGCATTACTTTTGAAAAGAAAGATACATATTATGGATAAAGAATTAGAGGCCCTTTCGTTGTAAGTATCAATTTTTGTATCTATACCTCATAATTATCCACTAAACGATGAAAGTACACGATTAGTTTTTGCAAATAACTGGAATATATGAAGTCAAAACCCCCTCAGTCGCTCCGGCACATCGCAATTGCCGGTAATATAGGCGCTGGTAAAACAACACTTTGCCAAAAGTTGGCGAACCATTATAAGTGGCAGGTACATTTTGAAGATGAGCAGCACAACCCCTATTTACCTGATTTCTACGATGACATGAAAAGATGGGCGTTTCATCTTCAAATACACTTTTTGCATAATCGCTATAAACAAATTGTAGAAATCCAATCTGGCACATCTACAGTAGTTCAAGACCGGACGATCTATGAAGATGCTTTTATTTTCGCGCCCAACCTCCGCGATATGGGGCTAATGTCGAAACGAGATTTTGAGAACTACCACTCCCTATTTCAAACCATGACTCAACAAATATCGGCTCCAGATCTACTTATTTATCTCAAAGCAGATATTTCGACCTTAGTTTCGCATATCCAAACACGCGGTCGAGACTATGAGGGCAATATGAGTCTGGACTATCTGCGCAAACTCAACGAACGATATGAAAACTGGATTTCCGGCTATAAAGAAGGACCACTCCTCATTATAGAAACCAAAGACCTTGACTTTACGACTAAGCCAGGCGACTTAGGAAAAATTTTAGATGCGATCGATGGTCGACTTAATGGATTGTTTTCGGGGTAACCTTCATTCATTCAACATCTACTCTCATTTTTCATTACTAGTACTAAAGGCAACCACATGAAGATTGAATCTTATCAGAAATTAAACAAAAAATTAAAGGATCAAGGAGCCCTTCTTGTAGCTGTAAGCAAAGTTCACCCGGCCGAAAAAATTGAAAAAGCATACGAATGGGGGCATCGAGATTTTGGAGAAAACCGGGCGCAAGAAATGCAGGGAAAGGCGGAAGAGCTTCCCGATGATATACGATGGCATATGATTGGTCCACTTCAGTCCAACAAGGTTAAATACATAGCTGACTTTGTCTACATGGTGCACTCTGTGGATCGCAAGAAAATAGCAAAAGAGCTCAATAAAAGAGCAAAGAAAGCAGATCGAACGATTAAGGTTTTACTGCAAGTTCACATCGCTGAGGAAGAGCAAAAATTTGGTTTCGACGAAGATGAACTTTTTGCTTTTTTAGACTCTGACCCCTTCGAAAAATATACTCACCTGGAATTTTGCGGTTTGATGGGAATGGCCACTTTTACAGACAATGAAGATCAGGTACTAAAGGAATTCAAAGGTCTACAGACCCTTTTCCATAAAGTAAAAGAGAAATATCCGGCCGGAGAGAGTTTTACAGAGCTTTCTATGGGCATGAGCGGAGATTATCATCTCGCCCTGAAGGCTGGATCCACTATGGTACGTATTGGAACAGATGTCTTTGGACCCCGTCCCAAAAAGTAATTATTGCTTCATCCAGCGTTTGACTACCACCTCTTTCGAGCTTTTAATGACAAGAATATACATCCCGGAAGACACGGAGGAACATTGGAATTTGGTTTGTCGGGGTTTGTCCCAGGACCGAATCCACTTCCCATCTGAAGACCACATCGCTACTTCGTCTACTTGCGACAAATCGCCTTTTAAGTAAAAGTAATCTGTTCCTGGATTGGGATACACGTCTACTTTTAGTTCACCAATACCACCATTAGGATTGGAGGTGCTTCCAGATACCAGATATGGGGTACTATACATTTGAAGACCACCCCGACTGTTTCCTACAATTAACTCATAAACACCATCATTATTTATGTCATAAAATCGAGGGTGTGTCCGGGTTCCTATTTTTAGGTCCCCAAGTTTCTCCTCGATCAAATTCATCGGATTTGAAAGAATTCCCTCTCCTTCATACAACAAGATTTCTCTCGATTGGCTTCCAGTCAATAGTAGAAACCCATTATCGGCCGGAAGCAACTGCGGAGAACTATAGCCTGTAAAAGCTGTCGGAGTTCGAGTAAATACATCACCCAGACAAGGAGTGTTTGGCGCCTCATCTTCCTCTGCCATAAACTGAGGATCACCGACACTTCCAATATTTTGAAAATAATTCACATTACCACAAGCCATACCATCGAGAGAATTCCCGTTTCGCTCTCCCATGATCAAGTCAGCTAAGCCATCGCCATTTACATCCACAATTTGAGGAATAGAAAACTGGCCCACATCTATATCCGCAAAACCTTCAATAGGAACAGAGAAAGCAAAAGGCTCACCACTTCCGGCTTGATTTTCAAAATAAAAAACACCACCCGAAAAACTCCCTACTACCAAATCTATATCGCCGTCGCCATCTAAATCACCAAAAGCAGGCGCTAAACCCTGGTTTTGATTGCCCGGATAGTTGCTCAGTGATAAATAATCACTATCCTCTAATCGAAAGGCAGGTTGTGAGGCGGTTCCTGTATTGATAAACAAATATAAACGGGGCTCTATGCCTCCTACAGACTTGAAAACTCCCTGAGTGCCAACTACCAAATCCAAGAGGCCATCCTGATTCACGTCAGCCATAGACGGCACAGAATGACCACTGAGATCCAGTGTCAATTCTTCGAGAAAATTTTCTTGGATAAATTGGGGAGAAAAACCACTGGTATCAGATGCTAAGTCATTGTCATATCTCCAAATAAAGTTTTGATTCCGAGTGGATCCTGCAGAATTGGGAGCTGCAATCATTTCATCTTTTCCATCATTATTGAGATCCAGGAAAAAGGTGGCTATAAAGCGATTAAAATCAATACTTTTATCTGATGAGGGAAAATTTGCGTCTTGTTCTACACCGAAAGCGCTGCTTGGTGTTCCCCCATTAAAAAGCGCTGTGATTTTATTGGATCCGATATCACCAATTAGGATATCCTGAAGCCCATTCGCTGTTAAGTCCCTTAGCGTTATAGTAGAACCTGCATGGCGAAGATTGACTGCACCCGAACCATCATCTAAAATACCCTGCGAACAGGCATTTGGATTATCAGATAATATTAAGGTTTCGCTAAATTCCGACTCAAAGACTTTACCCCAGCAGCGATCCGAGAGTGTGAACACCAAACTATCCAGAGTATAATTTCGCTCCACAGCCATATTGCGATAAAAGTAAATATAGCTCCCGGAAGGCTCCCATGAAAGCAAATCAATATCGCCGTCGCCGTCCACGTCATCTAATACCGGTAAATCTATGCTACTTACATAAGCGTTTGTATAACTACCACTAGAGTTTTCATATTCAATAATATCCCTGTGATTGGAAAAAGTAACAGGTTCAAACATCAGCTGACTCCCGCTTTCAAGGCCTCGGAACACTTGTACACCCGCAATGCCGGGTAAATGAGAAAAAGTAAATAAATCCTCTACTCCATCCCCGTTGAAGTCCCTGATTAAAACAAAATTTCGCGCATCCGGGAAATTACTATTATACTCCGGTGCATATCGAAACTCGTCGGCAGCCTCCTCATATATGAAGCTTCGAAAAACATTTCCATCTCGGTCGAATACTACCATATCTTGCACCCCATCCCTATTCAAATCGATATTTGAAAATTGTGGAGAGGTAAAACCACCAGTCAATGGCATGAGAAGCGACTCAGCATCAGCTGTAAATGAGATATCCAAATCATCATATTGAGCGTTTAGCTGAACGCCCAGGAGAAGCCAAAAAACCCAAAAACTATACCCTTTTAACCAACTCATATTATATACTTACCTTTATCAAATATTAATCTCAATAATACTGAAATTTGAGTACAATATCTACAAAGCTATACTCGAAAAGATGCAGAATGTCGCAGGCAAAACGATCTAAGGTGCAAATACTCCGCTTACCACATGGGCATATTTACTCACTGCTGACAAAGCTAATACTGTCCCTTTTTTTAAGCACCGTATTTACCCTAAGTCAGGGCCAGACCATAGAGGATTGGGAATATATAAAGTCAGAGCAGCAGGATATTTATATCACCTATGCGGACACTATTTCAGATACCGTCCAATTATATCTCAATGGCTCGGATTTGGACCTACAGCTCCATAAGAATCAAGCAACCCTGCCCATAGCAGCTAAACCCGAAGGTGAACTCCATTATTTAAAAGGATCAAGTAAAAAGCAGTTGTTTCACATTTACCAGGATAGTGAAGGACAGGCACAAATTACTCATATTCCCTTATGGCTTTCCATACTCCCTCCTTTAGTTGCTATAGGCTTAGCCCTTCTTTTACAAGAAGTTATCATTTCTCTCTTTGTGGGTTTGTGGATGGGTGCTTTTATTGCCGGGGGCATGCGATGGGTTTCTTTTTCGTATTATTTTGAGTCACTCTTTAACACGGTGACGGACTACATTATCGTAGCCCTGAACAATACGGGACACCTCAGCGTAATCACTTTTTCGCTATTGATTGGCGGCATGGTAGCGATTATATCAAAAAATGGCGGAATGGCCGGAGTGGTTATCCATTTATCGGCCTATGCCCGGTCGCGCCGCAGTACCCAATTTGTGACCTGGTTACTAGGCGTAGCTATATTTTTCGACGATTATGCAAATACCTTAATCGTGGGAAATACCATGAAAGCCGTAACTGATCGGTTTCGAATTTCACGAGAAAAACTCGCTTACATTGTGGACAGCACAGCCGCACCCATTGCTGCCGTAGCATTTATTACGACCTGGATTGGAGCTGAGTTGGGATATATAGAAAACGGTATTGAAATGATTTCAAACTGGAGTCGTACAGAAACACCCTACGCCATATTTTTACAGTCTTTAAAATACTCCTTCTACCCCATTCTTACGCTGGCATTTATTCTCATGCTAATCTATCAAAGACGAGATTTTGGGCCCATGTGGCAAGCCGAAGAAGACGCTAACCAACAGGTCTATTCCCAACAAGAGATACAAGCCGACGAACAAACCGAAGAAGATCTCTCTCCCCTTCCTACTGCCGGTAGGAACCCATGGGATGCTATTCTCCCCATTCTATCTGTTATTTTAGTTACGATTCTCGGACTTTGGACAACGGGGATTCAGTCTACCTGGCAGGAAATAGTAGAGATTGATCCGAGCGTACAGCAGGGATGGAGCTCAGTATGGCAAAACATGAATCTTTTGTGGTCTGAATCGCCGGGTTTCATGATGAAAGTGGGAAAAGTGATTGGAAATGCTGACTCCTACATCGGACTGCTTTGGGGTTCTTTGACAGGTGTGGTTCTAGCTATATTAATCAGTGCCGCCCGGAAATCCATGAAGCTAACGGAGGGTATAAAGTGGATGACTACCGGATTTAAAACCATGCTTCCTGCCATTTTGATACTGACCATGGCCTGGTCATTAGCCATTACCACGGAGCAGCTGCATACAGCAGACTTTCTAGCGAGTTTAGTCGAAGGCTCACTGAATCCTTATTTTTTGCCTCCTATCGTCTTTATTTTATCGGCACTTATTGCATTCTCCACCGGTTCCAGTTGGAGCACCATGGCTATCTTGTTCCCCATTGCGATTCCTACAGCCTGGGCAGTGAGTTTAGCTGCCGGTTTACCCGTCGAGGACGCCTACCAAATACTATTAAACGTCATTGCTACCGTGTTGGCTGCTTCAGTTTTAGGTGATCACTGTTCGCCCATCTCAGATACAACCATCCTTTCCTCTCTCGCTACCGGATGTAACCATATCCAACATGTCCGTACTCAAATGCCCTATGCCCTGACCGTGGGTATGGTAAGTTTGATTTGTGTATTTCTCTCTACCTGGCTGGGAGGAAGTTGGATGGTATCCCTAAGCCTATTGATCGCTGCCTTGATCGCACTTTGGTTTTGGATTCGATGGAAAGGTCGGCTATTATCCTCAACCGATTCCGACGAATGATGTTAGGTAGGTATGAAAAGACAAGCATACGACGACCCGAAAGAGGATAGTTTCTTCGGCACCTCCTTTCTCTTATATCTCGTACTCGCCGCCATCACCTTTTTATTTCTCGGTGTTATGGGTGCCTATATGTACAATCGCGCCCTGTTTGATCTCCCGGGAATGGAAATACCGGGCATCTTTTATGTCAGCACCTTTCTGATCGTAGGAGTGAGCTTTTTGGTCCGATCAGCCCGACATGCCTTCCAAATTTCCCATTTTGATCAACTCTTTCAGCGGTGGGCCGGCATCTTTTTAGCGCTCCTTTTATTCATTGGACTGCAAATATATGGCTGGTATGAATTAATCGACTCCGGCTTGCCTGCCGAGGCCAACAATTCTGTCGGATATCTATATGTCCTATCTGCCCTGCACATCGTCCACATCATTATTGGATTTCCTTTTCATATCAAAGAATTGTGGAAGCAGTACAAATCCCAGCAATCCGGAGATTTTTCAAAAATGGAGTATCTGGCTCAACATGAAAATCGAGACCGCCTAACACTCATGGGACGGTATTGGCATTACTTGGACATGTTGTGGATCGTATTGATGATCTTTTTCATCGTCAATACGTATATCTGGATTTAATGTATTTGGCCGTGCCCCTCGAGGTGTCCGCCAATGGGCGGGCACCTCGGGGTCGGGCCATTCGGGGGTTCCGTCCTCAAGCGGCTCCGCCGCTCACGGACCGCCTGCGATTCTCTTGGCGCCCCTACTACCCCTCACGGGAAAATACTTTTTAGATTGACCTTGGCACTAAATATGTTCAGTGGTTTAAAGATACTCCTTCACCCGAATAAGAAAAATATATTGAAGGGCGAAGCAGAGATTTCAGTGAGTAAATTCAAATCCCTTTTTTCAAATAATTATTGTTCAGGATCCCGCGGTAAAACCAAGTAAAAAAACTTATTCCTCTTGTCTTCTACTAGATTTATAGTACGATTAGGGAACGCAGACACGGAACCCCGCAGTGGATAAACGGTAAGCCTAAAATATCTAAAACATCCGGACATCAAGTTAATAAGCCCAGGGTTAAGATAAACCCCTTCGTTAAGCCCTGAAGGGGCTCAGAACAATAGCACAGGCTAAATGCCTGTGTTGAATAGAAGGTGTTTTTAAAGCCCTGAATGGGCGCAGTAAAGCATTTTGAATAAAAATATCGGTCTGAGGGTACACCTCACTTTCAGCAGAATCATCATAATTTAAGCGAAATCACGCGAAACGCGTGAGAGGAAAAAAATCTGTTTGTATTTCATTTCTTTTGAGAAAGCAGCCCGGGCTTTACTACCTCGCACTTTCAGAGCTTTTAGCTTGTAAGTATAAGGAATGGAAGTATTAAGATGAACTCCCTAATTTCACAATGGTTGAAGCTGAACAGCAGCGAAGGTGGTCCGCTTAGTAAG
>CAZVLN010000036.1:0-22659 GCA_964627995.1 uncultured Saprospiraceae bacterium
TTCCCTCTTAGAATATTGAAACCCAATAATAAACCGAACACGAATGAGCCGATCTCTACTGATTTCACTTTTCATTTTTGCAGCATTGCCATTTTTGACCCATGTACATGCACAGAGCGATATAGACTCTGAATCCGGAGCGGTAAGTTCAGATAGAAACTACGCCATCGTTATTCACGGAGGAGCAGGTGGAATGATGCCAGGTCGATATTCCCAAAAAGAGGAAAACGCATATCTGGAGTCATTAGACCGAGCGCTGTCTAAAGGAGAGCAACTGCTCGAGGAGGGCGCTGCAGCGATGGATGTGGTAGAGCAGGTCATTATGATGTTGGAAAATGACTCTCTCTTCAATGCAGGTCGAGGGGCTGTCCTCACCGCTGATGGCCGGTGCGAATTGGATGCCTCCGTGATGAATGGACAGGATAAAACCGGTGGAGCTGTAAGTGGTGTTACTGAAGTCAAAAATCCAATAAAAGCGGCGCGACTGGTCATGGAAGAAACACCACACGTACTTTTGTCCGCCGAAGCCGCCAATTCATGGGCACTGGGGATGGGTCTAGAGCGTGTGCCCAATAGCTATTTTATTACACAGAAGCGACAGCAGAGATTCGATGAAGTGGATAAAAAGGGTACTGTAGGCTGTGTAGTCAGAGATCGAAATGGTAATTTAGCGGCCGGAACATCAACGGGTGGCATGACCGGGAAAGCCTGGGGTCGTATTGGTGATTCTCCGATCATTGGAGCGGGCACCTATGCAGATAATACAAGTTGTGCGGTGTCGGCAACAGGGCATGGCGAGTACTTTATCAAGGAATCGGCAGCTTTTCAAGTGCATGCTAGAATGATATACGGAGGAGAAAGTCTCGAGGAGGCTACAATGGCCACTTTAAGCGTGATAGAAAAGTTAGGAGGCAAAGGTGGATTGATTGCAGTCGATGCGCAGGGAAATGTTAGTATGCCCTTTACTACCGCCGGAATGTTTAGAGCCTCCAGCAGCCCCAATGGGCGGCAAGTGAAGATTTATAAATAAAATGAAATGAGAGATGTTAAGTAAAGATGTACAAGACGAAATTTTGATTATAACTATAGATCGCGAAAAGGCCTTAAATGCGATCAACTCAGCTGTTATGGGGGGCTTAAAAGAAATTTTTGTCGACACTGACGAGTGGAATTCCTATCGTGGAATTATAATCACAGGATCGGGCGAAAAAGCCTTTGCCGCCGGTGCCGATATTAAGGAGTTTCCGAATTATGGGGAAAAGGAAGGTGCTGCTCTTTCACGCAAGGGGCACGAGGTGTATGATGCAATCGAACAATGCACTGTTCCGGTGCTGGCCGTCATAAATGGTTTTTCATTGGGCGGTGGAAATGAGTTGGCTATGGCCTGCCATATGCGCATAGCAGAAGAACACGCTAAATTCGGACAACCGGAGATCAATTTGGGTTTGATTCCCGGATATGCAGGCACACAGCGTTTTGTGAGGTATGTTGGAAAGCCCAAAGCCATCGAATTGCTTTTAACCGGAGATATGATCAATGCACAGGAAGCACTTTCTCTTGGGCTCTTAAACTCTGTAGTGCCAACGGGAACGGGTATGAGCGCTGCGATGAAACTTATGGGAAAAATTGCATCCAAATCGAAAACCGTTGTGGCTCATATGCTGAAAACGGTGCATGCTTATCATTCTTATGAGCCTTCTTTCGATGTGGAAAGTCAAACATTTGGAGCCTGTTTTGAATTGGATGATATGAAAGAAGGAGTAGCCGCTTTTATGGAAAAGCGCAAGCCAAATTTTAAGAACTAATTTGTACTTGAAGTAGAATGATAGAAACGGATATACTTATAATAGGAGCCGGCCCTACCGGATTATTCGCTGTTTTTGAAGCAGGATTGCTGAAGTTGCGTTGTCATCTCATTGATTCTCTGCCTCAGCCTGGGGGACAGTTGACAGAAATTTATCCCAAGAAACCCATTTACGATATTCCGGGCTATCCCGAAGTTTTGGCTGGGGACTTAGTTGATAACCTGATGAAACAAATTGAGGCTTTCAAGCCTGGATTTACTTTAGGTGAACGTGCTGAAAGCTGTGAACGTCAGGATGATGGGGCTTTTATTGTCACAACGAGTGAGGGCACAAAACACAAAGCACCCATAGTAGCAATTGCTGGAGGTCTAGGTAGTTTTGAGCCCAGGAAACCGCCACTTGAAAATATACTTGACTACGAAGGCAAGGGAATTGACTATATGGTGAAGGATCCAGAAAAGTATCGGAATAAGCGTGTAGTTATTGCAGGTGGAGGTGATTCTGCATTGGATTGGACGATCTATTTAGCCGATGTGGCAAGCGAAATTCACATGGTACATCGGCGAAAGAAATTTAGAGGAGCGCTGGATTCCGTAGAAAAAGTCGAAAAGTTAGCAAATCAGGGAAAGATTCAACTCATAACTGAAGCAGAAGTGAAAGGATTAGATGGTAGGGGTCGCCTAACATCTGTGAGTATAGAAAAGAAGGGAGAAGATACACTAGTAGATGTTGAAACGGATTACTTTATTCCTTTATTTGGTCTCAGTCCCAAATTGGGCCCCTTGGGTGACTGGGGGCTGGAGGTGGAGAAAGGGGCCATTAAAGTGGACACATTAGATTATCAAACGAATGTGCCGGGTATCTTTGCCATTGGAGATATTAACACCTATGAGGGCAAATTGAAACTGATTTTATGTGGATTCCACGAGGCGACTCTCATGTGCCAATCGGCCTATAAGATCATTCATCCCGATAAAAAACTTTCGTTTAAGTATACGACAGTAGCTGGGAAACCCGGAATGTGAAGCATAATATATGGAAGAGAATACAATTACGATTCACGTAAAGGACCGAGAAGGAAAAGTCCACGATATAGAAGCCCCTACTGATATGGATTTTAATGTGATGGAAATATGCAAGGCTTCGGATCTGCCTGTGAAAGGCACCTGCGGGGGTATGGCTTTATGCAGCACCTGTCAGGTTTATGTACTAAGTGATCATAAGCTTTCCGAAATGTCAGAAGATGAAGAAGATATGTTGGATCAGGCCTTCTTTGTCAAGGACAATAGTCGCCTGGGCTGTCAACTGAAACTTCGCGAAGAACTGGATGGTCTTGAGGTGGAATTGGCCCCAGAGCCTGTCTTGTAAGTGCCGGCGGGTGTGCCCGGTAAGCGATGGGAGTGGCCGTGACCGCAGGAAAACGGGTCACAGACCGCACCTTCTTTCTATTCTAGTTTTATTTTTGATTTTGTCAATCAATAGATAAAGATGCTTTTGCGGTCTGGGACCGAAGCGAAAGCGCAGCCACGGACGTAGCGACCCCGAGATCCGCCGCCTGGCGGAATGTCGAGGGGATACCGCCAAATAAAAATAAACAATAATATGTCGGGAGAAATGGAAAGTGCCCGAAGGATTGGTATTTTTGTGAAAATTTGTGAACTATGACTGAGTTAAGCAAGCATTATGAACCGAGCCAGGTAGAGGAGAAGTGGTATGCGCATTGGGAGAAGGAGGGGTATTTTCATTCGGAGCCTGATGAGCGACCTTCGTACACAGTGGTGATTCCGCCGCCTAATGTGACGGGCGTTTTGCATATGGGACACATGCTTAATAATACAATTCAGGATATATTGGTGCGACGTGCTCGTCAGGAAGGAAAAAATGCGTGCTGGGTGCCGGGAACGGATCACGCTTCGATTGCTACGGAAGCTAAGGTGGTCAAGTGGCTGCGTGAGGAAAAAGGTATTTCAAAAGGCGAGATTGGTCGGGAGAAGTTTATGGAATATGCCTGGCAATGGACGGATAAGTATGGGGGTGTGATCTTGCAGCAGTTGAAGAAATTGGGTGCTTCCTGTGATTGGGAACGGTCGGCTTTTACTTTAGATGAGGTGCGCTCTGAGCATGTGATTCAGGCCTTTGTGGATCTTTACCACAGCGGTAAATTATATCGCGACCATCGCATGGTCAATTGGGATCCGGAGGCCAAGACCGTTCTTTCGAATGAAGAGGTGCTGTATAAAGAAGAGTCTTCTCACCTGTATCACGTTAAATATGCCATAGAGGGCACTGATGAGTCCTTAACGATAGCAACTACTCGTCCGGAGACTATTTTGGCCGATACAGGTATTGCCGTCCATCCTGAAGATAAGCGTTATCATCATTTGAAAGGAAAGCGGGCCATTGTTCCCCTGGTGGATCGGTCTGTACCTATTCTCTTTGATGAATATGTAGATCCGGAATTTGGAACCGGCGCCTTGAAAGTGACTCCCGCGCATGATGCTAATGATTATGCACTGGGTAAAAAATACGATTTAGAGGTGATTAGTATGCTCGATGAAAGTGCTCGAGTTACGGAGGAAGCCGGACTTTTGGTCGGTGAAGATCGGTTTGAAGCAAGAAAGAAAATTAGAGTTTTATTGGAAGATGCAGGTCATCTGCTCCAAGTTGAAGATTACGTCAATAAAGTAGGGCGGTCTGAACGAACGAGTGCAGTGGTAGAGCCCCGGCTTTCCCTACAGTGGTACGTCGATATGGCTTCTTTGGCTGAGCCGGCCTTAGATGCGGTGGAGTCTGACGAGGTGGAGTTTTTTCCCAAAAGTCAAAAGAATCTGTATCGTCATTGGATGGAAAATATTAGAGACTGGTGTATATCACGACAGTTGTGGTGGGGTCATCGAATTCCGGCCTATTATTATAAAGAGGAAGTTTTTGTGGCTTCAACGGCAGAAGAGGCCTTACAAGCGGCTCAGGAACATTTTCCAGGGGAGGATATCGGGTTAGATGATCTTCGCCAGGAGGAGGATGTGCTCGACACCTGGTTTAGCTCCTGGTTGTGGCCTATCTCTGTCTTTAATGGATTTAATGATAAAAAGGAAATCGATTACTATTATCCGACCCAGACCCTGGTGACCGGTTGGGATATTATCTTTTTATGGGTTGCTCGTATGGTGATGGCAGGCTATGAGTGGAAGGGTGAACGACCATTTGAGAAGGTATACTTCACCGGGATGGTTCGCGATAAGCAGGGTCGTAAAATGAGTAAGTCGCTCGGGAATTCGCCGGATGCATTGAAAATGATTGATGAATACGGGGCCGATGCTGTTCGTTTTGGTATGTTGTCTTGTTCGCCTGCCGGCGGCGATTTGCTTTTTGATATGAAATTGGTGGAGCAGGGACGTAATTTCTGCAATAAAATGTGGAATGCCCTTAAGTTACTGGATATGTGGGAGGTGGATGATAGAGACCCTTCAGCTACACAAGCTTTAGCTGTAGAGTGGATGGAAAGTCGGCTGGCTCAGTTGATTCAGAAAATGCCTGCAGACATGGCGCAATTTCGATTGTCGGATACCTTGATGCAACTGTATAATTTTATTTGGAATGATTTCTGTTCCTGGTACCTGGAGTTGGTCAAGCCCGATTATGAGACTCCCATTAGTCGAACGACATACGAAGCTACGCGAGAATTATTTGCTCAAATCATGACCATACTACATCCTTTTATGCCTTTTGTGACGGAAGAAATTTGGAGTAAGCTCAAACCTGATGCCGACAATTGTACCGTTCAGGAAGTGCCTGCACCTCAGTCGATAGATGCTTCGATTTTATCATCTATGGAAGTAGCCCGTGGGCTGGTGACAAAAACGCGTGAGATACGAAATGATAAGGGTATAGGCGCGCGCGAACCCTTGAAGTTGCTTGTTCAATCGGGTAAAACACAGCCTTTATGGACGGGCTCCTTCGCCGCCTTATTAAAGCGAATGGGACAACTTGGAGAGCTAGGCTATGCAGATGAGCGTCCGGCTCAATCCGTATCATTCGTTCGTGGAACCGACACCTATTATGTGCCGATAGGAGAATTTATCGATACAGCGGCAGAGATTGAAAAGATGAATAAGGATATCGAATATGCTCAAGGCTTTTTGCAATCTGTGGAAAAAAAGCTCAATAACGAGCGTTTTGTCAATAATGCGCCAGAAGCTGTGGTAGAAAAGGAAAGGCAGAAGTACAGAGATGGGGAAGAACGTTTGGAACAACTGAAAGCTGCCTTAGTGGCATTAAAATCCAATGCGTAGAGTAACTAATTCTTGTTTTTTTGGAATTTCTCGCTTTTATTTAATCCGTGACAATGGTTAGAAATGTAGGCTTCTTGTCATTTTGGACACTTGCATTAAGACCAGGATCATTTTTTTCTTATTTTGCATCACAACTTATAATGGTTTAATCCAGTTTAACATAGACAAACCGTATATTTCTATAAATCGACTTTATGACAAGAGCACCAATATATTTTGATCGCAAGAAGGGTAAAGAATTCATGCGAGAACTGCGCGATCAAGTAAACTCATACTTCACTGACAAAAATATCTCAACTTATGCCACCCCAAGTATGGTGGTTAAGACCTTTTTCATGCTAGGTATTTATTTCATTCCTTATGCACTTATGGTATCTGGTATACTCAATTCATTCTGGGGGGTGGGCGCTATGTACGTCATTATGGGCTTTGGTATGGCCGGTCTCGGATTAAGTGTGATGCATGATGCGAATCACAATGCTTATTCTAAGCATAAGTGGGTCAATTCACTTTTAGGTGGTATTATCAATTTTATTGGAGGACATGCACCGAATTGGCAAGTTCAGCATAATTTTTTACATCATGGATATACTAACATAGATGGTATGGATGATGATCTTAGTTCAACTAGTGTTCTGCGGTTTTCTCCAAATCAGGAGCTTAAAACTGTTCATAAGGCGCAACATTTGTATGCCTGGTTTTTCTATTCCATCATGACCTTATATTGGGCTACGGCTAAAGATTTTATGCAACTGCACAAGTACTATCATGAAGGATTGCCCTTGCATCCCACCAAATCCTACGCACGCATGTTGGTAGAATTAATTGGTATTAAGATCATGTATTATAGTTTCGCCTTAATTATTCCTCTGATTGTGTTACCGATAGCATGGTATTGGATCCTTATGTTTTTTGTGATTTCGCATTTGATTGCGGGTTTATCACTATCACTAATTTTCCAGACTGCGCATGTTATGCCTACATCAGAGTTCCCTGAGGCTGATGAAAAAGGTAAGGTAGAAACTCATTGGGCAGTTCATCAAATGTTAACCACTGCAAATTTTTCTCCGCGAAGCAAGTGGTTCTCCTGGCTCATTGGGGGATTGAATTATCAGATCGAGCATCACCTGTTTCCCAATATCTGTCATGTGCACTACCCGCGGCTATCAAAGATCGTCCAGGAAACAGCAGAGAAGTATAATATACCCTATCATATTCAGCCTACCTTCGCGAAGGCAGTAGCTGTGCATTGGAGAATGCTATATCAGCTGGGGCGCGCATAGGTGGGGTTCACCTCAATTTATAGAATAGAAAGTTCGAAGTCTTTCTTTTTAAAAGAAAAGGCGAGCAAAACTACTTGAGGTTTCAAGTAGTTTTGTTTTTTGTAAAGACGCGAATCATCGAGTCTCAACGCGCAACTCTCACGAACAACCCACAAATATTCATCTTCTGAAGGTCCAACAACGTTCATCTGTCCGAGATTTCAGGTCAATCGCAAAATGACGGATGATGGTGTGGGAATTTGGTATTTGTAGAGACGTAATGCATTGCGCCTCTACGGCATTGTAATATTCTGAGATGACGGTTCTATTTGTTTGCTCGATTTCCATATTCTCGCTCCAATGTGTCAATTTCCACCGGACTCACGCCTATGCGTTCACATACCTGGCCTCCGGCAATATTACATAACTTTGCTGTTTCCATCGGGCTAAGACCCGCATGTAAGGCCGCTGATGCTACCGCAATTACAGCATCTCCGGCTCCACATACGTCCACAATAGATCGTTTCGCAGTAGGTTGAATTTCACCGGGAGTAGATTGACTACGATAATAAATACCATCCGCTGATAAGGTAATAAACAGATGTTTTGCTCGAATAGATTCCATAAATTTCGTAGCGGCCAAATCGATATTTTTTTCTGTCAAAGGGCTTGACCACCGGGTGGCTTCTCGAAATTCTTTAAGGTTCGGTTTGAATAAATCCACGCCCTCATATTGGGCGAAGTTATCTTTTTTAGGATCTACAGCTATAAAAATGTTTTTTGCTTTAGCCAGAGCGATAGCTTTAGAGATGGATGAGGGATTTAATGCTCCTTTATTATAATCCTGTAGTATAACTATTTGCGGTTGAAACCGATCAAAGGCATCTTGCATGCGGGATTCAAAACGAGCTTGCTCATTTTCGGAAAGGGGGTGTGTTTCCTCAAAATCAACGCGTAAAAGTTGTTGTTGCCTGGCCATTACCCTCGTTTTGAGTGTGGTAGGGCGCTCAGGCGTGTCCATCCAAAATTGGTTGTGCAGTCCTGCGGCAAAGGAAATCTCTTGCAAGGCAGTACCCTCCTCATCTTGTCCATGAAGCGAGCAAATAGCAACCTCCATACCCATAGCTGCTGAATTGAGCGCTACATTAGCAGCTCCACCGGGGCGATCTTCTCTGCGTTGGCGATTTAAAATGGGAACTGGGGCTTCAGGAGAGATGCGGTCTACTGTGCCGTATAAATATCGGTCGATCATCGTGTCCCCGATCACTAATACCCGCAACCCTTTGAATAATTCACGTAGAGATTTCATTTTTTTCCTTTTAGTCGCTCGATAATATACTGCCCGATTTTTGGGCTTGCACCAGATTGCTTTTTAAAATAATTTGATTGAATGTCCTTCACCTCTTTTCGAGTGGCTGAGTCGCTGAAATGAGAGACAGCCGAAATCAGCCCATTTTTATCAGAAACAGACATTGCGGCTCCGATACGGATCAAATCTTCGGCTTCTTTAAATTTGTGGTGTTTCGGCCCAAATATGACCGGAATTCCATAAACGGCAGCTTCGAGAATACTATGGATGCCATCACCAAAGCCACCTCCAATGTAGGCAACATCTGCCAATCGATATAAATATGCCAAAATGCCCATCTCGTTTACAATAATGATTTTAGCCTTAGGATCCGGCATCTCCTGGTTAATAGTACAGTGGGTGAGGGTAGCCAGATCAGCCAGGCTTTCCAAATGAGCTTCGGAAAGCTCATGCGGTACGATTAAAATGCGATCAAAGCATGGCCAAGACCTTTCTGACATCGCTTCAAAGAGTATTTTTTCATCTGCAGGCCAGCTGCTGCCTAGAATGAGTATGCGCTCCTCAGGAGAAATGGCCGAGCATAGCGGATGATCAAATTCTTCAGCGGAAACTTCCATCACGCGATCGATACGAGTATCTCCTGCGCGCGTCACACCAAATATACCTTCAGCTTTTAGAACTTCTTCAGAAAGGGCATCTTGAACAAAAATATGATCAAGTTTGGCAAGTAGCGGAAAGAAAAGAGGTCGACCCCATCGGAAATATAATTGCTGCGGACGCCATCTGGAAGAGACGACTAAGCTGGGAATTTTCTTTTCATGAAGTGCAGATAGATAGGAAGGCCAAATTTCATATTTGATAAAAATGGCCATGTTTGGCTTCCATTTATCTACAAATTCTCGAGCTTTTTTCATGGTATCCAATGGTAAATATTCAATGATGAAGGCCTCTGAATATTTTTGCGCTGCATGATAACCACTAGGTGAAAAAAAAGTCAGAAGGATAGGCTGGTTTGGAGTTTTTTGCCTGATATACTCCATTATAGGTAGCCCCTGTTCAAACTCACCGGTTGAAGCAGCGTGAAACCAAATAGGTTGTAGATCGCCCTTCTTTTTGGGGTAGGGTGTTGGGTTGTTTCGGCCATTGATCCAATCACGCGCCTTCGAAGACCGTAAGGCAACTATTCTAATAGCCAACCCATACAGCCGTATAGCTAATTGATAAACTCCAAATAACAGCTGTTGCCACATCAATAAAATATCAGTGAATCATCATTGGAACTATAAATAGGAAGTATAAAGGATATGTATGCAGTAACCATACCATCATATCGGCGACGAGTATCTGCCTGCATGGTATCGTAATTATATCCACGCATACTTTTGGTAGCGGCAAAAAGGTAATTCACTCCAGCTCTAAAATTCAGGCCCCGATTTGCTGCCATATAATTGAAGGACAGGTCTAAACTACCTGCAAAACCACCTGTGAGCCTATCGTAACCCTTGTGGTAGGGATCTAGTATTTGTGTAGCTGAGCGGGTGTCATCCTGTAAGCGAACCCAATGCCACATCATGCCTGCACCTACCTCAGCTCGTATACCCGTTCGGGCTGTGCTGGGGTCCAGATCAAAAATTTTCCCCCAATTGAGTAGGGCAGAGCCTCCGCGTTGGCGAGTTTTAAAATTTACCGGACCTTGATTATTACCAATAATAAAACCCTCAGAGGTAAATAGATTTGCTGCCACCGGATCTTTTACTCCTGCACCCCAATTGTATCGCGCTGTAAGCCCGTAAAGCCAGCCCTTTGAAGTCATATAAGCTGGGGAAATTCCCAAAGCATGATGATTTCCAAATCGATCACTCAGGTCACCCAAGGGTTCCCCATATCCATAGTGAATACCAACTAATGTTGCAGGTCGAATATCTGTCCGTTCATAAATCTGCCCCCAAATAGAGAGAGAGAGAAGCAACAAACAAAACATCAATAAAAAACCTTTTCTTTCCATAGTCCAAAGATACAAATTTGATTGGGTACTGAAATATCAAATGCATTTTTGGCGTCCCCCCGCTGGGGGGCGGGCTATCCGCTAGTAGTCAGTGCGGCCCTGTCCGGCATCCGTAGGGCTGCGTAGAGTTTCCATAGGTCACTTCCTCGCCTTACGGCTGCTTGGTCAGGGACGCCCTTACTGCCGCTTCTATCCCTCACGCATAGGAAAGACACTTTTTAATAATCATTTTTGTTTCGAATAGGGAAATGTCAGAGTGAATGTAATAATAGACGCAGCGATTTAAAAAACAATGGAAAAACAAAGAGTCCTTTTTTTGATATTAATATTATATATTTATATAATAAAGGAATTATTATTCGAAATGCCCATTAATCGACATACATAATTTGATGCTGATTGTCATGCCAAATAATATTTGTCAAAATTGTGTAAATGTACATTTAATTTATTGTTGGATTAAAAACTAAACGTATACCTTCTTGCGTTACTAGAATATATTAAATGCAATTTATATGAAATTAAAATGTGTGGCTCCTGAAGGAATTATTGATCAACATTGCAAAATATTTATTGATTACATTAAAGCGAATATTGACGCACAACTTCAAATACAAAATGCAGAGCCTGGTTGGGAAAGGTCGAATACCGATAATGAATGGCTCATCAGTTCATCAGATCAATTTTTGCATCCAGATAGCATTCGAAGTTATTGGTTGCAGTCAGAACAAAACAATAAGTCATGCGGCCCGCATATTGTAATCCCTGATAAATATGTACCGCGGAAAGTAAATAACCTATTATTGGCTTATAGTTCCTACCCGGATGTAGAGAAAACTTTTCTCCGTATAGGTATGGATACAGCCTTGAGATTACAAGCTCATCTACATTGTCTTAAAATTGTTCAACCTCCGCAAGTTCTTTGGAGTCAAAGACAGTTTCCTATTTCTAAAAGTCTAAAAGGATTTGAAACAGTTTCGACTCACAATAGTATCAGCAGAGGCGTATTGGATTATGCGGAGGAGAATGATATTGATATGATATGTCTTTTAACTCGTCCATGGACAGATATTATGAGCGATTTAAGCTTATCTCATTCCTATAAAATTCTTAACAATAGTCCAGTTCCAGTTATGTTATACCGGGAAGACGATGTAATGGAGAAACAATTTAAGGTAGGAGCTTAGTTTTTTTAAAACTGACGTAATTGTCCGTCAAAATAAAGCCACTCTATGAGGTATTGTGCCAATTGAAACTCAGCAATATTTGCATTAAGTTGGCTTAGTCTATACTGACGACGATAATTAAGAACCTCTAATAAGTCTGTTTCTCCTTGTCGATATTGTTGCTCGAACACTTCATATTGCCGCCTCAAAATCTCCTGTTGTTTATTTTCGTTTTGATAAACTGCCGTTTCAGTTTCTATAGCTGTTTGAAATTGACGTTTGGCATAGTCTAGATCGCGCGTTTGTTGTTTCAGGGTTTGCTCTCGGCTTAACATATCTAATTTCGCAGCCTCTTTCTCTCTCTGAAGCCGTCTTCCATCATATAAAGTCCAGTTGAGAGAGATACCTCCGTAAGGACCAAAGTTTTGGTTGCTTAAAAGAACACCCACTGCATTACGCGACCAGTTAAATCCATATCCAGCAAATAAAGACAGGGTAGGATATAGCGCAGATTCTGATAGTGATAGAAGCGTATTTGTTCGCTGAACCTGCAATTCTGATTCTCTTATGATGGCTGGGCCTAAATCTAAAGGGGATACCATTTTCGATTGGAGAAAAGAACGCAGACCTTCCAGATTTATATCTTTTGAAGGATCGAGAAAAGTTAGTGATTCAATTTGAATTCGAGCTAAGATTGATGATTGTTCTGCGCGCTGAAGTTGGATGCGCGAGTTATTCAATTCAGCTTCAATTTGAATAATATCTGTTTTATCACCGCGTCCCAGGGATTTCATTTCCTTCCTGAGCTCTAATATTTCAGACCAATACAAGGTGTCTAGTGCATAAACCTTGATCTGCCTTTCGTGCAGCTGATAATCAGCTAGTCGGTTAAACAATTCCCTAAGTAATTCTTCTTTACGAGTTTGATAATTTATTTCACTTAATTGCGCATCAATCTTTAATTGTAGCCTACGGGCACGCTTAGCCCCGCCTTCATAAATAGGATATTCAATATCCAGATTAGTGCCAGCAGAGTAATTATCTGCATTATTTTGGTTGACTTCTCTGTTATCAAAAAACTGAAGTCGAATATTATTGATATCTGTTCTCGCGTTACCAGAAAGACTTATGCGCGGCAGGTTACCCGCTACACCCCTGGTATTCAATGATTGTGCTCTTAGGATCTGATAGTTATTGGCTTGAAGTTGATAATTTTGTTCAATAGCTTTCTGAACTAAATCCTCAATCTGGACCTGACCCCAGCTGAGACAAGCAAGCAGACTAAAGATCAGAAAGGGAAAAAGTTTAATCGATTTTTGCATCTTCAGCTGGTTTTTTTCTGGAAATCAAAAGATACATGCCAGGTATGATAAATAGAGTAAGAATCATAGCAAAAAGAAGTCCTCCAATAATGGCGACCCCCATTGGAATGCGACTAGTTGCTGCAGAACCCAAAGCTAAGGCTATGGGTAAAGTACCCAGTGATGTTGCTAAACTAGTCATTAATATAGGTCTGAATCGAGATGCACTTGCGTTTAAAATAGCGTCTAGTTTAGACTGACCTTGCGCTAATTTCTGGTTGGCAAACTCGACGATGAGAATACCATTTTTTGTTACAATTCCGATAAGCACGATCATTCCAATTTGACTAAAAATATTTAAAGTGTGCCCCAAAAGCCAAAGCGAAAACAAGGCTCCGATTAAAGCCAGGGGTACGGTAAACATAATGATAAGTGGATCAACAAAACTTTCAAATTGAGCGGCGAGAGCTAAGTAAACCAAACCTAAGGCAAGGATAAACGCGAATGATAGTCCGCCGGCGCTGTCCTGAAATTCTTTTGAAGCCCCTGAAAGCTCTGTCTTAAAGTTATCAGGTAAGAGTTCTGCTGAAATCTCATCCATAGCTTTAATACCTTGCCCTATGGTATACCCCTTGCTGAGATCGGCTGAAACGGTGGCAGAGGTATAGCGATTATAATGAAAAATCTGGGGTGGGGTAGAGCGCTCTTCTATACCGATAATGTCAGAGATGGGGATAAGATCTCCTGCTGAATTTCGTAAATCTAGGGATAGAATATCATCGGGTTGATCCCTATGAGTCCGATCAGCTTCTGCTACCACTTCATATTGTTTGTTGTTTTTAATGAAATATCCGAGTCGCTGTTGATTAAAATACAATTGTATAGTTTCAGCAATATCTTGTGCTGAAATCCCCAATGATCGAGCTCTTTCGCGATTAATTCTAATATTAATTTCGGGCTTTGTGAATTTGAGGTTGAGATCCAAGACATTAAACTCAGGTCTGTTTGCGGCGGCTTCCATAAACTTCGGGAGGATCTCTCTTAGGTCATTTAGATTTGGAGCTTGTAATACGTATGCTACAGGTAATCCACCAAAGGAGCGCCTTACCTCTATCGTTTGACTTTGCGAAATAAAAGCATTGGCAAACGAAAGTTGCTTTAATTTTGGATACAGGCTCTGCACAACTTCACCTTGAGACCGTTCTCTTTCATCAGGTCGTGATAATGTTACCCGCATAAATGCTGAATTTACTGAGGTAGACGAGCCAAATGATGGAGCGGTAACAGAAATGAGAGCTTCTTTTTCTGGTATTGTATCTACGAGTCGAAGTAAATCTAGTACATATTGGTCCATGAGTTCATAACTCACTCCCTCCGGAGCTGTGGCAAGAATTCGGAAACCACTTTTATCTTCTCTGGGCGCCAGTTCACTAGGTAGAGCTGTAAATAAAAAGTAGGTTCCTGTAGCAGCCAAAATTATAGCTAGGGGGGAGATCCAACGAAGCTTCAGGAAAGGCTTGAGTTTATTTCTATAAGATTCAGTGAGGCGACGGAAATGTTTTTCAGTTCGCGCATAAAAACCTTTTGATAAATCTTTTTTCTTAAGAATACGCGCAGATAATGAAGGGGTAAGTGTGAGGGAAACAAAAGTAGATATAATGACTGCCCCCGCCACCACGATTCCAAATTCTTGAAACAGCTTACCCGTTAAGCCTTGTAAGAAAATTACGGGTAAAAACACTGCAACTAAAGTTACCGTTGTTGCAATAATGGCAAAGAATATTTCTCTAGCGCCCTCATGAGCTGCTGTCATAGAGTCTTTCCCAGATTCTATTTTTTGATAAATATTTTCCAGCATGACTATGGCATCATCTACGACTAACCCAGTAGCCAGAACTACACCTAGCAGGGTTAATATATTAATCGAAAAGTTAAATACATACATTATAAAAAAGGCACCCACCAAGGAAATGGGAATAGCTACTGCAGGAATCAAGGTGGATCTCCAATCTCTTAAAAAGAAAAAAATGATAAAAATAACTAAGAGAAAGGCTAGAACGATAGTGAGGGTAACGTCATCAATGGCTGCACGGATAGGTAGAGTCGTATCAATAGCATACCCTAAGCTCAAATCGTCAGGCATGTCTTTTTTTAGTTTTTCAACACGCTTATAGAACTCATCAGCAATCGATATATAATTTGCTCCTGGCAGGGGAGTAACAGCGATTCCTACCATCGGAATAAGTCCATTCCCCCGCAATAAGGTCTGTTGGTCTCGAGGTTCAATTGATGCCTGCCCAATATCTTTGAATCGCACCAGATTATTCCCATTTTCTCTGATAATTAGATTGTTAAACTCTTCAGGCTTTTGAAGTCTCCCAAATGTTCTGATACTCAACTCGGATCGATATCCTTCAATTTTACCACTAGGTAACTCTACATTTTCTCGTTGAAAAGCCTGCCGTATATCTTGCGGGCTTAATCGGTAGGCCTTAATCTTTTCTGGATCCATCCTTAAACGCATGGAGTATTCCTTAGATCCCCATATTGTAATCCGGCTTATTCCTTCGATGGTCTGCAAACGCTCTTTAAAAAAACGGTCTGCAAATTCTGTCAACTCCATTAAATCGCGTTCATTGCTTTGGACTGTCATGGCGAGTATAGTGGTCGCATCGGCATCTGCCTTTGTCACGATAGGTGGTTCAGCATCTGGAGGCAAGCCGTTGACTGCTCTGGACACTCGATCACGAACATCATTTGCTGCAGCTTCTAAATCTATATCTAGGTTAAATTCAACAGTAATACTGCTTCGACCATCACTTGAAATTGAGGATAGAGAGCTAATGCCTGCCACACCATTGATACTTTCCTCAAGAACCTCGGTAATTTGGGTTTCAATGATATTTGCGTTGGCTCCAGGGTAATTTGTACGAACTGAGATAACGGGCGGATCTACAGAGGGGAACTCCCTAACCCCGAGAAAGCTGAAAGCGATTAAGCCGAAAAGAAAAATGAGCAGAGACATTACAGTGGCTAGGACTGGCCGCTCTATTGATATGGAAGATAGGTTCATTGTCCTAAATTTTCCCAGTTAATGACCGTAGTTTTGACTTTATTCCCTTCAGAAAGTGACAGCAGTCCAGTAATAATTACGGTATCTCCGCGTTTGCAACCTGCTTGAATTTCAACAGCTGTTTCGTTTCTTATTCCTGTCTCTACTTTTACTTTTTGGGCCTTTCCATTTTTCACAATAAAAACTTCCTCCTTCTCAATGGTCTTAATGACCGCTTCAGTTGGCACTAAAAGTGCGGAATCTGTTTGGTAGAAAGGGACATTTATACGAGCGAAACTTCCAGGCAATATTTTTCGATCTTTATTATCTATACGTGTTTGAATAGCAAAAGACCGGTTTGTTTGTTCTATTCTACTAGAAATCGCATCAATGGGAAGATCAAATTTTAAATTACTCCCGTATTCTATGGTAATGGAGTCACCGACGCGAATTTGGTCAGCAAATTTTTGGGGGAGTTCAAACTGAACTTTTAATGGGTCCTGTTGCACGAGTTCGACTATACCGTCGCCGGGGTTTACGTATGCTCCGGGACTATAGTTTCTGAAACCTGTCAAGCCTGAAAACGGCGCTCGAATTTGAGTTTTATTAAATCGCACTTGGTTCTCGGCCAATTCATTTTTTAGGTTCTCAACCTCAAATAATAAGTCTTCGAGTTCTTCTTTACTGATTGCATCAATCTTTTCGAGGCTCTTTCCGCGATCAGCTTTTGAAATCGCATTATTTAAAGAGGTCTTTATCTGGCTTGCTTCAGCTTTAATGTCATCAGCATTAATAGATAAAAGCAGTTGTCCTTTTTTGACAAATTCGCCTTCCGAAAAATAAATTTTATCAATTCTTCCTGCTATTTCAGGAGAGATCATGACTTGTTCGTAGGGTTCAAATGTTCCAGTAGAATTAAAATCGCGCGCAAAACTTACTGGATCTAAAACGATAGCTCGAACTGGAAAGGTACGGTCTTGTGACCTGTCACTTCTCTTATTAGATTCTTCTTCTTGACAAGCTACTCCCCCAAATAAAAGTAATGTTAAGGTCAATATAATGTAGGATGGTCTCATAGGTAAGCCGTAGATATAAATGGTAAACTGAAATGGTGCATTAATAGTTGTGTGTACAAGTATATAAAATAATAACGGTTTATAGTAAGCTATTGAGCATATTTTGAATCCATAGTTGAGATTGGGCAGCTGCTATTTTGGGTTTCTGAATTTCCATTGGTTTTGAGGTCTTAATAATCACCTCTTGCTTCCAGACCCCGAATTGATGAAAGAACTGACTTAGTATACTCCGGCCCGGAATCCAAAAGCTATTCTCATTCTTATATTTTATAACCATCGAAATTATAGGTGCATCGCTTTGTATTGCGCTATGAAAAACCCCCGTTCGAAAAGGATGTAAGTTTTGAGGCTCAGGGGATATGGTGCCTTCTGGATATACCAATACAGATCGTCCCGATTCAAGTGCTTGGTTTATTGCTTTTCTGGCTTCTTTTCTGCTGTTTTTCTCTTCTCGTTTCACATAAATTATTCCAGTTTTAAGTGCAGCATATCCGATGATGGGATATTTGCGTATTTCCGCTTTTGCTACCGGCATACCATCCAGAAAAGCTAGAGTTATAAGTGGGTCAGAGAAGCTTAGATGATTACTTACCAAGAGATAATGATCTGGAAGTGGGAAGGACTCATAATCAATTTTGACTTGAGAGCCCAAAATCCACAAAGCTATCCTGCAATAGAATCGTCTCCATAAGCGCGCATAATTGGTTTTATTTCGTACGAATGGTTCTGATGGCAGAAAAAACAACAAGCATATCAAAAGTAATAGCACAATTAAAAAAGCGCGAATCCCACCAAGAATATAATGACCGATATGTAGCTTTTTTACCATTTGTTCCTCAAGTTTAAAGAAACTTTCATACTATTGTATGCACCAACGCACAAAATATGGATTACTTCAAAGAATCTTTAATATTACATAAGCGCTTACGCGGCAAAATAAGGGTCGGAACCAAATTTGATGTACGAACGAAGGAAGATCTGGCTCTTGTGTATTCGCCTGGCGTAGCTGCACCTTGCCGTGAAATAGCAGAGGATCCGGAAAAAGTTTGGGATTACACGATTAAAAGTAATACCGTCGCGATCGTCACAGACGGATCTGCAGTATTAGGATTAGGAAATATTGGAGCTCGGGCAGCTATTCCGGTAATGGAGGGAAAAGCAATGCTTTTTAAGCGCTTTGCCGGAATCGACGCTTTTCCGATCTGCCTGGATACACAGGACCCTGATAAAATCGTGGAAACTGTCAAAATGATTTCTCCCGTCTTTGGCGGAGTTAACCTGGAAGATATATCAGCTCCAAACAGTTTTGAAGTGGAGCAGCGACTGCAAGATATTGGCATTCCAGTCTTTCACGACGATCAACACGGAACAGCAATCGTGGTGCTAGGTGGATTGATCAATGCGGCAAAATTGGTAAATAAAGATTTTTCTGACCTTAAGGTTGTTATTAATGGTGCAGGTGCTGCTGGCGTAGCAATAGCAAAACTATTACAATGCGTGGGAGGAGAGCATTTAGATATGTGTGTACCTGTGAGGAATATTTTAGTTTGCGATAGCAAAGGAATTATTTCTCCGGATCGATCCGACTTAAACTCTTCTAAGCAAGAGTTATTGAAATTTACAAATCGTGAGAAGATTAGCGGGGGACTTAAAGATGCATTGGAGGATGCAGATGTATTTATTGGGGTTTCAGTTGGAAATCTATTGGTTGCTGAGGATATTGAGCGTATGGCTAAAGATGCGATTGTTTTTGGTTTGGCAAACCCTGATCCGGAGATTATGCCTGAAGAAGCTAAAAAGGGGGGGGCTGCCATTGTAGGAACAGGGCGATCTGATTTGCCCAATCAAGTAAATAACGTTTTAGGCTTTCCCGGGATTTTCCGAGGCGCACTAGATGCAAGGGCTAAAGTTATTTCTGCAAGAATGAAAATAGCAGCGGCGCGAGCCATTTCCAACTGTTTGATGCATCCGACGCATGAGATGGTTATTCCGCCAACATTAAACGCAGAGGTTGCCTTTAAAGTAGCAGAGGCGGTAAGAGACGCTGCGATTGAGGAACAAGGACAAGGATGATCAATTAGATTGATCCTCCTGGAGGTCTTTTAAGGAATCAAATAACTTTGGATCCTTTAGAATAAGGTAGCCATTTTGCATGAATTCAAATTTGGCTTGATTGACATCCCCTTCAGGTGTTTTATTGGCATGAAAGGTTTGTAGTTTACCTCCATGCTCACGTAGTATCTCATTCCAGGCTGCTGGGGAGCTTTCATCCAAAAAATTAAGGTAAGGATTGCCAATCACGCGAATCCCTCTCATCACAAAAGGGTCTTCATCTACTTTGACAATTTGTATATTATGTGCAGATCTTAATTCTAGGTAATCGATATCAGATAAGGTTTTTTCAAAAACAAAATCTGAAAAACGATCTAGCCAATTTTCAGCCACTTGGGGCTTTTCAGCTTTCATTTTTTCCCAATCTGCTGCTGGAATAGAATGGGCAGCCAAAAATTTCACAAACTCTTTTTTTAGCTCCGATAATTCATCCTTAGTTAATCGCCGGTATTTCATCTCACTCTTTTTTTAAGGGAATTCAAAATGCCCCATGTGAACCTCATACAATATTACATATTTATGATGACTATGTTTTGAATGACTGGGGTAAAGGCATCTAACCGGTAAAAATTCTTTTATCTTTGAGTGCTCAAATGAAGACCAAATGAAGGACATACAAATGGTAGATCTCGTATCTCAATACGAGAAAATTCAGGAAGAAGTTATGGAAGGAATGGCTGATATTCTTTCTAAGGCTCAGTTTATTAATGGACCCACAGTGCATGAATTTAGCTCTAATTTAGCGGCTTATCACGGTGTAAAACATGCCATTCCTTGTGGGAATGGAACGGATGCTCTCCAAATTGCCATGATGGCTCTTGATTTACAACCCGGTGATGAAGTAATTACCACGCCATTTACGTTTATAGCTACCGCTGAAGTCATTGCTCTATTGGGATTAAGACCTGTTTTTGTTGATATCAATCCTCATACATTTAATTTAGATGAAGTTCAGATTGAGGCAGCTGTTACAGAGAAAACGAAAGCTATAGTACCGGTTCATCTTTTTGGTCAATGTTGCGAAATGTCGCATATTCAGCGAGTAGCTCAAAAACACGACTTATTTATCATTGAAGACAATGCTCAGTCCATAGGCGCTGAATATTTAACCAAGGAAGGCAAAAAACAAAAGTCTGGCACTTTAGGACATATTGGAGCCACATCTTTTTTCCCTTCGAAAAATTTGGGAGCTTATGGTGATGGCGGTGCTATGGTGACTGACGATGATGCTTTAGCTGAGCGAATACGATCTATTTGTAATCATGGAAGTACTCAGCGCTACCATCATGACCACATAGGAGTTAATTCAAGATTGGACACCTTACAAGCTCATGTTTTAAATGTAAAGTTGAAATATTTAGATAGTTACATTAACAATCGAATTGAAGCTGCCAATCGATACGATGAGTTATTGAAAGAAGTAGAAGATGTTGACATTCCTTTTCGAGCTTCCTTCTCTTCTCACGTATTTCATCAATATACCATGAGGGTTCCCGCTGAAAATCGCGATGGTCTTGTAGAGCATTTTGGAAAGGCTGGTATTCCCTGCGGCGTGTATTACCCTATTCCTCTGCACATTCAAGACGCTTATAAAGCATATGGTTTTGAGATAGGAGATTTTCCAAAATCTGAAAAAGCTGCGAAGGAAGTATTTTCTTTACCTATGCATACTGAATTAACAGAAGAACAACAATCCTACATTGTCAAACACATAAAGGATTATCTTTCTTAGCAGTAAATCAGTACACAAGCTATGTGAATCAAAGGATTAGTCTTTTATAAAAGGTGTCCGTTTATTCATGCTATTCACTTATCCCTAACTCGATTCAAGCGCCACAACTGCAGGTAAGGGTTTACCCTCTAATAGGGTAAGCATTGCACCGCCTCCAGTTGAAATGTGGCTCATTCGGTCAGTTAAATCTAAAACTTGGACAGCACTTGCGGAATCACCTCCACCTACCAGCGAATAAGCACCTCGAGATGTAGCGTCAGCAATAGCAATGGCGATCTTTTCTGTTCCTTTTGCAAATGGTTGCATCTCAAAAACGCCCATCGGGCCGTTCCAAATTATGGTTCCGGCTTTCATAATAATTTTCTGAAATTGCTCCGCTGCTTTTGGTCCTATATCTAATCCCATCCAATCGTCACTAATTTCTCTACTGGATACAACTTTAGTTTTGGCATCTCTGTGAAACTGATCAGCGACTACCGAATCTTCAGGTATATGAATACCAGTATTGTTGTCTTTTGCTTTCTTAACTATTTTTCTAGCTAATTGAAAGTAGTCCTCTTCTAAAAGACTATTTCCTACCAAGCCACCTTGAGCTGCTATAAAAGTGTAGGCCATGCCTCCACCGATAATGATTTCGTCTGCTAAGTCAATCATATTCTCCAATAAACCTATTTTATCAGAGACTTTCGACCCACCAACCACAGCAACTACTGGGCTTGTAGGGTTTTCTAGGACGCTATATCCTTCTGCTACCTCTTTACTCATCAATAGACCAGCCCCTTTTGAATCCGGATTGAACTGCTCTGCTAATGCTACTGTAGAAGCATGATTTCTATGGGCTGTGCCAAAAGCATCATTCACATATATCTCGCCTAATGCTCTCCAGTCCGCTGCGAGTGCTGCACTATTATTTTTTTCTCCTTCTGCAAAGCGCGTGTTTTCAAGAACCAAAAATTCTCCTTCCTTTAATTTCGATGCAGCCTCGGTTACCTTTTCGCCTGTATTCTCATCGACGAAACTTACAGAATAGGGTAGAAGCTCATTGAGTCGCTCAGCAACCAATCTGAGCGAATAGGTTTTTTTCTTAATATTTCCCTGGCTGTCGGTATCTTTTTGCGGCCTGCCCAAGTGCGAAAGTAAGATGACTTTACAATTATTTTTTGCTAACTCTTTGAGTGTCGGAATCGCCGCTTTAATTCGGCTATCATCTGTTATAGATCCGTCCCGCATAGGAACATTAAAGTCTACTCTGACGATCACGGACTTTCCTTTAAGGTCTAATTCATTTATACTTTTCATGGGTATATGGCTATTTTATTAATTGAAAGTACTCCTACAAATGTAAGTAATTGTCTGTACTGATGTGCTCTTTAAGATAATCAGGATTCTTTGAAAAAGAAAATTCTAGAATTTAGGATGAAAATTTGGCTAATATTCATTTCAAATCATATATTTGCGATGCTTTTGAGCAAAGGCTCAATCGGATATTATATGGCCCATTCGTCTAGTGGTTAGGACATCAGGTTTTCATCCTGGAAACAGGGGTT
>CAZVLN010000037.1:0-22492 GCA_964627995.1 uncultured Saprospiraceae bacterium
CATTAAAATCTTTCTCTCTCCTCTTTTCCTTACCTTCCTACAGTTCAAAGAACTTTTCTGCCGTTGCAGAAATGAAAACACCGTGGTTTCGCTCCACCTTATCGTTTCTTAAACAGTGTCTTAATTATTCGCCCCATTTCGTTTAACGGGAATGCAAATATATAACAGATAATCTAAACTCGCAACCCCTGTCTGAAATAATTTCATATATAAGTTTTTACCAATTGTCAGAATGCCTATCTGAACACATAGGATTTGGAGAAGATTTAGCTTGAGCAAAACTTTATTTGGATTCAACGCGGATTAATACCTTTAAAAGAAATAAAATATTTTTTTAACTTTTTTCGCACCTACATAAACTATAAACATCCACAACATCATGCCGGCTTGATATAATGTATCGTCTATAGGTATGCTCCCCAGTCGCCAGGGTAAGTTCTCACTGTCGTTGTATACCACAATAGGCTCCTCAGTGCTCCATCCCGTCAATACACCGTTAACCACTATAAAGGGAATATATGATAGAATTATACTCAAAAAAATATTTTCTTTCTGCTCTTTTGAATACTTAATTTCTAAGCCTACCCATGCCATTAATAAAACAATTAGGGCTGTAGATGTATAATAACCACCAAAATGCATAATTGAAACTCCAACACCTAAAGCTATGAGTATGCGCATTGTTACGATTCCCCAATGCCCCAAATAGTTCCGAAGTTGGTAAGCCTTCACGCATTCATAAATAAAAATGCAGGCAAAAGGAACAACCAGAAAAAAGCTAATCTCCTCTAAAGGTAATCCCCATAGCCTTACTCCACTTGTATACTGGCTGTTAAATTCCCAAATCCCCCACCGGGTAAATAGAACATCCCACAAAATATATAGAGGGGAAACCCAAAGAAAAACTGATAGTAAATATTTCCAGGAGCCGCGATAGTGTACTTTTTGATCAAAAGAAAGAACAAATGGAAAAAATAGAGAGAAGATCATCAAATAGGCATAGGCGTATGATGACTCAAATATTTGTAAGGGGTAGCGAACCCGGTCTAAAACCATCGTCAATGTACCGGATACTTCACCTAGATTTACCCATAATGCAGCAACCAAAACAATCGTTATGCTGCCCCAAAGTGCTATCCATTTGGGTTTATCATTCATATCATATTCAGTCTATTCTTAAGACTAGAGGATACCAATAGATATATTTTTCTGCCATCATTAACCCGTAATCGTTTCTTTATTATAGTTTCGGCATTGGAGGCAGCTATCTTCTTCAGTAAATTTTGATAATAAACGTAGGCAACATAAACTCCCAACCTTGCCCCTTTGGGCAGACGTTTAATTCCTTCGTAAGCATGATCGAAATCTTTTTGAATATCACACTCAATGGCTGATTTGTCTTCATCACAAAACCCGTGAAAATCAACTCCAGGGAAATACACGCGCTCTCGCTCATCGAAATCAGATTTCATATCCCTCAAAAAATTAACTTTCTGAAAAGCTGCCCCTAAACTACAGGCTGAAGCTCTCAAGGATTTATACAATACGTGATCGCCTTCACAAAATACTCGAAGGCACATAAGACCTACGACTTCTGCTGAGCCATAAATGTATTCTTCATACAAGTCTTGATGATACCTACTGTGGTCTAAATCCATTTCCATGCTCCGTAAAAAAGCTTCAATTAAATCTAGCTCTATGTAATAATCGTGGACTACCTCCTGAAATGCCTGTAAAACGGGATTGAGACTTATTTTTCGATCTATTGCTCTATAGGTATCTTGTTTAAATTCCTCCAGAAGCTCTGCCTTATCTTTGTCGTGAAACGTGTCGACAATTTCATCAGCAAACCGCACAAAACCGTAAATACTATAAATAGGAGATCTCAACCGGGCATCAAACATTCGGATTCCCAAAGAAAAGGAAGTGCTGTATCTATTTGTAATATGCTTACTACACTCGCGGGCCACAGATTTATAAAGGGACATCATAGTATGGTAGTCATATTTTTATGATTCAATCTGTTTGATCAATTCTTGAGCGGCCAGCCGACCAGAAATGATAGACGGGGGAAGGCCTGGGCCTGGCGTGGTTAATTGACCTGCAAATAACAAATTACTAATCTGCTTATGATGCATTGACGGTTTTAAAATAGCCGTCTGGTCTAAAGTATTTGCGAGCCCGTAGGCATTGCCTTTAAAGGAATGATACCTGCTCTTAAAGTCACGCATAGCAAAGGCTCGCTTTACTTCTATGTGCTCACGAACCGGATATCCCGTATATTTTTCAAGCTTCTCCATCATGAAATCGAATAATTTCTCTCGCTCTTCATCACTATCCTCAAGATCTGGAGGTAAAGGTATTAATAAAAATAAATTTTCTTTACCCTTAGGCGCTACGCTTGGATCTGTTTTAGAAGGACAACATGCATAAAATAATGGAGTCTTCGGCCATTCTTTTGTTTTATAAATGATTCTAGCGTGCTCGTCAAAGTCCTCATCAAAGAATAAATTATGATGCAACAATTCTGGAATTTCACCGTCTACTCCCAAATAATACAATAGACTCGAAGGTGCTAATTTTCGCTTATCCCAGTATTTCGAACTATACTGCCGATAAGCCGATGGAAGTAAATGTTGATCTACGTGGTGATAATCCGCTGCCGCTATTATTCCTTCTGACCGAACTCGTTCACCAGACTTCATCCGAAGTCCTGTGGTATACTTACCCTGAACGAGTATTCGATCAACCTCTGCGTTACAATGTATCTTCACTCCAGCCTCCTCAGCTACACGAGCCATAGCCTTTGAAATTTCATACATCCCCCCTTTGGGATACCAAGTCCCTAATTTCAAATCCGCATAGTTCATAAGGCTGTAAAGTGCTGGCGTATCTGCAGGTGCTGCTCCCAAAAAAAGAACAGGGAACTCCATAATTTGTCTCAAGCGGGGATCCGTAAAGTATTTATTGACATGCTTTTTGACAGAGGTAAACATATCAAGCCGAAATAGAGCTTTCATGACCTTCCATTCCGCAAATTCCATCACTGACTTGCTGGGTTTCCATACAAACTCGTCCATGCCTACCTGATACTTGTATGCAGCCTCAGTCATATATTTTTCTAATTGACTGGAAGCACCGTCCTCTATGGATTCAAATATATCTTTCAGCTTATTCCAGTCCGCGGGAATTTCTACAGTATCGTTTGTTCCGAAAAAAACTTTGTACGCTGGATCCAACCGGATCAGATCATATTCATTCTTCACCGAGGTCCCCATGGATTCAAAAAATTCTTCAAAAACCTGAGGCATCCAATACCAGCTCGGGCCCATGTCGAAAGTATAGCCGTCAATTTCCATTAAAGAGGCCCGACCTCCCGGCATTTCGTTTTTATCGTACAAATTTACGGAACAGCCCTCACGAGCCAATGTCGCAGCGGCTGTCAATCCAGCCACTCCCCCACCTATAACACTTATCTCTTTCTTATTCACAATTTGAGTTTACACTGAACAAACACGACTCTTCCCTATTAGTTGAAGCAAAGTAAAAAAAAGGCGAATGAAAATTAATTTCATTCGCCTTTGTATGCATATAAACAATATGTCAGAGGTATTATTCTTCTTCCTGCTGACCTTGATCTTGATTACCTTCCAGCTGATCTTTCAACTGTGAAAAAGCATCGAGTTCTCCCATCGTAGAACGCTCCATCTTGGAAGACTGTTTCTTTATCGTTTTTTGCGTCTCCTTACGCTCTTCTTGCTTTTCTTCGCGTACTTTATCATCTGCTTCACGCTTAATATCTTGCAGATATCTTAAGTGAGAAACTAATATACGCTTATCATCGCGATTAAACTCAAGAACTTTCATCGTCAAGACTTCGTCTACATCAGCCATTTGGCCGTTCTCTTTCTTAATGTGCTTAATTGGAGCAAAGGCTTCTAATCCATATGGAAGTTGCACGATAGCTCCCCTATCATCTTTTCTCAAGATTGTAGCATCGTGATAAGACCCTACTGGGAATACATTTTCGAATGTGTCCCATGGATTCTCTTCCAATTGCTTATGTCCTAATGACATTTTGCGATCGTCATTATCAATTTCCAGTACGACCACCTCAATCGTTTCGCCTACACGTGTAAACTCAGAAGGGTGATTATATCTCTTCGTCCAAGACAGATCAGAAATGTGGATCATTCCACCTATTCCTTCTTCTAATTCGACAAATACTCCGTAAGGCGTAAGGTTTTTAACCTCTCCCTCGTGACGACTATTTACCGGATATTTGATTCCTATCTCTTCCCATGGATCTTTTTGCAACTGCTTGATGGATAAGGACATTTTGCGGTCCTCAGTATCAATGGTTACAATTTTTGCTTCAAACTCTTGACCTAGGTCGAAAAAGTCACGCGCATTTACGGGCTGATTGCTCCAGGAAACCTCAGAAACGTGAATCAATCCTTCTACGCCCGGCATAATTTCCAAAAAGGCTCCGTAGTCCTCGATATTAACAATTTTGCCTTTGACTGTCGATCCTTCCTTAATATCATCTGGCAATACATCCCATGGATGGGGTTGCAATTGCTTCAGACCTAATGAAATTCGCTTTTTATTTTCGTCAAAGTCAAGTACCACTACATTGATCTCATCATTGAGTGATAAGACTTCGCTTGGGTGACTGATACGTCCCCATGAGATATCTGTGATATACAGTAATCCGTCTACACCACCTAAATCGAGGAATGCACCAAAATCTGTTAAGTTTTTCACCGTACCTTCTAGTACCTGTCCTTTTTCCAGACCTGCTATAATTTCTTCTCTCTGTTCTGCTAAGTCACTTTCGATAAGTGCTTTGTGTGATACAACCGCATTTTTAATGCTCTCATTGATTTTGACCACCTTAAACTCCATGGTTTTCCCAACATAGGCATCGTAGTCAACAATAGGCTTAATATCAATTTGAGAACCGGGTAAGAATGTTTCCAGACCACCACAGTCGGCGATAAGTCCACCTTTAGTCTTACTGATGACCGTACCTTTTATAATGGTATCGTTTTTATACGAATCCACAATTGCATCCCATGCCCCGAGCAGTTTTGCTTTCCGTCGAGACAAAATGAGTTGACCTTTTTCATCTTCCAATTGCTCCACATAAACATTGACGGTATCGCCAGTAGTTAAATCGGGATTATCTCGGAATTCAGACAAAGGCACTACACCATTAGACTTATAATTTAAGTCTAAAACAACGTCTCCATCAGAAATGCGGGTAACTTTTCCTTTTACGATCTCATTATCTTCAATGAATGTAAGCGTATCGGCATAGACCTTTTCCATGCGCTTAAATTCATCCTGCTCGTAATTGGCACCGGCGCGGTTGCCCGTATCCCAATCAAATTCATCGTGCGGAACTTCAGGTTCTGGCTCTTCAGCCGGCTCCTCAGCTTCTTTCTCAGACTCTTCCTCTGAAGCATCAGTTTCAGCAGCTTCTGATTTGCTCTCTTCTTCCTTTTTCTCCTCTTTTTCGCCTTCGGCTTCTTTCTTATCCGTTTCTTGGCTCTCCGATTTCACCTCGGATGCATCAGCTGTGTCGCTTTCTGCCTTTGAGTCTTTTTCAGTTTCAGGAGTATCCACCTTTTCACTCTCGGGGTTTCCGGTAGCAGGTGCATTTTCAGGAGTCTCCTTTGACTCCTCTGGGTTTTGATTCTTGTCTTCTGACATCTAAAAGAATCGTTTTAAGGGTTAAAAAATTTATTTTCGAGCCGCAAAAGTACGGTTATTCTTCCAATATTCCTAATGAAAGGTGCTTTTAAGTATTCACAAGGCTTGCAGGGCGCCGCCCGCCTTGCCCTAGCCTATCGCTTCGGGCGCGGCGAGCCGCTATGTTCCAGGGCTCGTTCAAGGTCCCGGCCTCTGTCCTCGAAATCACCGCAGGTGATTTTCGGGACTCCGGCCGCTTCTCTCGGCCGGCACATCCACAATTTCTTATTGTGGATGTGCCGTCGCGCACCAGTGCCTGGTGCGCCCCTTGCACAGCGCTGGCGCAAATGGAGGGATACCTATAAATAATTTTAGTTCGCCTTAATCCATACTTCACTGCGGGTGAATTGCTCATTCCCTACCACAATAAAATAAGTGCCGGCTGGCAAGGAAGCAGTGGATATCTGAGCGTTCCGAGCTGCTATCCCTTCCTCCACCACATTCCCTAAAACATCCCGGATTGCGTACGTAAAGGAGGATGAAGGATATGAAATGGTCAGTTGGTTTGTGCCTGGATTTGGGAAAACAGAAAACCTATTCAAAGATCTAACTTGATCAGCAGAGGTGGAAAAATCCAAGCTAAATTCGTAAACTGTTCCCTTTTCGGGAAACCCTTCAATATAAAAGGGAGGTATTTCCTCAAATTCTCCCTCCCCAATGGTAAACTCCGGCATTATTGGGTCTCCCTCAGCAAAAATGTAGGGGGACATAACTCCACCTTGGTTGAATTCATAATTCATTAAAAACCCGGATAATATTGATAGGTCTTCCATTTGTACTTCACCCAAAGGTCCTAAACGAGTTTCGCCAAAGTGATACTTGATTTTGTCATTGCTGTAATCTAAATGAACCTGATAGGTAAATTGAGCATCTAAAAACAAAGCGCTATCTGTTTCAATATGATACAACTCATACGCCACCTTATGATATTCAACAATTACACTCGTATCCGTTTCCTTTATGCTCATTCGACCTATATCAGCTAAGGTGTCCTGAGGAGGATGGGCAAGGACCTGCAAAATATCATAAACTTCGCTACCTGTAAAAAGACTTGCCAATATGAATTCCGCTTGCTCATTGAACAAAAACAGAAAGGACTCATCAATATCCAATTCATCAAAGCTAAGTGATCCACCAAAAAATGAAATCGGTGGATTTAGTTTATATAAATCAAAATAACCTGCCCAGTAACTACTCGTATCCGTCAATAAGGTGGCATTCTGCAAGAGTTGATAAGGGGCCTCATACTTTTCGCCAGAAAGAATAATTTCTTGTGCATGGATAGAAAAAAGAAAAAACGAAAATAACAAGAACCATAATAACCTTTTCATTTACATGAATTTAGTGATTAAAAAGCCTTTAAATGTAATTATTTAATACTAAATCATGCCGTATTCGGCACACCAAAAATTTTTTCTTGTGGCATTCCCTGTGAAAGCTTTTTTATGGATGATGCGTAGTATGTTAGATGTTTTCTTCTTTTGGAAGTGTAGAGGTAGGTAAGCGAATAAAAATAATATTGGGCAGCCTATGTAGTCCTAAGTCGTATTTGTTAAGTTTCTATGAATTGTCTATTTTACATTCCAATGGGTGAATGAATCGCATTATTCCATTCATTATGTTACCTTCAAACCAAACCATAAACCGATAAACCCCAAAGACATGTCAGAAGAGAAACCGTGGCTCAAGCAATACTCGGCCGGCGTACCAGCCAATATTGATGCCGACAAATATGAAAATCTCAACTCTTTTATTGATCATGCGCTTAAGACGTATAAAGATCGAAAGGCCTTTTCCTGTATGGGTAAGGAATTGACATATAAGCAGATTGATGCGATGTCCCGAGACTTTGGTGCGTATTTAAGTTCACGGGGCTTGAAGCCCGGTGATCGGATCGGGTTAATGATGCCCAACCTTTTACAATATCCTATTGCCTTGTTTGGTGCGATGCGTGCGGGATTGGTGGTCGTGAATACAAATCCGCTTTACACACCTCGGGAGATGAAACATCAGTTTACGGACTCGGGCGTAAAGGCTATTGTCATAGCAGAAAATTTTGCCCACAATCTAGAGAAGATAATCGGCGAAACGCAGATTGATACTGTCATCGTGACCAGCTTGGGTGAAATGTTGGGCACGATTAAAGGTGCCATCGTAAATTTTGTAGTGCGATATATAAAAAAGCTCGTTCCTAAATTTAATTTGAACAACACGATTTCATTTAATGAAGCCCTTAAGGGGGGTGAGCGATTTACCCTACCTGATTTTGAGGACGGGCCCCATCGGGTGATTTTACATCAATATACAGGGGGAACAACCGGAGTAGCCAAGGGCGCCATGCTCACCAATAGAAATATCGTGTCAAATATGCTCATGATAAAGGCGATTCTCACCACCCGCTTGACAGATGAATCAGAGCGAGTGCTTTGTCCCCTACCACTGTATCATATTTTCGCCTTTACTACCAATTGCTTAGCGATGATGAGTGTAGGTGCACTCAGCGTTCTCGTTACAAATCCACGAGACCTCGACTCTATCGTAAAAGAATTCAAAAATTACCCGATCAGCTTAATGACAGGTGTTAATACGCTTTTTAATGCCCTCCTCCATCACGATGCCTTTAGAAAATTAGACTTTAAAAAGTTGAAAATTTGTGTGGGTGGCGGCATGGCTGTTCAACAGTCTGTAGCTGAAGAGTGGCAAGAAGTCACTGGTTGTCCGATTACTGAGGGATATGGATTGACCGAGACCTCTCCGGTGGCTTCTGTAAACCCGATAGATGGGCGACAACGATTGGGGTCGATTGGTATGCCCGCGCCTTCTACGGACATGCGTGTAGTGGATGAAGAAGGTAACGTGTTAGGGGCCAACCAAGCAGGCGAAATACAAATAAAAGGGCCCCAAGTCATGAAAGGCTATTATAATCGACCTAAAGAAACGGATGCTGTCATAAATAGCGAAGGCTGGTTCAGTTCGGGAGATATTGGAGAACGCATGGACGATGGTTTTTTCCGAATTGTAGATCGGAAAAAAGATATGATCAATGTGTCTGGATTTAATGTCTATCCCAACGAAATTGAAGATGTTTTAGCCATGCACCCCAAGGTGTTAGAGGCAGCTGCGATAGGTATCCCCGATCCCAAATCTAATGAAGTGGTCAAGGTATTTATCGTAAAAAAAGACAAAAGCCTCAAGAAAAAGGAGTTGATAGCTTACTGTAGGGAGAATTTAACCGGTTACAAAGTTCCCAAAGCCATTGAATGGGTAGATGAATTACCTAAAAGTAATGTTGGTAAAATTCTTCGGCGAGAATTGCGTGATGCTGAAGAAGCTAAATCTTAAAAGTTCTTTTGGGTTCTTTTAATTTTGTCGAGTATTTCGGTTATAAAGCAAGAGGAAAAAGGATTGGGCTAAACATTCTTAGCATTTTCTATTCCATCAGCGAGCTTAGGGGTACCTCGTTAGGCTTATCTTCTCGTTCTACCCTCTCCCAGATTCTGGAAAAATTCCGTCTCAGCTCCCAAAATTAATACTGCATGAAATCATCTTGTGAACATTGTAGTTGAAATTGCTTTGTGTTAGGGATAGTAGGTGCGCCACCCGGCTTTAATGCCGGGTGAGCGGCCCGTTAAGGGCCAAGCCCTGCGCAGCACCGCATAGCCCGACCGCCGGCAACCGGCGGTAACACCAAAAAAAAGGGGAACCCATAAATGGATTCCCCTTCTGCAAAGCCTAACTGCAACAACTAAAATCAATCAATAAGTATCATTTTCTTACTATCGGTAAAAGGTCCAGCGGAAACACTGTAAAAGTAAACTCCTGATGAACCAAAATTGGACGTGGAGATTTCGAATTGATTCCAGCCTCGCCCGAATACGGCTCGCTCGCGGTAAACCTCTTGTCCATTGCTATTGGTAATGACAAGCGTTGCCGGCATTGTCACAGGGACCTGAACATCGATAATGGTAAAGTCCTCCGCCGGATTTGGTCGGTTTTGCTTCAGATCAAACTTAGCCACTGATGAACTCAACACTTTGATCGAGTACTTCAAGCCATGCGCGCCTGTAGAGCTGTAGATTTCTGATGAAAATTTACGACCAGATGTCATGCTCAGCACCTGAGATAACTGAATGTCGCGCTTTGCTACCATCTCTAAAAAGAATAATGGCTGCTTTTCGTCAATTGCCTGACCCTCCGGTCGCGTCCAACTCATGCGAATATGATCTGACTCTATCCGATAATTACCTTCTTGTATATCCAGTTGGTCAGAGCGAATGCCCTGAATCTGGATGGTTGCCGGATTGAAATCCCACTGAAGTTGAAAGCCGTTAAGGTTTTCAACATCTTCTAGATAAACAGGTACAGCAGATAGCGCACCTTCCTCGAGGGAAGCCTGATTGCTGTAAAAGTCTTTGTAGGAGTTAAAACGAGACTCAGCTTCCGTTCCCGTAAAGTTTGCTGACATATCGATGTCCCCAATCTTAATAGGTTCGAAGCCAATATGCATTTCTCCCGTAAGTTGACTAATTTCATAGCTTTCAGGGAAAGCTTGATCCAGTGGATTTGAAGACCCAAAATTGTAGGCGGCATCTGCAAAGCGCCAGCTTGAATTTTGAGTGAAATGTGGATCTACGCCTAAAATTAATCGACGTAACTGAACGATATCACTGCCTGTGATACGCTCATTATGATCTACATCAGCTGCGATAAACTTATAAGGATTATCAAAGTCAATCAAACCTAGAATATATTGCTGCATCAATAGTATGTCAAATGTGTTGACACCATTCAGGTCATCCCCATCACGTACGGGGGTAATAGAATATGTGCTGCCTGCAACTAAAGCAGGAAATTCAAAGTAGCCATCTTCATCCGTGAGTTTCATATAATCTGCATCCCCACTTATGTTGATTTCCGTATTAGATAAACCCTGCTGGGTTTCACTATTCATAATACTACCTGAGACAGGAAATATAGAGTTCGGATCAATGTCACAAACATCCTGATTATCTTGAACTACAACAGAAGTCGTACAAAAGTCCTGCCGACCATTTTCATCGGTGACGTAAATAGTCACATCTCTTATTGGATAATCATCGCAATTCAAAACGAGTGTTTGCTCACTGGTATCTTGCGTAAAAGAAACCGTCACATCATAACCACAATCGTGATAAGAACCTCCTCCAATTAATTCGGCATTGATTTCGCTCATTCCGAAGGTATCCTGGCCCATGTACATTGGCGTTAATTGGACTTCAATATTTGGATTGCAAATTGGCGTAGGCAGTTTACAAGATTCTACTTCAAACTGTTGGATACATGAAGTCCGGTTGTTACATCCGTCTTCTACTGTCCACGTAATTTGGTGCACGCCTAATGGGTAATCACCAGAAGCATCTGGAGATTGGCCGAATCGATCGATACTGCCGTCGCTGTCGAGGTCAACACGGTAGCTCCACTGCAAATCAGACTGCGGTGTGCAATCGTCTGTCGCTTCTTGAGTTAATATTACATTGCCGCCTGTGCATTCGCCATTGGTTGTACAGATGCGCTGGTCATCGCATGCCAATACAAATTCAGGACCTTCATTATTGACTACCTTAATGAGCTGATAGTGATCAAAAACCATTGGATCTCCATTGGGTTTTGGGCTGCACCAGTCCATCACCTTCCATTTTCTCATAATTTTATAACAAGTTGGATCATTGGGATCCAAGGTGTAAAAACGCGTGTCTTCAGGTTCGCTGATAACCACGTCGCTACAGGCCTCTGCATTGATTCTTGGGAAAGCGTGCGGCGTATCTAAACTATCCGGGTGTGTTTCTACACCACTACAAGCATTAATCAACATGGTGTCTTTAGGCCATGTGATATTTGCCTCACTAAATTCTGAGATATTTTGCACATATATTAGCTGCGTGTCTCTTGCCTCAACCGTTCCATTTGAAACCGCTGAGAAAACACGTGTAATCATGAACGCATTACAGCCCAAATCTTCGATTTCGCTAGTCTCCGATACGGTGACGTCACAATTATCGAATACAACACCATCTAATCCATAGACACTGGGCCCAACAGGATCTTCACCGGGATCCTCAAGTACGATATTCTCTACTAGGGGCTCCAGCGATCGATTGTTTAAGGCGTTAATATTATTTGTGACTACTACAGATCCAAATATGGATAAATCGTTGGGCGTCACAGGAAACTCACAACTGACTGTAATATCATCAGGAGCTACGATTTCTGCCATTGATTTATCTTGCACATCAAGGGTGGTCATACAAATATTGACATTTCCTGCTTCATCAGTAGCTTGAAGAATAATCATGACATCTTCTGCCACATCACAGCAAGTAACTTCAACGTATGGGCCAAAAGAAGTCCCATAACCACAAGCAGAATCCATTCTTGCGACCAGCAATTCTACGGGTCCACAATCATCAAAGGATCCATCATCAAATGATGCAGCATAGACTCTTGTCGGGCCTGCATTGTTAAGACCGACATTGGCCGACCGGCAAACCGGTGTGGGAACGTTTTCGTCAACAACAGTAATCATCAAGGTATCATTTGTGCTATTCCAGCAGCCATCATATACTTGATAAACCACTTCGATTGATCCTCTTGGCAAATTTACTGCAGCGCCGCCTGGCTTAAGGGTATCAATCGTGGTAAATCCATATGTTACTTTAACCTGACTTATACCACTGCAATTATCCTCGAGATTGCTGGGATAAGGCAAGTTTACGGAAACTTCACAGGTCCCCGAAGAATTGGTAGAAAGCGTATCAATAGTAGGTAATGTATAGGTGGGTCCTTCTCTATCTAAAATCTCTATCAATTGCGAGTGAGTAGCAATAGTATCTGGGCTATTGCAAACCCAGGCTATTACAAACCAATTCCGTCTAAATACAACTTTACAAGGCGGACTTCTTACTAAAGGAATATCTTGGTAAGAAATATCAATAGGGATATTCGGATCATTCAAATCAATAGTTCCATTATAAGCGGGCCTTCCAGAAAAGTCAGGTGTTGGAAATAAACCATTAGCTTCTGTAGGGAAGTTTGTTGAACAGCTCACGAAATCTCCTCCACCCGGATAAGTGCTTAGGGAGTCGGGAAAATCAAAGTCCGAAGCCACTGGAGGGTTGAAGAAAATTGTTCGCTGACAAGTTTCACTTTGATTGTTTGAAGCATCTCGCGCTACAGCGGTTTGAACCGCAGCAAATAAATAGGGAGTAGAGCAGGATACCGTGTCCGTGTATGTTGTAAATAGGATTTCTACACTAGGATCGGAGTCACAATTATCTTCAGCTAAAATAGGGGGGATGGTGTCACCAAAAGATAAGGTCACATCCTGGCAATTAATCATGGCAGGTTCCAAATCATCGTTTACCGTAATCGTAGACCAGCATGTATTTCCGCCTCCTACTGGCGTCACCATGGCCTCAACGGTCTTCCCTAAATCACCATTATTTACAATAGGCTCATCACGCATTTCGATAGTCACCTCAAAAAAGTGATTGGGGCACGAGTAACTTTCTGGAAGTAAAGCATCGGGATGGATTTCAGCTGTACAATCTGCTCCCAAAGTCACATTAACATCTGATATGCACGTTTGAGAACCAAATTGGTCTGGAGGAAAAATAACGTTGACCGCGACAGCTGCAGAAGATGAATTTCCACAATTGTCCGTTACAGTAACTGTATATATCGTTGTATCCTGCGGATATACTTCAGGCGTTGCGGTTTGAGCGCCTTCAATATTTGTAGTTGGTGTCCAAGAATACATATAATCCGATGGGTCAATACTTGAGTTTCGAATAACCATGGGACAACTCATTTGCTGATTAATGGTATCATAAGCACAAAATGTGCCCGTAGTAGGATCAATGAGTCCCAGAACAGAGTCATCATTGCCATCGAGAAAAAGACCATACAGCAAGCCACTTGATTGGTCAAAATCAGCGCCTTGACAAGGCTGGGAATTAAATCCAAACTGTCCAATCAAGGTTGCATCACCCGTCGAGGCATCTACTGCGTATAAATGGTCAGAAGTGGAAAAACCGACGTATAGTGTTCCGTTTCCATCACTAGTTAACCAACGAGCGCCTGCGGGCAAACTGTCCACAAGCATAGTATCTCCTGTATTCTCATTCAATGAATAAAGAAGACTTGTATTCTGGTTGTTTCGATTTGAAAGCGCATAAATGTTGTCTGTAGATTGATCGTAAGTCAAGCCTACCCAAAATTGTCCAGATCGAGCTTCGGGAAAAGATAAAGTATCGAAACTGAGTGGAAAAACTTCAGGATCCGTCCGAACCAGAACATTGGGCCGAATCAGTAAATAGACGGAGTCATCCTTAAATGAAGCTCCGCCTATAACAGCATCATATCCAGAAATATCGTCAGAAAAAATAGGTCCAGTATCTGTATTATACTGAATCCATTCCTGAGCGATGCGGTTCATGTCTCGATTGACAAAAAATGCATCAGGAAATGAAGAAAAAGAATTCGGTTGGATTTCAACAGTTAAAGTCGCGGTATCACCTTCACATAATTCTACAATTGGAAATTGTTGAATGGAAGGTCCCGTACCAGGGATACAATCACATTGCGTTTGTTGCGCCTGGATGCTAATAATGGGGTAAAGTAAGCCCCAAACTAGCCACATAAGTAGCAGTCTAAATTTCATAATCTAGTGTTTTAGTCGTCGTTAAAAATTGCATTTTACTGCAACTGTTTTTGGGTATTGTGGTTGGGCTTAGGACAAATATATTACATATTTATATAATATGTAAAGGTTTAATATATAATTTTATAAAAATATATATAATTCTTTATACGTCATGGAAAAAGAAAAGGGGCAGCCCTATTGGACTGCCCCTTATAATCTCGAATTACTTCTTAATTACGGTTTAGAAAGAATTAAAATCTTGCTTCCCACGAAATTATCAGCTTTGAGTGTATAGTGATATTGACCACTTGTTTTTAATGCATTTGCTTGAAGCTCAAATTCATTATATCCCGCTTTTCCTGATATTCTCGCCGAGTAAACTAATCGTCCAGAATTATCATGGACTCGAAGTTCAACTTCTTCAGGGTTAGGCAATTCGAAAGGAATTACGGTTCTATCCATAAACGGATTTGGCCTATTTTGATGTAGAGCATAATTTGTTATCCCTGCACTCCATCGTAGACTCAGTGACCGAACTTGTACCTCTCCTTCTCGATATACTTGCGAAGCGATATGCTCTTGGGTAAATGCAAATGGTTTGATCTGTGATCCGTCTACAGACTTCAGACTAAAGAGAGGCTGGTCACTTGCCATATCGAGTCCGTAAGGATCGCTCCAGCTAACATTAAGGCCTCCGGAATTAGTTCGTGCGATTTCAAAATCATTCCATTTAATTTGGCCATCCACCAGCACCGCGTTTTGAACGAACTCAGCAGGCATTTCGAATTGGAATCCATATACCTTTCCTGAGGTGGGCGCAAAGAATTCTATTTGATCATCTGCTCCGTATTTGGCTGTCCAAAACTCATTCCCTGAACGTCCTCTTGCTTCAGGACTTATTGATCCATCAACGTCACCAACTTTAAGTCCTACAAAATCTGTACTCATTACTGAACCCGATAGCGATTCAATTTGGATCATCTCAGGATAATTTGATGCATGTGCCCACTCAGGACTTATGAATACATAATCTTCCGGAATAAATCGCCAATTATCGACAGGCATTTCTGAGTCAATTCCTAAAATGACTCTTCTTAGGTGAATGATATCGCCTCCAGTTATCCGTTGATTCTTATCCACGTCTGCTGCGATTAAAGAATAAGGACCTTCTAGGTTGTTTAGTCCCAGAATATGTTGCTGGATCAATAATAAATCAAAGGTATTTACACCTGCTAGGGGATTTCCATCGTAATCGCACTCTACTGAGTAAAACCCTCCATGCATCAACTCGGTGAATAGATATTCCCCGTGCTCATTGGTAGAGGTAGTTGCATTATTGGTTCCCGATAAATCAACCTGAACATCTTCAAAAGGGTGAGCATTTACATCCACCACTTCTCCCGGGAGCGCCTCAATCATACAGTCAATTACGTTATCGGTTATAGCAATGATCGTCTCACAACTATCTACTAATACCCCATCAATGAAAGCATAAACTGGCACCGAGTCAACAAACTCAGTTCCCCCTGGGCCAAAGTCTTCACAAGTCACAATAATAACTGTATCATTGATATCGTTTGGATCCACTGAAAAGTTAATGTCGCCAGCCGGAATATTTCCGCATGAATTAACGATTCCGTCTGCCATTTCAGAAACAAAAAATGGCACCATGAAGCTAACCGGATCAAAAGGTTTCTCAACCTTAAATACACACGAAAACTCTAAATCAGAGGTATCACTAACGACTAGATCAATGATTTGCTCGATCACGTTACCACATGAGTCTTCGGCAGTAATCGTAATTTCATAGATTCCCTCTTCATAGGTTCCACTTATGTCCCCTCCAGAATTGTCATCAGCAAACGGAGAGTCATTAAACAGGGTATCGATTCCTACGCAATCTGATGCACTTGCCGGTGCAAAGATGATCTCCGCCATTGTTCCACAGGAGTCAATATAAATGATTGTATCAAGGAAAGGAACTGCTATATCTGGACTTACAGTATCATTGATGACTACTAATTGTTCAAAAGTAAAGATGCCGTCACTAGTATTAGAGAGGTTGGCACAGCTATCAATCAACGTCCAGGTTCTATCGAACTCTTTACAACCAAAGTCGGAATCTCTTTGCAGACCATCCTCAAAACTCGTATTGATTACCTTACAGACATCCAAGTTTGGATCGAGCATAGGTATAGAGCCAGGAATATCCTCCGGATCGGTCAATTCACAGTCCTGAGTGAATACAGTATCTACAAAAATAAAGTCGTCTTCAGTTAAATCTGGATTTGCTCCCTCGAAAATTACAGTTTGCACACATGTTGTAGAGTTACCTGAAGCATCTGTAGCTATAAAAGTTCTTTTTAGAGAGTCTATCGTACAAGCATTCGAACTAAAAAATTGGGTAGTCGTGACTATTCCAACAATAGAGCAATTATCAGATGCCTCGGGCGTACCATATTGCTCAGTCGAATCTATATCAAATTGACAAGGTACCATAGTATCTGGCGGACAAATCAGTGTGGGCGGCGTTACATCTTGGAATTCCACTGTAATGAAACACGACACCGTGTTTCCATTTCCATCATCTGCGGTTATTTCAACCTCAATAGCACTTTCGGGTTCTATAATCAATGAATCTGCAATTGGACTTTGGGTGATAATAATATTCTGCTGTTCTGTGCAATTATCTTGCACTGAATCAACCTCAGCAGTAACATCCGGTATTCTTGCCGAGCAATCTTCATCCAGGTCAATTAGTATGCTATTCGCAGAGCATTGGAGCATTGGAGAAATCGTATCTTGGGTTGTAATAAGGAAGATACAAGTATCTGCCTCACCATTGCTAGGATTTGTAGCGATTAGACTAACCTCTATCTCATCTCCATCAAATGATGGATAATCACCAGGTGTTGGTGACTGTGCAATCTCAATATCTAAACTATCAGCACATCCTGGATCTAAAACAAAATCCCCACTAAAATCTGGTATACTAACCACACAATTCTCATTCAAAATTAAGGTAGTATCTTCGGGACAACTGATTCCAGGGGCTATGGAATCCAAAACTAAAAGTTCTGATTCACAAGTCAATGTATCTCCATTATCGACAAATACTGTAAAGGAGATAGTTACCGTGTCACCGGCAGAGAAAATTTCACCTGCAGCAGGGTCCTGAATCGCTGTAAAACCAATATTATTTATACAATTATCTTCCACAAGCAGCTCTGGGGTAAGGTCTGGTATAACACCCTCACAATCTTCGTTCACAAATATGCTGGTATCAGATGCACATGTAAGAACTGCAGGAATAGTATCTAAAATTTCAACATTAAACATGCAGGTATCGGTGGCTCCACCGTTCAATTCTACGATAAGTGTAACTTCAACCGTTGTATCTCCTATGCCTGTACCGTCTATAATTGTAAACGCGCCTGGTATCTGAGTCAGCGTTAAACTATCCGGATCAGTACAACTGCTCACAACCGTAGCACTGTCCCTAAAGTCGGGTAATACATATTCACAATTCTCATCGAAAAAAGCGACGGTATTATCCGGACAGGTAATGGAAACCGGCAAGGTATCCGTAAATATCAAAGTGATGTCACAGGTCGCGCTATTACCAGCACTATCCGTAACTGTTACTATTAGCTGTATCTCTTGTGCTCCCTCTACCATACTATCGGCCGGTGGAGATTGAGTAAACTCAATAGAATCAATTTCCGTACAATTGTCAGAATACTCAACCCATTCGGAGACATCGGGTATTAAGGCCTCGCAATTTCCATCTAATGGAAATATAGAGTCCTGAGGACATTCTAACGCAGGCACAATACTATCTATTACAGTAACTGTAAAACTACACATGGTTATGTTACCCGAAGCATCCTCTACCGTGTAGGTCACTTCCGTAGTACCCTCGGGGTACACATCGCTCGCATCCTCACTAAAATTATAATCATTGAAAAATGTATCTACGCCACAGTTATCCGTTGGTAAAGGAACCGTGAAATCAACCGTCGCCTCACAAACCCCGGGATCTGTCGAAACTGTAATATCATTCGGACAGGTGATTAGCGGGTCTGTATCATCTATGACTTCTACCTCGAACGTACAAGTCGTGCTATTGTCGCTCTCATCTGTCGCTGTAAGCGTAATCTCATACGTCCCTACTCCATCAAAGGTCTCCCCAGCTGGTGGCGATTGTGTCACTATTATGGATGAGAGATTGGAACAGCTATCCGATACCATAGCCTGACTCGTGAAATTCTCTATTACATAACTACAGGTATCATTGGCAGGCACTTCTATGTTGGCTGGACAGGTCAGGTCTGGAGCTGTCTCATCTACAAATTCTACATCTATAACGCAAGTCGAACTATTGCCAGAACTATCCGTAACTGTAATGATTACAACAATATTCTGCACCCCAACAATCATACTATCAGCCGGAGGAGACTGCGTAAACTCTATCGAATCAAAATCCGTACAGTTATCCGGATACGTTACCCAACCCGATACATCCGGAATTAATGCTTCACAATTCACATCCAATGTAATCATTGAGTCTTGCGGACAATCCAACGCAGGTGCCTCATTATCTTCCACCGTAACCGTGAAACTGCAAGTCATCTCATTCCCTGATTCATCGATCACTGTGTAAATTACCGTGGTCGTACCCTCGGGATATACATCACTTGCGTCTTCCGTGAAATTGTAATCATTGAAAAATGTATCTACGCCACAGTTATCCGTTGGTAAAGGAACCGTGAAATCAACCGTCGCCTCACAAACCCCGGGATCTGTCGAAACTGTAATATCATTCGGACAGGTAATCTCAGGAGCAATCTCATCCATCAAGTGGATAGGAAAGCTACATTCCATTTCATTACCGCTTAAATCCTCAGCTGAAAGCGTAATAATATATACAGTATCTGAGCCCGTCAGGGTAGTTCCTGGCGCAGGCGTTTGTGTTACCTGAATATCCATTGTATCTGTGCAATTGCTCATGAGTATAGCATCCGATGTGAAATCTTCCAGCACGTAACTGCAACCAGAATCAACGAAAACATCTAGTGTGTCCAGGTGAGGACACATAATATCCGGTGGCAGGGTGTCGAGCGTGGAAACCACTATTTCACAAGTTGCGAAATTACCTGAAGAGTCCGTTACCGTAACCTGAATTATAGTGTCCTGTACCATCATCAAAGTATCTCCAACCGCTGGTACCTGAGATACAATTATACTATCTTCTTCCGTACAGTTATCAGGAAAGTTGATTAAGCCGGTAATACTAGGTACTTCTACTTGACAAAATTCATCTAAGTAAAGAAATAAGGTGTCATTAGAACAGGAAAGGTCAGGAGCTTCCTCGTCGGTTACTTCTACATTAAACGAACAGGTATCCGACAAACCCGCAACATCAAAAATAATGATGGATACTTCAGTAATCCCAACAGGATAAAATCCACTTGCATTAGTAGAGTCCGTGAAATCAACAATAACCGAATCAACACTGCAATTATCTGAGACAACTGGATCAGGAAACTCAATAAACGCTCCACATTCACCTGGATCGTTCGATACTGAAGTATCACCGGGACAGTCTACCTCTGGAGGAGTCACATCCACTACATTAATTGTCGTTTCCGCCGTGGTTGCGTTACCACAAGAATCAACTGCTGTGTAAACTATAGTTGTGGATCCAAGATTAAACACGGTATCTACAATTGCCCCCTGGCTGGTATAGTCATTTGTTATTACTACTCCCGTATTACAATCGTTAGCCCAAGCTGCAGGCAGCTGGGTGTCCAATTGGCAGTTCTCATTCGCAAAGAAATTAACACCGTTTAACTGAGGCACAGTAAGAATTGGGGGCCTGTTATTCAAAATCCGAATCATTTGAACACTATCGTACTTAATTCCAGTACACGAATCAACGACCTCCCAAATTCGCATAAAATCAAAACATGCGCTATCTGGAGAAATTCCCATATCAGTAAAAGTTATAGACACAGTTTCACATGTAGTCTGAGGAATAATTACTTCAGATATAATCTCATGAGGAGCTATATTACACTCTGAAATTACCGTATCCTCTGGCCATTGAATCGTATTGGGATCAAAGCCAGGATTAGGGTTCTCCACTGTTATTACTTGAGTGCAAGAATCCATATTCCCTGAAGAGTCCCTGGCTACCCATTTCCTGATAACCTCACCTCGTTTACAACCATCAAGGCTAATATCTTCAGAATATTCAAATGTAAATTCACAATTGTCAGAAATATCAGGTTCTCCATAGACTGAATATTCATCTAGAAGATCAGTACAGTTAATAGTAATATTTTGAGGACAATCCATTAATACAGGGGGAAGTTTATCCTGTACATCAACATCAAACATACAGGACCCCGTTAGCCCACTACTATCAGTAGCTTCAACAATCACAGTAATTACCTCTCCAATATCCGCACAACAGAATTCAACACTAGGACCAAAAACTAGATCTTGAGGATTATTACAATTAGTATCCATTCTTCTAATGCGAACCTCTTCAACGAAACAATTATCGGTATAAGAAAAGCCGATAAATGTAAATGGTGTAATGGACGCAGAGCCAAAATTATTCAGCGATACTTCAACATCGCCACAGACAACCGTAGGACTTTCAGTATCTACAATGGTAACATTATAATCGCAGCTACTAGTATTATTGCAAGCGTCAGTCACAATAACCTCTACAGGGGTCGTACCCAAATCTAAAGGAACGACATCCCCTTCTTGATACCAATTATTGTCAACCATAAAAAGGACGGAAATATCATCATTGTCTGAACAGCTATCACTTGCATTAATAGTGGGTAAGGAATACAGACCATTGCATAAGTTTGGTGAATTAGACAAGGTAATATCATCAGGACAGGTAAAATCAGGTCCTAGGGTATCCAAAATAACAATTTGTTGAATTTCAGTTCTCATAGAATTCGAACACCAGTCTACAACAGTCCATGTTCTCATCACTTTATAAGTGTTACCACATTTAGGAATAATTTGATCATCTTCCCATGCAGCTAATCCGCATAGAAGGTTAATCTCTTCTCCATTCAGGGTAGGAAAGCCGGTATTACCAGGATCTATATTTTCATCAGGGCAATATAGGGTATCACTTTCGGGGAAAACCACCTCTGAAATCGCAGGACGCTCCAAGCGAATTATTTGAGAACATGTATTAGAGTTTCCATATGCATCTTCGACATACCAAGACCTATCAAGAATTAAAACGTAATCACTCTGACAATTTTGGGAAATTTGTTGCTGACTATAACTTACAATCAAATCCTCTCTTGGAGTACAATTGTCTATTAGATTGGGTAATAATGAATCTATATCATCATAATAAATATCAAATGTGCAGGAAACATCAATTGTGTCACAGTCAAAAAATGGAGCAAGTTTGTCTTCTACAGTAATATTTGACCAGCATTTTTGGTTCGTATTTGTATTTAAAACTTCTGCCATCACCGTTTCACCAATAAGGCTACAATCTACAGTATCATTAAAACCAGAGGGCGTTACTATAGAAACTTCAAATTGATCATAGGAAGGAAAGGTTTCTGCCAGCAACATATCTGGAGATAATACGCCAAGACCATTAGCATCTAACGATAATTGAAGGTTGGAAACACAAACTAAAGATGATAACTCTTCATTTTGGTCTGTGATAAATAATACCTCCTCCTTCTTCCCTGATTGCTCAGCTCCGAAAAAATAAACTCCTGAGAAAAAAATTATGCTTAAAGAAGCAATAAAGAAAGAAGTCAATATCTGTTTCATAATTAAAAGTTTTAGGTAATAGAGCCAATAATACTGGTACAAAGACCCATTACATCCAATTTCAAAAGCTTAGATAATACGCTACATGCATACAATTAAAAGTCAAGCTATGGATCAAAGGTAAAACAATATTTTATATATTACAAATTTATATAATATGTTAATACAAAAAAAGAGCCCCGGAGGTATTCCGAGGCCCTTTCGTTGCGTCTATATGGCTGT
>CAZVLN010000038.1:0-22261 GCA_964627995.1 uncultured Saprospiraceae bacterium
CCCCCGTTCGTTGTATAAACGCACCTTTCATGTACTTATATATGCTTTTTGTCATGTCTTTTTATCTGCAATTTTGATAGGTAGTTCCCCTCGACTACAGGTTTAGGTCAGTGGATGCTTTCGGGTTTCTCAGCTGTCGCTCTATCGCTTCTGTTGAAAAGGGGAAAGACACCGACTTTTCTAAACCGTAGCTTTAATATACGTGTTTTTATGCATCTTTGTACGTTGGGTTTTTGGAAGTGTGGAATGCTGATGGCGTTAGGGCTGGGATAGTGTTTTTGGCCTTCACGCGCCCGGGGAGCCCACGCAAATACAGTGTGAATACGATCCAGCAAAGGGCTGCGCCGGATAATAAATATACCATTTTCGTTTTTGATCATAATTGCCAGCGCAGCCTGGCCCTTGCTGCCTGCGCGGGGCTTCCCATCTCCATTATCCAATCAAAGTTTTTTACCGGCGGGGTATGTAGCCCACCTTGGGTCAGTCTCTGTTCATTTAAATTCATATTTCGTTATCCTATTATCACCTTTTTTTATTAAAAATCCCAAGTCAACTCCTTTTTTTAAATCTCTCGTTGCTGTAGCTGTAGAAATATCCCTAAATACCTTAAGGTAATCTTTCCTGGTAAATTCGCTTAAATCTGTTTGTTCTTTAAAATATTGCAATCTCTCCTCATCACTAAATGATTTTCTCTGGTCGTCTATCAACTCACTTAAACTTACCTTTATCATACCGAGCATGAATTCAACGAACCTCGTACATAGCCCTTCTTTATCTGATTCTGATAATGCTTCGTAATACTTTTCTTGATTTTGCTTAATCTCTATTTCTATCGGTAAATACTCAAATACAGGATTCTCCAGCATCAATATCAATGTCTGCCACAGTCTACCCATTCTACCATTTCCATCCATAAATGGGTGTATGAACTCCATTTCATAATGGAATACACAGCTTTTTACTATTTGATTATCTTCACTCTCTTTCAAATAGGTGAATAAGTTGTTCATTAAATGACTTACATTCCACGCAGGTGGAGCCATATGTGCTATTTCTTCTCCTTTTACTACCCCCACCCCTTTTGTCCTATATTCTCCCGCATTATCCACTAAGCCCGACATCAATGTTTTGTGTGCTAATAAATATGACTCTTCACTGTATGGATCAAAATTTCTCAGATTACGATAGACTTCAATTGCATTTTGAACCTCTTTGATATCCTTTGCCGGACCCATAATCTTTTTGTTTTCAAATATCGCTGATACTTGATTTATCGACAATGTGTTACCTTCAATCATTAGTGAGGACTGAATTGTCTTTATCCTATTCTCTCGGCGCAAATTTGTTTGAGGTTTTCTTAGATATGTCGCATCTACTATCCCGATCAACTTACCAACTTCTATTGACAAGTTGATTATTTTAGCGGTGCCTTCATAGTACTTTTGAATCATGATGCCATCATTTGATCGCATTAAAGGTACAAAATTATCAAATGGTTTGGATTTATAGCGTCATTCTATTCACAAGCATTCGATCAACTTCTGTTTCTTTATGGGATTGTGCCTAAGAGTTCAAGTGAAGTCTTTCCACAGGCATTTGTATGTTCGCTTGCGGGCAAAGTCTGGTTATGTCCTACACCGTGTTAGTGCCCGTTTTATCTTTTTAGGTGTTTTGTATTATGTAGCAGACTACTTTAGTTTGAGGTTCAATAAAAATATACATATAACCATCTCCCCAAAAATTTAAGTTTTCGAAATATTTAAGCATAAAATCCTTATTGGAAGTGATATTATGATGCTTTGTCTTGATCCCGGTATTGCTGCTAATTTGCATCACAAACTTCATCGCATTATCAGATTTGGGACAAACTGGAATTTTTGGCACCTGAATCCAATGTGGAATCCCACTATGAGCAAAATTCAAATGGAAGTGATTCGTCTTTGTTGCACTAAAAAAGGTCTTTTCGTAAATAATTTCCGAATTCATTTTCAATTCATTTGGAAAAGAAGTACTTGTCGTTTGAAGTTGGTCGCGATTTAAAACTTCCGGTTTGCTAGGGTCAGAATAGTCTATAAATACGGATTCAAAGTTCAAATATATAGGAGCGATGAGATGCAGGTCGAAAGGAAGCCCGTTGAAGGCATCATCGTTTTTGGAGATCATGCCTAAATATTGAAAGGGTGCTATGAAGTTAAGTCTAGGTATCGTCAAGGAATCTGGTGGTTCGCCACCTAAGTAGCTTTTTGATTTTGATGTTCTCTGTATTTGATAAATTGAATGTTGTTCAACTTCAATGTAATGCATGCCAATTTCGTCTTCCTTTAATTCTCGCTTGTATCTCGTGCCTTCACTCCACTCAAAGGCTTGCATTAATTTGTCATCCTTGAAAACTAATTCTAATGGTGAATATAAATATCTCGCCGTTTCTTTGTTTACAGCGTGAGTCTGGATATATCTTTGGCATTTTTGATCGCCATTTAATTTCACGTCATAATCACTTAAGAAGATTTTCTTTATTTCACCTTGTCCCATACATAGATTTACATGAGCAATAATAATCAGTGATGTTTTTATAATGATTCGTTTCATTTCCTTGTAGTTGGCAAAACGCACACCGTAAGGTGCGTATCCCGAAGGGTATGCACTTTACAGAATATTAGTAGCTTTTATTTTTTTTGTAATCTCTTTGCTCGGACGCAATATACAAAACTAAATATCGCAGCTCTAGTCAACTGCAGCAAATGTATTACCCTTTCCACTTTCCCCTTCTTCGCCCACTGAAGCTCCGAAGGAGCGAAGGAAGGTCTTCGACCAAGCAAACACAGCGCGCGCAGTTGGTTATACTTTGAATTCCTTCTCTTTCATGGAAATTGTACCTTTGCATCTTCAACAGATGAACTTCGGGATTTATGTATACGGAAATCAAGCAACTGCACCTACCTACGATTGACAAATCGCTAGCGAAATACTGGGAAGAAAAGAAAATTTTTCAACGCTCGATCGACGAGCGGCCAGCTGATCAAACCTTTGTGTTTTATGAAGGTCCGCCCTCGGCCAATGGTAAGCCGGGCATACATCACGTCATGGCCCGAACGGTCAAAGACTTGTTTTGCCGATTCCAAACCATGCAGGGAAATCGCGTGACCCGTAAAGGGGGATGGGATACGCACGGACTGCCTATAGAACTGAGTGTAGAAAAAGAACTCGGTATCACGAAAGAGGATATCGGAAGTAAAATCACTGTGGACGAGTACAATCAAAAGTGCCGGGAGACGGTAATGCGCTACAAAGATCTTTGGGACGATATCACGCGCAAAATGGGCTACTGGGTAGACCTGGATGACCCTTATGTCACCTTTGAAAACGAATACATCGAATCGGTCTGGAACATGATTCAACGCCTATACAAAAAAGGCTATCTATACAAAGGATATACTATTCAGCCCTATTCGCCGGCTGCCGGTACCGGCCTCAGCACTCACGAGCTCAATCAACCCGGCTGCTATCAATCCGTAAAGGACACTTCCGTTACCGCCCAGTTTAAGTTAAAGGACAGTCCGGCCGTAAAAGAACTTGCAGCTCATGTTGATCAGCGGCCTGTCTACGCAATGGCCTGGACGACCACCCCCTGGACCTTACCTTCCAATACGGGCTTAGCAGTGGGTAAGAAGATCGAGTATGCGCTGGTGGACACCTATAATCCCTACACTTATGAACGCGTGGCCGTTCTTGTGGCGACCGATTTGCTGTCCGTGTATTTCAGTGGCGAAGAAGGTGATCTGAATGCTTACACCGAAGGCGATAAAGAAATTCCTTTTAAAGTCGTTCATACATTGAAAGGCAGCGACCTGGTCGGCATGCGATATGAGCCGGTTTTCAATTACGCAACGCCAGAAGATGGTGATGCCTATATCATTGTGGCGGGACACCACGTCTCTACCGAGGATGGTACCGGGATTGTACACATTGCTCCCTCTTTTGGTGCGGATGACCAGCAAATTGGTAAAGAGCATGGCCTTGGACACCTCACTTTAGTCGATGAACAAGGCCGATTTACTAAAGAAATGGGGCCTTATGCCGGGCGCTATGTGAAAGACTTTACCGACGACCCCAACTATGAGTCAGTAGACATCGATCTGGCCGTACAACTCAAGCAAGAAAATAAAGCCTTTCAGGTGCAAAAATACGAGCACAATTATCCCCATTGCTGGCGAACAGACAAGCCCATTTTGTACTTTCCGCTCGACAGCTGGTTTATTCAGGCCACGAAGGCCAAAGACCGCATGGTAGAACTGAATAAAACCATCAATTGGAAGCCCAGCCACACCGGCGAAAAGCGCTTCGGACAGTGGTTGGAAAATCTACAGGACTGGAATTTATCCCGCTCGCGATTTTGGGGTATTCCACTTCCCATTTGGCGAACAAAAGACGGTACAGATGAGCGTTGTATCGGCTCCATTTCCGAGTTAGCTGAGGGCATTGCCGAGGCCAACAAGGTGCTGGGAATGCAACAGGAGGTACCCAAAGACCTGCACCGTCCCTATATTGATGAGGTGGTTCTCGTCAATGAGGATGGCAAAGCTATGCATCGCGAACTGGATTTGATTGATGTTTGGTTTGATTCGGGTTCCATGCCCTATGCCCAATGGCACTATCCCTTCGAAAATGAAGACTTATTCAAGGCCAACTTCCCTGCCGACTTTATCGCGGAGGGGGTCGATCAGACGCGCGGTTGGTTCTATACGCTGCATGCGATTGCCACTATGGCTTTCGACAGTGTCGCCTATAAAAATGTAGTATCAAACGGTCTCGTGCAAGATAAAGACGGACGAAAAATGTCGAAGCGACTCGGCAATGCCATCGAGCCATTTTCCACCATCGAAAAATATGGCGCCGATGCCAGTCGCTGGTATATGATCACCAATGCGCAGCCCTGGGATAACCTCAAGTTTGATCTCGAAGGGCTAGCAGAAGTGCAGCGTAAGTTTTTTGGCACACTGCATAACACCTACGGCTTCTTTGCGCTTTATGCCAACATTGATGAATTTACCTATGCAGAAGATCGAATTCCTGTAGCAGATCGACCGGAAATCGATCGATGGATTTTGTCCCGACTGCACTTGCTCGTTCAAAATGTTCAGGAAGACTATTCCAATTACGAGCCGACGCAAGCCGGCCGAAAGATCCAGACCTTTGTAATCGACCAATTGAGTAATTGGTATGTACGCCTCTGCCGACGTCGATTCTGGAAAGGAGACTACGGTACGGATAAGATCGCGGCCTACCAAACGCTATACGAATGTCTGCTCCACGTTTCAAAACTCATGGCACCTATTGCGCCATTCTATGCCGACTGGCTGTATCAGCAACTCGATAGTTGTACACAGTTGGAAAAGGTGGACTCCGTACATCTCACTCTCTTCCCCGAAGTGGAAAAACAGGCTATCGATGAAGGCTTGAACCAGCGTATGGATTACGCGCAGCGCATTTCGTCCCTAGTCCTTTCCCTCCGTAAAAAAGAAGGAATTCGGGTGCGACAGCCGCTACAAAAGATCTTGCTGCCTGTTTCGTCCCCTGAATTCAAAGCTCAAGTTCAGGCCGTAGAAGATATCATCTTGCAAGAAGTGAACGTCCGAGAAATCGATTACGTGGAGGACGCCTCAGACGTCATTCGCAAGCGGGCCAAGCCGAATTTCCGAAATTTAGGAAAACGTCTGGGGTCGGATATGAAAGCAGCTAATCAGCAAATTCAGGACCTCAGTGATAGCGATATTCGAGCCTTCGAGGAAAAAGGCGAGATGACCTTACAGATTGAGGACAGAAGCTACACGCTAGGGCCGGATGATATTGAGATTATCAGTGAAGATATTCCCGGCTGGCAGGTGGCGAGCAGTGGCACCCTAACCGTCGCGCTGGACATTACCATCACTGAGGAGTTGGCGGACGAAGGTATGGCGCGAGAGTTGATTCACGCGCTTCAAGCCTTGCGTAAGGATGCCGATCTGGAGGTGACAGACCGCATTCGCGTGCAGATTTCCGAGCACCCCGATGTCGTGCGTGCCGTTGAGGCACATGGCGCCATGATGGCCCAGGAAATTCTTGCCGACGACATTCAGGTGACCAGTGATTTAGATGGCACCGATCTGGCGCTAGCCGATGATATAGAAGTACAAGCGAGCATATCGCGGGTCTAATTTTTTTCGGATGAGGGCATCACCCACGAGGCTCCGCCCAAAGGCGAAGCTCGTGGGTCGCTATGCTCGAGACTCGGTCCCCAACAAGTTGGGGACGGCTGCGGCTTCGCCTGGCCTCTCTCGCAGCGCTGATGCACTAAGAAACCCCATTTTCTGGTGCTTTTTGAAACTTGGCGTTTTCGTTTCAGACCGCATATTTCTATGAGGAACTTTTTTCCTAAGACGTGCCACCATATTCCCCAACACCCTTTTGTTGTTCCACTACAGCAGAATAGCCGCACCTATTTTTAAAAATCGAAGGGTATTACTATCGGAATAATATTCAGAATCGATGTGCTGGGTGGCAATATTCAATTCTACAAATAAGCGGTAACCAAACCGCCCATAGTTTCTCTCGTATGCGGTATGAAAACTAAAAACCGCAAAAGGGTTCTTCTCAAAGTCTTCGGTTTTATCGTCATACCGGTTCTCCCGCACGTAAAATCGTTCAACTTCCGTATCTGCGAGTGCCCGTTCCCGGGTACGAACGACCTCCAGCTCGTTGATGAAGTTGGTCATATAACTGAGGCCAAAACCTACAAGAAAGGTGTTATTATTTCTTTGATACGCCTTGAAGTTAAGCTTGGCACCTACGGATAAATAATGGACATGAGCCACTACATTCGTTTGCTCCCGGGTAACACCCAGCGTTTCCATTGCAACCAGGCGATCAAAACTAGCTCTACTTCTTTGGTATTCGGCTATAAACGATAAACTCGGCCACTTCTTATTCGAAAACCTCCGGTAGGCTAGCCGAACACCCGGATACCATAAATCGCTTTGCTTTGTCATATCACCTACACCGGGAATATTAACCTCATCCTCGAAAGTTCCTAATGAAAACCCAAAAGAGGTTCCTATTTCCCAATTATGGGTCTTTTGGGCCTGAGCGTGAGACGGAAAAAGAACAACGGCCATACTTAAGAGAAACAAACTTGAGAGATATGACCCAAACGCATTGTGCGGCTGGGGAAATTTTGCTTTAACAAATATTAAATGTTTCATGGTTTTTAATTTTAATTAGTAATTAGATTGGCAAGTTGAAAAATTCCAGTCGTTGATCGCGACCCAATAAGCACAAACGCCCTTCGCGATCAAAAAAGACTAGTTCATATGGGGTATCCTGAACGGGAAACTCGTATTCGAATAAGAACTGCCCGGTATATAACTCAGCAAAAGCGATGCGCTCACGGTAGGGAATGCACACGATATCTTCCGAGGGATGAATCAGCGGCGGCTCCTGAACATTCGAAGAGTGCAAATCATCAATAGCAGACTCTCCGGTAGCGACATCAAAAACCTCTATAGCATCATCGTCCCATTTTAATAGGAAGCCATTCATTCGGTCAACGGCCGTAGCCCGCTCGCTCCAAATTCGTTCTTTCGTCTGCAAATTGAAAGCCACATAACCATTTCGACCATCATAACTTAAGACCCCATTTTCATAAGCAAAAGGTAGGTCATAATACGTGGCAGATTCCCTTTGATACACTTCCGCCGGCAAGTAGGTGCTATCGATCGAATTAGTTTCGACATTTAAAAACGGAAAGTATGCTCCCGGGTCATCGCTGTTCTCTTCGATAGGAAAGGGCAGTAGAAGCTTTTTTTCATCTTCTCCGTAAGGGAAAATACTTACATTCCGATAAAATGAGAAAGAGCGTTCTGTATACAGTTTTACGAGTCGAAACTCTTCAGATGGGAAGCTGTATGAAAAAGCAGAGACGTTTTTTGTATTTCTATTGTATGCATAAAAGTAAGCTATGCCGTTAATACAATTAAATCCAAAAATTTCCTGGCCCGGTGCTTTTGTTTTCATGTCGACCGTCTGAGTGATCGTCCCTGAGTTCCTGTCTACAAAATGCCACAGGCGGCCATTGGATAATATCAGTTGGTCCTGATAATCAAATACCCCAATATCATAGATTCCGTCGTTATAAAAACCGAAAAAATACTCGCTCAGATCGCTTTCGCTTAGGGTCCAGACCGTTTCAATATTTTCCGTATTAATCGCTACCAGGCTTTCATGCATTTTTAGAAAAAGCAAGGGCTGTTCCCCGGTATAATGGCAGGTACGTGCCTGGTTTTCATCCCATACCCCGTTGAGCTCAATTTGCATTTCACCTACCTTCTCTAATGAAAATTCAGTGTAAGCGGGATCTATCGCATCGGGAAAGTGCCCCTCCTCCGTATTGCAGGAGATTAAGATGATAAGCAAACACGAGAGGATGGCCCAAATGCCTAGCGGTCGAAAATGAGATGTTACTGTTTTAGGGTGCCTTAAATCTCGGCGAAAAAAAATAGTTTGCATAATAAGGTTTTTAATAATTATTAATAATTAGCATAGCTTAGAAATCGAGTTTATTACTAATCAACTTCCCTTGATTGGTGGTATAATTTAAATATCCTCGGCTATCAAAAAACACCGTTTGCTTATAAATGTCATCCGATATCAAATCAACCACAAGCTCTGATGTAGATAGGTCGTAAACAGACAGGCGATCCGAGCGAGTAATGAAAAAATATTTTCCCTCCGAGTCTACGCCCGCAGATCTGATCCACTTCGTAGGAAAATCCGAGCTCCAGACCTCCTCTCCGGACACAATGTTATGCAAGCTGGCCTTTCTGCTCAGGACGCGAAGGAAATGTTTGTTAAAATAACGCTGCTGGCCACCCATAGACTCCCAGTAGACCTGTTCATCCTCTGTATTGTAGACGTTGATATGTGTAGTTCGGAACTGCAACATCTTATCCTGGTATCGAACCGGCCAATACATGCTAAGATTAGACAAGAAGCGAATGGGCATTTTTTTGCTTTTTACCTGATTCTCATCAAGTGTAATAAGGAAGGAGTAAATGCCGTATTCGAAATCGGGATGTTCGTGCATGAATAAAGGAAATATCAACGCTCTTTCTTCAGCGTCATAACTTAAGCGTTGGGGCATGGGAATGCTATGTGATCGCGAGTAGGGAAAATGAAACTTATCCTTTCTTAATTGCTCTATGGCCAGGAGCCTTTTTTGGGTCCGCTCCTCCAATTGGTGCAAATGGACTTCCATGGAATACGTAGAGTCGGTGGGATAAAAAAGGCTCATGGTATATACTACATCTTCTACTACCTGCAGAGCCACTATATTTTCAGGCTCGCCGCCGTCAGGCCACAGGGTGAATGCTTCAAGTTCCTGGCCATTTGAGGCATCTATCTTTTTAAGATTGCGGTCAAAGCCCACTAAGAGTTGCCCTTCAAAATCGTGAATAGGTGCTCGGTAATCACCCCATTCTGATCGAGACACTCTCCACAACAAAGAATTATCCTCCGTACTCAAGGCCACGCAAACATTAGGACTCTGAATAAAATACATGCTTTTTGTGCCTTCGTAAAGGTCAAGAGCCAGTTGATCTGTTCCCATGCCGATATCGACGGAACTCACTTGATAGTCGGACAGGCTGCCGTGTAAAGGCTCTTCTTCAAAGGTGTAAAAAAGGGAAAAGTCAGGACCTTCTTGCTCTACACAAGCTACCATGAATAGGCTGCTGATTAAAGCAATTTTTAATACATAGAGTTTCATAATTAAAGCTTTAAATAAAATAATAGATTATTAAATTACACAAAATCCTTATAGTGTGTGGTTGAAAAATGCCTCGCGAAGGTTGTTTTTTGACGTTTTTGTCGCGGAGGCGACACTTTTTCGCTTAAGTATATCCTAAAATTATAGACTCTCTTTTGTCTGTAGTTGCTTTTTAATTGTCTCGAAACAAAAAGACCTCGATAACATCCTTCCCGAACAATGGGGCACTCTTTACCTATAAATCATTTGATAAAACAACAGTCGATTTAAGGCCTGGGTATCCAAAAAAGGTCCATCGCAATAAAGTGTAAGTTAGTTCCTGCTAACCACAGGAGACGAAAGAGGAAACCTTAGACCCGCTCGAAACCAAATGTTGTTATTATTAAATCGGGGCATTTTCGAAAAATCATTAATTGGGGTTTCTTCTTCTCCCAACCTGGTTGTTTGAAATCCCCGCTGACTTACCGTATACAAACACTCTACATAAGCACCCAGCTGCCACGCTTTTGGCGTGTTGAGGCGTATGCCTATTTCTGCCGTCCAAGGCGCACTATACCCTTGATCGCCATTCAACTCGACCTCCTGGTTGGGAAACAGGTCGTCTCTGACTTCTCGGATTCTGAGCCGGTTCGCTGTATTTCTCAGGTGGTTCGCGATTCCCAAGGCCGAAAAAACAGATACAATGTCTTCCTTTAGAAAATCCATCGATATATAAGCCATAGAACTTATTACTGTTTTATCGTAGCCGCCATTTACATAATAACTGGATATTTCTGGGAAAAACACATCTTCAAAAAACAGATTATTAAAATTATTGACGAATTCATAATATGAAAAAGACAGTCCCAGTGAGATTGGAGATAAATCATAAGTAATCCGACAATTTATCGGGTTATAGCTTATCGATTCAATTTGGCCTGTTTCTAATTCTACAGCTATGCTGCTATGACCGTAAACACTTAGGCCGCCAGAGACATCTAGATTGACCTGGGCCATACTCAAAATAGGGGATACACATAAGAGAATAATAAATAAATATTTCATAATGATATTATTTGTTCTAAATCAAAACTAAATAGTTCGTTGACAGAAACCAGGATAAAACAGTCGCGCTCGGGAACCAGGGTGGCTTTTCGAAAACGAGGGATTTCAATCCTATCTTCTAGCGATAAATTGGAAGCATTCCACACTTCTAGAATATGTTTTTCTCTGCCGGTTTCCGTTTCAGCCTGCGAAAAGGTCAAAATATGGTCCTTATAATAAATGGGGTTTCTGAAGGTGGTTGGATTCGACAAACTGTTTCTGCTGACCTGACCTGAACTTAAATCAATGGATACTCTTTGAGATTCTAAATTATATCCAGAACTCACTGTTAATAATTCATTAGTTGTAGGAATATATACAGGAGACGATATACTTCTGCTGTCTGGTCCGGCTCCTTCTGAGTAGTAGGTCCAGTCTATAGAACCCGTAACCGGGTTTACAGCAATGATATCGCCGTTTGTTACGATAAGAATTTTATCATTAACAATACGCATTTCTCTTATGTTGGGGTTAAAATTATTGTTGGGATTATTAATAAAGTTGAGCAAGTCCCACTCGATGCGTCGCTGACTTATATTGTAGTTGATCAATAAGATTTCGTTATTATTCAACCACGATTCAACAAAGAGGTGGCGTTCTCCGGTATTTGGGTTTAACCATTCTGCCATTTCTCCTATTATAAGCCGGCCCGCACCATAATCTTCAGCGTTTATGCTGAACAGAACCTCTGAAGGCTCAAAGTTGTTTATTGGTGCTCGGAGGACGTTCCATATCGGACCATAAAAACCAGTGTAGGCTGCTCGGTAAAAGTAATCCTTTCCCAGATAGCCTTCTTCTAATACTTCGAAATCCTTCTCTTCTATTAGATTTCTCCATTCCCCCACAAAGTCGTCCACTACGACAATTCGTCTTCCTTTGCTCACAAAGACATGGTCGGCAGACGGACTCACATACACCTCTTCGGCAAAGAAAAATGAGTAGTCCCACCTCCAGAACTCATGTCCGGTTACAGCACTGACTTTAGCTATATGGTTGGATCCGGCATTCGATGAATAATAAATTGAACCGTCCCGGGTCTCTATGGGACTTAGGCCAAAAAAATTCTCACCCATATCTTTTGACCATAATACATAGTTTTCATATTCAGTATCCATGGTATCCTGTTCATCGTCCGGACAATCATTCCATCTACAATCGTCCATTTCTTCCGGAAGATCAAGAGAATCGGTACAGGATGAGGCTCCAGCAAGGAGGATAAAAACCAGGGAATAAAGTAGTAGTCTCATACTAAAAAGTTTAATAAAATAATACCTAATATAATAAAACATTGATAAACCCGCAAGGGCTTTCCTGCAAAAACCTGCTATTTCTTCCTTATTATAGGTTGTTGTCAACATCTTAGTTTGTAAAAGTCGTTGATCTAAACTTAATATGTGGCAATTAAAAACTACGCCTTCGGACTAGCGATGTGCAGCCAGCCCGCTCCGCCGCTCGGCGGACGGGAGTCCGATCCGCCGGCAGGCGGGGAAGGACCGAGTGACGCTCCGGAATCCCGAGGGTCGCTGAAAGCGATCTCGAGGATGGAGGAGGAGGACGGAACGAGTGGCGAAACGTAGCGCAGCCGGCACCTCGCGGGCCGGCTGAGGCCCCTGATAAGGCATATTACTATCCTCGACCGGATCTATTTTGCGCTTCTTGATGAGTAATTTCTCAGCCGCTCAGCTATTGGATTTCTTCCTGCCATGTGCTGGGCTTGGCGCGGATAAGGCTTTACTTTTTAGACCTCACGCGCGATTTCCATCTCGGTGCTACTGCTTTTCAATGGCTTTCAGGCGGAAGCTTGCGTCTTTTCCACTCAATAAGAAGCCGTCGTCCCGCTGTTCTACCGAAAAAGTGTCCACCTTCGATTCGCTATCCAGTAAAAATTGTCCCTCTTCAACGGACCATTTCAGTTGCTCCTCGTTGAGTTCCACGTCGATCTCGTCATTGGGTGAGCTGAACTGCATGCTACCGTCGGCCCGGAGCTCTACATTGACTTCGACCATTTCTTCAATCATAGCCGTCAGACCTTTTCCAATTTGAGCTAAGCTTTTGAATAAGCCTTCCAGCCCATTAGCCAATGATTTTAGACCTTTTGCCAAGCCTTTACTATCAATCTTTTGGCTGTCCCCCTTGCTTTCAATCGTAAGATCAAATTCGACCGAATCGATGGCCGCCTTTACTTCCTGAGAGGCTTTTTCCATGCCCGAGTCTACTGCGACTTGTACGGTTTCCGAAATACTTTTTTCACCTACGGAGTCGGCCACTATAGAGACCTCCCATTTTCCGACTAGCTCACTTTTCAAGGACCTGTTCGAATTACAGGCAATGAATGTAAAAAGTGCCAGGCCTAAGATCCATTTAGCCATAATTATGTCTTTGGTGCTTTGTATAAACGACCATTTTATAATTTTTCTTGTAAGTGTACGGCTGTGGGTGTAAACTTGTGCTTGGAGTTTTGATCCATTGAAGAGCTATTTTGGGGCAAAGGGGCTTAGGGGACCTCCTTACCGGTGGAGGCCTGCCATAGCTCAAACCATTCTTCATCATTGAGGGTTATGTCGAAAGCGCCCGCAGCAGCTCGTAAACGGTCCGGGTCGCCCGTCCCCAAAACGGGCATCAGTTTCGCGGGATGATGTAGCAGCCAGGCGAGCAACCACTGATCGATTCGAAATCTGCCTTCTCGTCTTTCGATCTGCTTCTCGGCTATGCGGAGTATCCGCTGAATTTGCTTCCCGGGTTGGTCATCAAAGAACTGCCCGCCTCCAAGCGGCGACCACACCATGGGAAGGCTTTGATAGCGGATACTTTGGTCGAAGGTGCCGTCTATAAAAGGCTCCAGATGCAATATAGAGGCTTCGACCTGATTGTTGACGAGGGGGAAATGGTCGTTCAGCATTTCGAATTGGGAAGGGATAAAGTTGGAGACACCAAAGTGAAGGACCTTGCCCGACTTCTTGAGCTGAGTGAAAGCCTCAGCTATGGCTTTGGGATCCATTAGGGGGCTAGGCCGGTGAATGAGTAGGAGGTCGAGATGGTCTGTGCATAGGTTCTTTAGAGATTGCTCGGCCGAGGCGATAATATGAGCTGAGCTTGTATCATAGGATTTGATGTGATAATCCGGGCGCGCTTCGGCGGGCATTTTGATCCCACATTTTGTGATTAGTTGCATGTGCTCTCGCAAGGCGGGCTTTTTTTTGAGCGCTTGCCCGAATGCTTCTTCTGTGGTATATCCTCCGTAAATATCGGCATGGTCGAAGGTGGTGATACCGAGCTCCAAGCAGGTTTCTATGCGCGATAGCATCTGGTCTGTATTTAATTGGTGGCCCCATAACCCCCAGCGCATGACGCCACAAATAAGTCGGGAGAGTTTAGGACCTTCCGGAGAGATGGATTGTGCTGGAACAGACATATGGATAGGTTTTAAGGTCTGAACGAATATAAGGGTCTTCGATGAGAAAGTAAGCGCTAATTACGCAGCTAACTGCTATTTTTTGACCTTTTCGGGCCATCTCTAAGTGCTCGATACTCTGCATCGACAAGTATGCCTACGATTATAAATTCTCCGATAAAATAGGCTATTCCATAAATCGTTATCGTTTCCCGATGAAAAAGTATAGCTGCTGCTGTTATCAGACAATATAAGACGTTGGCGGCCACAATGGGTTTCAAAAAGCGCCTGTGGTTACTTCTTACAAACATAAAGGACAACAGGCCGTAAGAGCTCATTATTAAGGCCAAAACAGACAGCCGATACAGGACATTGGGCGGCATCCCAAAAAAAGCTTCATAATTCGCGAGCAGTAAGATCAGCAGTCCGGCTGTGGTGAGCGCCCCCAACCCATCGATCAAGAGGAGCTGTTTAGCTGAAAACCTGTTTTGTCCCTTTTGCATACTGCTCTTTTTAAGTAAGCTTTACCATAGAGCTAAAGGTGTTCAGAAATTTGGAAAAGACTTGGCTTGAGGTCTTTATCAACCTCCCTCTAAGTGAAAGTCGATGGTCGATACAACGCGAATTTGCTTGATCTGTGGTGTATTCTGATCGCGATCTGAGATAGTAAATAGCCCTTGCCGGGCGGTTTTTATATCACCAACCTGTGCTTGAGAGTCTCGTGCAAACTTTTCAGCCACTTCTCGCGCATTTTTTGTGGCCTCTTCGATCATGGCAGGTTTGATATCATTGAGGCCCGTGAATATATATTCAACGGGTCTCCAGCTATTCTGAGATCCCAGTAATATTCCTTTTGACATGAGCTCCAGAGAAGCGGTAAGTGCGTTTTGTACCTTGCTGACCTCTTTGGTTCGCAGAGTAAATTCAGATTTAGCTATGTATCGAAAAGGGTTATTCTGCGCATTTCGATTATAGGGGTCTGCCTGGAGGTCATTGATATTGGTATTTCCTTTCGATAGCTCTTCCTCTGAAAATCCTAAGCTGCGAAAAAAGTCCTGTACTTCCCGGTTTTGCTCTTCGATCTCAGCCTTGAGTGTAGTCAGGTTGTTTCCGGTCAAAGAAACATGCATGGGCCATACAGCCAGATCTGCCGGGACTTCGCGTTCAGAAAGTCCTTTGACCTGAACATAGCGATCGTACTCCTTTCCAATTTTATGCATGTTACCAATAAAGTAGCCGGCACCGAAGATCCCGACCGATAGTAGCAAAGCGGGGAAAATATAGGTTAGTTTCATTTTGGTTTCTATTTTTAAATCTTACAATAGAAGATAAAGGCTGAATTCATGAAAAGCTAGCTCTTTCGCTTTTTAGAGGGGTTATAAAGAATTAGGATTTGAATCAAAACGGCAATGACGATTAAAATAATAATTTCAATTTGAGTGAATAAGGTTACTGTTTCCATCGCCCGCTTACTTCGCTCCATTTCTCGTCGCCCTTCTTTGAGTTGAACTTTTGATAAATCGTACAAATCCTGTACGATGTTGCTGATGGTTTTGAATAAAGCTTCGCGGTTACCCTCCTCAAAATTATCGGATGCTTTTTCCTTTTGTTTTAGGCGGTTTACGTTCTCCTTAAGGTTTGAAAAAATAGCTCTTTCCTCGTCCGTTAGCTTTGTTTCTTTATATTGGGCAATCAGCTGTTGGAATTCGAGGTTTACTTTTTCGTTTCTTTCTTGAAAAAAAGACGCATTTTCACTTGCCAGGGCCATTTCCTTTTCTTGGATCAGCAAGCCCATTTCGAATATCAAATCGCTAGCCACAATTCGGTCTTCATAAATGGTGACAATGGAGTTTCTCAGGCTGTTAAAATTATGCCTGTCCACCAAGTTTGTGGTGAGAATGATAAAAAAGACGAGCAAGACTGCCGAAACCCACTTAATTTTGTCGAATATTTTCATTTTTGACTTTTTGACTCTCAAGACTTTTCGAAAGATAAGATAAATATCTTTCGCTATCGGTAGATTCTCATTGCCGGTGTGGATCTTTCTGGTTGGGCGAAAATAGGTGCTACATCCATTCCCTATAACTGCATTTAAGCTTTCGAGCCGGACGACGTGAGCCGCTCGAGCCGGCAGCTGGGTCAACTCTGCCCTGAAACGCCTTTTGGCTTAGCCTGCAAAATGATATAATCCGATTCCGATAGTTAACCAGATGTAAGATGTGATAGCTATCCACTTTAATATCGTTTCGAGCAATGGGCTTTTAGGAGCCATTTCTTTATGGTGTGAGACATCCTTCCCGACGACTCGTGCGAGATAAAAGAGTATTCCGGAGATTACTAAAAATGCAAGGTTGAAAAAGAAGGTGTAGTCAAAGGCAAAGTGTTCCTGATCCATCAAGTTTTTATCTGCCGAACTTGGAATCATATTGAAAAACTCGAAACCATAGTGCAGGAGTAAGGAAGAAGCGACCAGGGAAGTGAATAAAAGGAAGAGAATAAAAAGCGAGACTTTCCATCCGTAATATTTTGCATTGATGCGGAGGACCGGAAAAACTACCAGGTCACTGAAAATAAAGGCCATCACACCGGCAAAACTGATTCCTTTTCCGAATAGCAAAGCAGCCAACGGAATATTTCCCATGGACCCAATGAAGGTCAAAAAAGCGGCGATCGGTCCCACCACTACATGTTCAAGTAGAGTTAGGAAACTAAAAGACGTCTGACCGGCGCCTGTGTTGATAAAAAGCATTTCAAAAAAAGAATTGGGGACAAAAACCGCCACTATTCCAGCTATAGTAAAGCCAATAGTCACATCTTTCCAGACCATTTTCCACTCCATGAGGTATTGCTTACCGACTTTTATCCATTTTTCAGTGGATTGCGCCTGTTCGATAAATGGATCCGTGTCTACCGATTCTTCACTTGCACGCCCTAATCGCTTCCGTGCATTTTCAATCATTTTTTTCGGCCGAATGAGTCGGATTAAAAGCCAGCTGAAAAGAATGAGTAAAACTCCACCCACATATTCTCCGACTACGAATTGCCAGCCCAAAAAGACAGAAATAATAATACCCAGCTCGATCACCAGGTTGGTTGAAGCCAGCAAGAACGCTATAGAGGATACAAAGCTCGCGCCTTTTTGAAACAGGGATTTCGATGTGGCCAGTGCCGAAAAACTGCAGGAGCTACTAATGAAACCAAAAAACGTTCCTAATAGCACACTTCGGCTACTCTTGTCGCCCATTGTTTTTTGCATGCGTTTTTCAGTGACAAAAATTTGTATCATTGAGCTTATGACATATCCCAGGACGAAGGCCCAGAGTGCCATCCAGAAAAACCCCAAACTGGTGTAGGCGGCTTCACCCCATTGTTGAAAAAAATAACTCAAAACTGTTTTGTTTTCATTTGGTGCGCAACTTAATCTACTGCTTTTAACTAGGTACGGGTATGCCGGGCAACTCAAATGATTCGTTAAAAAATTGGTCTGACTACTTAAAGAGCCTTTCTAAATATAAGAATCCTTCTTTTCTATCAAAATGCCACTAGTAAATTTAGCCGGTCCTTCCCTGCACTCCCTTTTCATACTCGGCATCATTGGGCTCCCAAAGCTCAATTTTGTTGCCTTCGTTATCTAAAATATGAACAAACTTACCATAGTCGAACTCTTGAATTTCATCCAGGATCGTAACGCCGTTTTCCGCCAGAGTTTGCAATAGTTTTTCGAGATGAACCACCCTGTAATTGATCATATAGGGTTGGGAAGAGGGCTGAAAATAATCGGTGTCATGCGGGAAGGGACTCCACTGGGTGTAGCCTTTTTTTGAAGGATTACGCCCTTGATACCATTCGAAGTTTGTACCCCATTGATCTACAACGAAACCGAGGTTTTCCTTATACCATTGTTTGGAGTTCTTGGGGTTTGCCGACTTGAAAAAGACACCTCCGATTCCCGTAACCCGGGGTTTATCGTCACTCATATTCTATTCCTGTTTTTGTGTGGTGCAACAAGTGTTTTTTCTTTTGCTCTACTCTTCTTTACTCTCCTCCTGGCTTTCGAATCCACTAACTTCCCTGGTAGCGTCTCAGCTTATTTTTTAAGGCGTTCACTTCCTGCTTCAATTGCCGCTGCTTTTCTAATAAATTGAATACGACATCTATAGCTTCAATATTTAGATTTAAATCTTGATGTATCCGTATCATTTTTTCCAGGTCTCTGATTTGGTCGTGGTGCACACAGTGTTCTTCCTCAAAGACCTCAAATTGTATAAGTCCTGTTTGATGCAGGGCATCGATGAAGGAAACCTCAACTTCATAATGCGAGCACAAAGTTTGAATAGCCACAAATTCTTTTTTCATCTTAGCTCAATTTTTGTAGTTCTCGGAATAATTCCTTCTCCTTTTCACTCAAATTTTTTGGAGTTTGAATGCGATAGGTAATGATCAGATCCCCAAATTGATCCTTTGTTTTATAGCGCGGGAAACCTTTGCCCTTCAGTCGAACTTTCGTACCGTTTTCAGTTTCCGGCGGAACTTTGAGTTTGACCTTTCCCGTGAAGGTCTTGACCGTGATCTCGCCCCCAAGTATAGCTGTGTACAAGTCCAGGTCCATATCGGTGAATAGATTGCTGCCCTCACGCCTAAACCCGCTGTTATTATTGACGACAAAGGTGATATACAAATCTCCGTTGGGGCCATCGTTGAGGCCTTCGCCACCTTTTCCTTTAATCTTAATTTCCTGACCATTCTCCACACCTGCCGGTATAGTCAGTCTAATCTTATTACCATTAACCGTAAGAACCTGTTTATGCTCAGTGTATACATCTCTTAGGGTTACATGAAGTTCGGCGTGATAGTCTTGCCCTTTAAATTTTGGATACTGTCCTCTTCGCGAAGATGCGGAGCTGCGTCCACCGAACATTGATTCAAAAAAGTCCGAATAATCCTGTCCGCCAAACGATTCTTGAGTAGAACGCCGTTGCGACTGTTGCTGCTGGCGTCGAGCCTTTTCAAACTCCTCACCGTGCTGCCAGTCCTTACCGTATTTATCGTACTTTTTCCGTTTTTCAGGATCACTTAAAACCTCATGGGCCTCGTTCACCTGTTTAAATTTTATCTCTGCCTCTTTATTATCCGGATTTAAGTCTGGGTGATACTTTCTCGCCAGTTTTCGGTACGCTTTTTTCACCTCCTTTGCAGAGGCCGTTTTCGGTACACCTAATATTTTATAATAATCGATAAAAGCCATCCGTCCGTTTGATTTTAATTTTATCCAGGTTCAACACTGTGATTGTTGCCCGAGCTTGTTTTCTAAATATACAAGGTATGCATGAGAACCCATAGAAATTCCGTCTGTAAATGAATGTTAAAAAAAGGGTGTGATACACCTGGCTGGCGGCATGGAGAAGGTAGGCTGTTTGATCTCCGTTTTCTGTTTCTTTGGATTCAAACTTCTTCAGGGTTTATTTGTTCTGAGCGTTGCACAACCCTTGCTCTGGTTTGGGATCATCTTTAGATCTTTTTATATGGAGTTCCACTAAAATATCAGACTACTGATAGTGTTTGCTTCCACAGCAGTCTTTGAATTTTTTGCCGCTTTGGCAGGGGCAGGGTTTGTTTGGGTGAAGCTGGGATGATTTTTTTCTGAAATTTCTACGGGCCATATCTTGCTTAAAGATTTTTTTCAGCAAGTCATACAGTTCCGGATGGTGTTTTTTCAATAGCCGAGGGCGTTCAAAAAAGTATTCACTGACTACCGCAAAAAACTCTGCCCGGTTGGTAGCTCCATAGGGGTTAATACCTGACTTACCCGCGTATATTTCATCTATTTTTTGTCGTATGAGGTCGATCCAAGGGATAGAATACTGTTTTTCCAGTAATACAGCAGGAACACCGTCCACACTACCGTCTTTTTTATCAATGAGATGCACGAACTCGTGTACAGCAGTGTTTTTCTTATCGGTTTCGTTCTTAAATCCTTTTTCCAAAGCTGGCTTGGACAAGATCATGACTCCATTCATATAGCCATTGCCCACCATTCCCATAACCCTTCGCTCTGCTCCTTGCGTCTCAAAATCGGTGTTGAATCGTCGTGGATATAATAACACCTCGTGTAGATCTGTATATCGCCAATTATCAAAAGCAAAAATGGGGATAACGGCACTAGAAGCAACGAGAAGTTTGTCGCGCACATTCACTTCCGTTTCAATACCGGTTATCCTGCAATTGAGCAGAAACTCCTGCACTTTATATTCAAATTTTTCCTTTTCTTTTTCAGATAGGGATCGATAAAAGGCTACTTCATTTTCCAAAATGCGTTGTTGGTCCGGTGCAAGAGGAGCTTGAGGAGATTTCCACCGGGCATAGCTTTTTCGGATCCAGATTAAAACTAAAAAGAGGATCAATAAAATACTCGAAATGGGTATCCATACATTCATAGTGGTCTGCGAACCATTGATAAGGGTACATAAAAATAGGTGCCCGACTCAAAAGTGGTCTCTCTATTTCATAGCTCAGTAATCCACCTTCATAAAAATATTAGTTTTTTAGTAGCTTTTTGCTGTAGACCTTTCCGGTTTCTGTCCTTATCAGGACACTGTACAATCCGGAATTCAGCTGGCTTAGGTCTTGCTTCACTATTTGATTATTGATATTATCAACTGACAATATCATCTTCCCTGACCAATCATATATCTCCAGAGTCAATATTAAATTGAACTGAGATTTTATGGTAACCTCATTACTAACCGGATTGGGATATACGACCATACCTTCTCTTCCATTTACATCTTCGACACTTGTAGTTCCTGTTTTTATTTTATCCTTGATTTCAGGAATGGATAAACCCCCGTGTTCACCATTTTTAATTCTTAGGTAATATCTTCCACACGTTCCACCTCTCAAGTAGAATGTGTCTTTTTCAAAGCTTTCATGATAGCCATCTGCCAGGGCTAAAAAAAGTGTGTCTCCAGGGTCAAAGTGATTGTTTAGGATCGCTCCACAGCTAATTCCGTCTTCGCCTAAAACTACAATAGTATCACCAATTTGAGCCGGAAATTCTCCAATCGTATCAAGAAGCTTGAAATACCCTGTTTGAGAAATAATCCCATTATAGGAATACCCGTAATCATACCCTTGGTAAACAGCCAAACAACTATAAGGTACTTTAGACAAATTATTATAAAAGTTATTGTTTTCCCAAAAATCAAAACATCTACATTGAGAATCTCTTTCTACAAATAACCGGTTAATTCGTTCTTTAATTTCTGCTATTGACAAGTCAGCATGCTGTCCGTTGGTAATATTAAGATAATGCTTCCCACAAGCTCCCTCCAGGTAAAAATTTCCCATTAAAGCTAAAAACAGGGTGTCTCCAGGTGAAAAGCGATTTAACAATTCTCCGCAATTTATCCCATTTTGACCCTCAACTTTAATGATGTCTCCAATTTCAGTAGCGAAACCAGTAAGTGTGTCTATGACAACAAAATAGCCATATTGATCACTTCCATTTTCATAAACCAATGTATCAAAAACAGCAATACAGTTTTTTCCACTGTTACGAATATTTTTATAAAAACTTGGCTCATAGGGTAAACATTGGCATGAAAAACCAATTTTTGCTATTAAAATTAATCCTACCGTTAATAGTGTTTTTATCATGGTCTTATAATTTTACAAAACCTTCTTTAGCTCATTTACTCATTCAGAAAAGTTTCATGCCCGTCTACATCCATTAAAATACGAAGAATATATTAACCGCATTATTTATCTAGTGTAAAAAGCCAATTGAATAATGGAAAAACTAACAAACCCGATTGGGAACTTAATATTCAAAGTTCAATGATAGACAAGAATCCATCCATATTTTGCTAACAAAAAAATTTATACATAGCCCCACGGACTTCGGCCTGTCTAGAATGCTTGTTCTTCATTCGTGAACCTTAATAGTTTTACTGTAAGATTCTGGCCTTATATCCATCAGTTCACCTGCA
>CAZVLN010000039.1:0-19905 GCA_964627995.1 uncultured Saprospiraceae bacterium
CGTCACCGACGGTCGATATTTGGGTCAATGATGCGCCATTCGTGACGGATGTTGCATTCAGAACAGCTACTGCTTACACAGATGTGCCAGCTGGCGTTAATCTAAACGTTGGAATCGCACCTGCGGGAAGTACTTCTCCGGATGATATTATCGCTGATTTTGACTTTTTGTTAGATCCGGATGAAACTTACCAGGTGATTGCAAACGGTATCGTAGGTGATATGGATGCTCCTTTCAATTTGGAGGTCGTAGCTCCTGCTAGAGAATCGGCAGAAGTAGATGGTGTTGATTTTGTTATTTTCCACGGCTCTCCGGATGCACCTGGTGTTGATATTTTTGCGCGTGATGTTGCTCAGTTAGCAGATAATTTGAATTTTACAGAGCAAACGGGCTATATTAATGTACCTGCTGATGATTACACTATCGATATTGCCCCTGCGGGGTCATCCGATATTTTGGTTTCTTACACAGCTCCACTGAGTGGATTAGAAGGTGGAGCCGCCACCGTGATGGCTTCTGGGTTTTTAGATCCGGGAATGGATGATCCCACTTTTGGTTTATTTGCTGTGCTGCCAGACGGCACCGTTCTTGAACTGCCTGTAGTGACTAGCGCAGAACAGATCATTACGGGAGAGCTTGCTCTATTTCCCAATCCGACCACATTCAGAGCATTATTGACGATTGATAATGACGGAGAAACAGTAAATAACGTTGATATAAGACTTAGATCAATGAATGGTAAGCTTATATCCACTCCATTTAGTGGTCCGCTACAAACAGGTCGAAACACTATTGAGATCCCTGTGTCCAACCTATCCAAAGGTATGTACGGAGTTGAAATTGCTACACCAAAAGGTGTGGTAACTAAAAAGTTGGTTGTACAGTAGTTTTGTTTGTTGATTGTTTAGTACCTCCTTACTCAAATTTGAGTAAGGAGGTTTTTATTTTATAGGTGCGAATTTATTTTCTCTTTGTCATTTATTAGAAATGCAGTTGTTTTTCATAACAATAGCCGTTTTATTTTGTCTATTTATTAAACTCAAGTATGGATAAGAAGAAACAAGCAATAGTAGTTGGAGCAACAGGTGGAATCGGCCAAAAAGTATCTCAATTACTTTTGAACGACAATTATGAAGTGACAAATATTTCCAGATCGAACTCAGGTTTGCCGGAAGGCGTTGACCATAAATCAGGGGATATTTTAACCGACGATTGGAAATCACACGATTATCCCGAATCCATAGATGCTCTAGTTTATTGCCCGGGTTCTATCAATTTAAAACCATTCCGCTCTCTGAATACAGAAGACTTTTCGAAAGACTTTAAACTAAACTTTTTGGGAGCTGTGGAAGTCCTACAGCATTTTCAAAAATCCCTAAAAAAAGCAGATTCGCCTTCAGTAGTGCTATATTCAACAGTTGCTGTTCAGCAAGGAATGCCCTTTCATGCATCTATTTCGGCGGCAAAGGGAGCTATTGAAGGCCTTGTGCGCACACTTGCTTCTGAATGGGCGCCAAAAATAAGGGTAAATGCTGTAGCGCCTTCTTTAGTTGATACACCTTTAGCTGAAAAACTTCTAAGCTCCGAAAATAAGCGATCAAATGCAGATGATAGACACCCTCTCAAACGAGTAGGGCAGCCAGATGATATTGCTCATATGACACATTATTTATTGAGTGATAAGGCCTCTTGGATGAGCGGACAAATAATTGGGGTTGACGGCGGATTGTCTAAGCTAAGGGTATAAGTGGATCGACAACGAATAAACGTTGTTTGGTTTAAAAGAGATTTGCGCTATCGCGATCATCAGCCATTGACTTCAGCAATGAAAGCTTCGATTCCTGTTTTAGGCTTGTATCTGCATGAACCTAAAATCTGGAGTGATGCTCATTATTCTAGCCGTCATGCCCAGTTTGTTGGGGACTCCATAGTGGAATTAAAAGAAAGCTTGGAGGAAGTTGATGTACCCTTGATAGCTCTTAAAGGTGACTTTTTAGCGGTGTGGTCGTATTTGCATTCCAAATATTCAGTAGATACAGTATACTCTTATTGTGAAACAGGACTCAAATGTACTTACGATAGGGATAAGGAGGCTGCAAAATGGTTTCGGTTAAACGGTATAAAATGGCAAGAATATCAACATAATGGGGTAATTCGAGGATTATTTGATCGTAAGCAATGGGTGTCTGATTGGTATGCTTTCATGAATCAAAACCCAGATTCTGCTCCCGTTCATCATGAGAATATAAGCATGGGTTTTTTAAATGATTGCCCGTTCCCATCATTTCCGAATAAAAACCTCTCAAGAAATGAAAATTTTCAAAAAGGTGGAGAGTCTCAAGCGCAAAAGTACCTGCAGACCTTCTTGAATGAGCGGGGAGCCAGGTATATGAAGTCTATTTCAAAACCAATGAATTCTCGCCAAGGTTGTAGTAGATTGTCTCCTTATCTAGCTTGGGGAAATCTTTCCATTCGTCAAGTTTGGCACGCTCTTCGACATTCGAATTTAATGCAAAACCACAAATTCCAGGCGAAAGCTTTTGGATCGCGCTTGAGGTGGCATTGTCACTTTATCCAAAAGTTCGAAATGGAGGATCGGATGGAATTTGAAAATGTAAACAAAGGATATGACGCTTTAGATCGGTCATTCAAAATGAAAATATGGCGAAAATGGTGCAGGGGACGTACGGGTTTTCCTTTAATCGATGCCTGCATGAGAGCTTTGTATCACACCGGCTATTTAAATTTTCGCATGCGAGCTATGGTATTGAGTTTTTGGACTCACCATTTGTGGCAGGATTGGAAACCGGCTGCTATATGGTTGGCGCGTCAGTTTTTAGATTTTGAGCCTGGCATACATTATCCCCAGATTCAAATGCAGGCGGGTGTAACTGGGATTAATACTATTCGAATTTATAACCCGATTAAACAGGCAGAAGATCACGATCCCGATGGCGCTTTTATTAAAAAATGGTGTCCCGAATTAAAAAATGTGCCACCTGCTCATCTTAGTTGTCCATATAACTTAACGTTCCTGGAACAACAAATGTATCAATGTGTCATAGGAAAAGATTATCCAGAACCCATAATTGATTTAAAATCAGCTGGCAAATATGCCAGAGACTCTTTATGGTCTGTCAAGAAAACCAAAACTGTGAAGAGTGAAGGTCGGCGCATATTGAAAAAGCTAACAAACCCTGGAAGACGTTAGATATGAAAACAAATTGGATAGGTATAGATTACGGAAGTCAAAAGGCAGGTACGACAGCTATTGCCTTTTGTGAAAACCGAACGATTAAATTTCTACAATCAACAAAAGGAAATTCTGCAGATGACTTTATATTGAAGGTTTTAAATCAACAATTTTCATTCATTGACACGGTGTTCATTGATGCACCATTATCCTTACCTGCAGCCTTTTATAAGAAAGGAGAAGACTTTATGTATCGGAAAGCCGATCGAGCACTATCAGCCATGTCGCCGATGTTTTTAGGAGGCCTCACGGCTAGAGCAATGAGATTAGCAGTTGAGTTGGGAAAAATAGACATTAAATGCTATGAAACCTACCCCAGTCAAGTTGAAAAAGTAGTCTTAGGAAAAGCAACTCCCAAAAAAGATAAAATACAGTTAAATAGAATAGAGGGAGTACTTACATCCGATGGCTTTTCAATAGAAGACTGTGCTAATCGGCATCAATACGATGCCTTTTGGGCCTGGTGGTCTGGATTTCGAAGGAACCAAAATAAAGCTAATTTCATCGGTGACCCAGATGAAGGGGTTATTGTGATATAAATTCAAATGTCACATAAAAAAGAACATCTTCCCCAAAAAAAGTGCCCGGTGTGTCAACGTATGTTTAGTTGGCGCAAAAAATGGGAGAGAGAATGGGATCAAGTAATTTACTGTTCTGAAAGATGTAGACGTAATAAAAATAAATCATGAAAAAGGTAAGGCTAATTTTAGGAGACCAACTCAACCAACATCACTCGTGGTTCAATGAGATTGATGATGATATTATTTATGCTATGTTCGAAATGCGGCAGGAAACGGATTATGTCAAACACCACATACAAAAGGTTGTGGCATTCTTTTTAGCGATGCGCGCTTTTCGTGAAGATATGGAGGAAAAGGGGCACAAATTCATTTATTACGAGTTGGACGCTAATGAAAATCAACAAGATTTAAAAAAGAACCTGGAGCAAGTAATGAAAAATTATGAAGCTGATTCATGGGAGTATTTGCTTCCCGATGAGTATAGGCTCGATGAGCAACTGAGGGAAATGGAGAGTGAATTTTCTTGGAGCTGTCAAAGCTTTGATACTGAACACTTTTACACAAGTCGAGATGACTTCTCAGATTTCTTTGAAGGGAAATCCTCATTTCTCATGGAAAACTTTTATCGCCATATGCGCAAAGCTGAAGATGTATTGATGGATGGATCACAGCCAATGGGAGGAGAGTGGAACTACGACGCCGAAAACCGTAAAAAATTTCCTAAAAAAGAATCTGTTCCCGAGACGTATGAAATTAAAAAAGATGTTCAGGAGATTGTAAATATTATTGAATCAGCGGGTGTAGATACGATGGGGACCATTGATGCTTCTGATTTTGTTTGGCCGGTTACTCGTGCTGAAGGTGAGGAAAGTTTACGATTTTTTCTAGAGAATCTTTTGTCCCAGTTTGGAACATATCAGGATGCGATGACAGAGCGTTCGGATTTTTTATTTCACTCCAGGCTTTCATTTCTGATGAATAGTAAAATCCTAAGCCCACGTGAAATAGTCGAGCAAACTGAGTCTTATTATCTGGATCATAAAGACGAAATAGATATTTCAAACGTGGAGGGGTTTATTAGACAAATCTTAGGTTGGAGAGAATACATGCGTGGTATTTATTGGCACCACATGCCAGATTATGGCGATTATAATTTTTTTGAGCACAACCGCTCTTTGCCCAATTTTTATTGGACAGCAGATACACAGATGAACTGCATGCATCATGCCCTCCGAAATTCTCTAGAAAACGCATATGCACATCATATCCAACGCCTGATGATAACCGGCAATTTTGCACTCTTAGCTGGAATTAACCCATCTGAAGTAGATGCATGGTATTTAGGCGTATACATTGATGCTATCGAGTGGGTTGAAATGCCAAACACTCGTGGAATGAGTCAGTTTGCTGACGGCGGAATAGTAGCTACTAAACCTTACGTCTCATCTGCCAATTACATTAATAAAATGAGTGATCATTGTAAGGACTGTTATTATGATCATAAGAAAAAAGTAGGAGAAAAAGCCTGTCCATTTAATTCATTATACTGGAACTTCCTCGCTGAAAATGAAGAAAAGTTGTCAAATAACTTTAGGATGGGGATGATGTATAACATTTGGAACAGATACGATGAAGAAAAACAGCAGGATTTATTGAGTCAGGCAAAGAAATATCTAGAAAATCTAAACGAACTGTAGGCAATATTAGTTGTAGGTACATGGTTTATAAAATCCATGACGTCATATTATGAAAGTACTTTTTCACTTCCTTCTTGTATTTATAATCCTCCTTTTTTCATTTATAGAACTTCGTGCGGAATTAAAGGATCCTCCTTCTTCCGTCTCTGGTGTTGTGATTGATCCAGATGCTCCTGAAAGTGAGGAAGTTAGCTTTGCCACAGTGGTTCTACTTAATGCATCTGACTCAACAATGGTGACTGGGACAACGACTGATATGGATGGGTCTTTTGTGTTTAAAAACTTAAAGTCTGGGAATTACCTGGTAAAAATTAGTTTTATTGGGTATGCAGACTTATACACTGAAAATTTCCAACTTGAGCAAGCCTCGACGGAGATAGATTTGGGGCAATTAGCACTTCAATCTGGGCAAACACTAGATGAAGTAGTTGTAAAAGGGCAGAAATCGCTCATTGAGACTCGCATTGATAAACGGGTGTTTAATGCCGATGCCGATATGTCCAGCCAGGGAGGGACGGGCTTGAACCTGTTGGGTAATGTGCCTGGTGTAGAAGTAGATATCGATAATCAAATTAGTCTTCGAGGAAGTGGAAATGTCCAAATATTGATCAATGGAAGACCCAGTACGTTTTCTCCTTCAACGTTTCTTCAGCAAATTCCAGCAACTAGCATTGAAAAAATTGAGATTATTACAAATCCAGGTGCAAAGTACGATGCTTCAGGTACGGCTGGAGTAATCAACATTGTATTAAAAGAAGAGGATAAGAGGGGAGTGAATGGAACGGTTAACGGCTCTTACCAGAAGGGTCTTTCAGCTCGATATAATTCGTCGGCCTCAGTAAATATGCGTTCGGGAAAATGGAATACCTCATTGAGCTATAGTTATACCAATAATGAATATAGTTACATGGGAACGAATGAAAGAAGCTACAGATACGCAGACACCTCTTTTTTGATTGACGAATACGATGAGGGAATTCGTGGTCGAAACGGTAACAATGTGCGAGGAGGAATCGATTATAATCTTAATAAAAACAATGTCTTATACATTTCTGGAAATTATCAAAATGGGGGACGAGCAGCAGATCGTCTTGTAGTTTATGATAATTATGATGAATCAGGCAAGTTGAATAATTTTAGTGAGCGGAGAACTGATGGAACGGAAGATCGGTATGAATATTTTGCAAATGGCGGGTGGCAGAAAAAGTTTGATCGGGAGGGTCAAAACCTTCATTTAGATATATCTTGGAGCCGCTCTGAACGCAGCGAAATTGATAAGTACGAAGAACTACGCTATGATGAGAATGAAAATTTAATTGACTTTCCACTGTTGCAGAATATACAAGAGGATCGCTCGGAAAACCTTTTCGTAGGGATGTTAGATTACGAACATCCCTTTCAATTTGGTGGCAAATTGGAGGCTGGATTGCGATCAGATATACTAAGTTTGGACAATAGCTTTTATTCAGAGACCTATAATGAAAGTGATGATCGGTTTCAGCCAGATGAGTCTTTGAATAACGAATTTAAGTTTAATTTGAATGTGATCGCTGGCTATACAAGTTATGCTCAGCAGTGGGGGAAGTATGGAGTAAAAATAGGACTGCGTGCGGAGCAAACCCTCAGGTCGGGAGAATTAGAGGGAGGCGATCCTATTTCGAGAGATTATTTAAGATTTTTTCCCACATTGCATAATTCATATCAACTCTCTGAATACACCCAATTTATGGTCAGCTATTCTCGTCGAATCAACCGACCGAATTCCTGGCGTTTGAATCCATTCACGAGCTTTAATAATCCATTAAGCCTGCGACGTGGTAATCCCAATTTACTTCCCGAGGATATCCACTCTTTCGAAATTGGCATATTACAGTACATTGGAGACTTAACGATTAATGGATCTGTTTTCTACAGACAGACAAATGAGGTAATACAGCGCTTTTTGCTTGTTGAAGAGGGAAGTCCGGTCGCCGTCAGAACCTATGAGAACTTAGGTCGAAGAGACGATTACGGCATGGAAGGAATATTCAATTATGTTCCCTATCGGTGGTGGAATATTAATTTAACGGTCAATTTTTCAGCTCGGAATTTAAAAAATGTTCAACGAGAAGGAGTGGATAATTTACAGACGTTCAGAACCAGTATTAATTATAATTCACAGTGGAGGTTGGGTGACGGGTGGAGCCTTCAAATCAATGGTAGATACCGTGCACCCCTCGACGTTCCTCAAGGTCGTATAGAGGCTTATTATTATATAAATATGGCTGTAAGAAAAGAGTTTTTTGATGATAAATTAAATATTGGACTTTCCATCCGGGATATTTTCAATACTCGTGAATGGGTGGTGTCAACTACAGAGCAGTCTGGGTTGACTCAAAGTAGGAATCGCCAATGGGATTCTCGAATTGTAGGCTTGGATATTAATTATCGGTTCGGAAACTTGGAGGACTCAGACCGGGATAAAGGTGGTAAAGGAAACTTTGATTCACCTATATTAGATTAGTATTTATCGGAACGGCGTGTAGTTTCCTCCGTTTTTTAGGGTCTCTCAAGGCAAAACTTTGAATCTACACTAGTGCTATTTTCATTCTAATTATCCTTCGAATCAATGACATTGTGGCAAAGTCCAGCTACTCCCAAAAAGTGGGAAGGCTTAATATTAGTTATTTGGAAAATGACTGATTAAATCTAAATCGATATTATAGGCTCTCTCTAAGCTTTGCATTTGTTCATAGGTACCCAGTAAGATAAGTGTAGAATCTTGGTTCACGCGCTGGTTAGGCCCTGGGTTTACGATATAGTCATCTTTACCATTTTTAATAGCAATGACATAAACGCCGGCGTGTTTTCTTAAATTTAAATCACTGAGTTCGATTTGACTACTGTCAATATTTAAATCAGTTAGCTTTGATTCTGCGAATACAATGTTATTATCAATCTCATCTGTCAAAAAGGTGAAAAATCGAGTCGAGTGCGGTTTTTTTACCAAGTTAGCCATATAAAAACCACCTATCTGCTCTGCCATGATGGTGTGGTCTGCTCCCGACAGTAAAAGTTTTTGCTTAGAGGTTCTATCTCGGGCTCGAGAAATGATGGTCAGCTTATTATTGAGCTGCCGGGCACTTAATACGACAAATAAATTATCTGCATCCTCAGGTAAAGCACTTATTAAGGCATCGGCGCGGTCAACTCCCGCCTCCCTCAATATGTCGTCTTTAGTTGCATCTCCTTTGACAAACAGCAAATTTGTCTCTTCCTCATGAAGTTCGATCAATCGGTCGGCTTCTTTATCGATAACAACAAATTTGCGGTCATGCTCTAATAAATAATGTACGATTTCGCGTCCATAAGAGCTATACCCACAAATAATAACGTGGTTTTCTATTTTTTTAAGTTTGTTTTCCATGGTACGAAGATTGAGTAGGTGAAAAATTTGACCCTCAATGATATAATAAGTAAATGCAGACAACATATATGATAAAATCAATATGTTCATGATAATGAAAATCGTGGTAAAGATCATTCCATTTTGAGACAGCGTCCTAACTTCGCGAAAGCCCACGGTAGAGAAAGTGATAACGGCCATGTAAAAGCCCTCCAACCAGCTATAACCTTCAATGATTACGTAGCCGATGGTTCCCATGCAAAGTGAGATGAGGGGCAGCCCAATAGCCCAGCGAATCGAAAGGAAAGTAGAGGGGCTTGTCTTTGGTTTTAGATTATAGCTAAACACTAGACCAATATAAGTAGATTTCATTACAATGAAAGAATAGGTGCTCTAATTAAGGTGGGCTATTCAATTGCAGGTTAATCTTGGGATTAACGAAAGGCTTTATTAACTTTAGGAAGTGAATTTTAATTGAGGTTGGTTTTGATACCTAACTTTCAGTGTCAAGAACAATATAGATTGACGCCGCAGTAATGAATGAAATGGGGCGATAGCCTCTCTCAATTATTATCAAACCTTGTAAGAGTGAGTTTTTGTTTTTTGTAAATCAATACTTTTAAAAGAAATTGCGTTTAATTTTGAAAACTAAGGACATAATTAACATGAAAAAGCTGCTGTTTAAAGGCTTTTTGTTCATCTTTAGTTTATTCGTTTTGAATAGTTCTTCCGTGTTCGGAACCACTGAGGAGTTAGGTAAAATGCAATTGGTTCAGCAACCGAAATCCTATTCCACTAATAACCCTCCTATTGAGGTTATTTCCATTCCTTCAAGGGGCTTACTTCGTTATTTTGTGCATGGTCAGGATAGTATTCAACTCTCAGGTCTACCTTCCAAAGTAGAAATACGCTTAGTTGCTAAAGGCCAACAATCCGATCAATTAATACTTCTAGGGCCTTCAGATTGGAAAGAAGTAAAGAAATATGAGAGCAGCGATGTTACACAGTATACTTTTTTTAGTAAGGGTGCTGAGGTGAATATTGCGCTACCAAACTCAAAGGGGTTCCATATAAGTGTTTTACTGCCCTCAACACCTACTGCCCAATATTCAGCAAAGAATGACAATTACGATCCAGAACCGAATTCTGACCCAGACTTTTTAGTAAAAGATGTTCTGATAGGTGGTGATTGTTTTGATGTGAACAACATTTCGCTTAGCGGACGGTCAACCTCATCGGGGACATTTTCTTCAGGCTTAAGCTCTATTGGCATAGACGAGGGAGTCATTTTAGGTACAGGTAATGTAAGCTTGGGCGTTGGACCTAATAATATAACGGATACGGGATCTGATGATGGGGTAAACTCAAACGATCCCGATTTGCAGCAAATGGTTAACGAATTGTTTCAAGGAAGTAATCAACCGATTTTCGATGCAACTATTTTAGAATTTGAATTTACTCCCACTATAGATAGCATTACTTTTGAGTATGTTTTTGCCTCTGAAGAGTACTGCGATTACGTTAATTCGGAATTCAATGACGTCTTCGGGTTTTTTATTTCCGGACCGGGTATTAATGGAAACTTTAGCAATAATGGAGAGAATATAGCCATAGTTCCTGGCACGAATGACTACGTAAGTATAAACACACTAAATATCAATACGAATGCTGCTTTTTTCACAGATAATGTTCCTGTGGGCCAAAACCAAAATGCCGGAGGATGTACTTCAGAGCCCACCACACCCAGCCCCACTTCTGATTTCATAGAATACGATGGGTTTTCTGTTCCGCTCCAGGCCATTGCGAATGTTATTCCCTGTGAAACCTATACTATAAAATTAGCTATAGCTGATGTAGGAGATGGGATCTTTGATTCCGGTGTGATGCTTGCAGCTGAAAGTTTTCAGGCTGGAGGAACCGCTCTGTTAGATGTGGAGTCCGATTTGGGAGGTAATGTGTTTTTGCAAGGATGCACTGATGGTGGGTTTACAGTTCGTCGTGGAAACACAAATAATTTTAATGAGCCTTTTGAGGTCACCCTAACTATAGATCCTTCAAGTACAGCAGAACCCGGTGTCGACTACGAGCCTTTTGACACAGTGATAGTGATTCCCTCCTTCTCTATGGAGGTTTTTGTAGACCTCATTACGCTTCCTCAATTTGATTACGATGGGGAGGAGAAAACCATCATTCTAGTGTTGGATAATAGTTGCTCCTGCGAAATTGAAGAGACTGTCATTATTATAGAGCCAGTACCACCCTTAGAAAGTGACCTTCAGGGAGATACGGTCTGTATTGGCAGTCCCGTTTTTTTTGATCCTTCTGAAGAGGTTTATTCTGGTGTTGATTATCAATGGAGCGATGGTCAGGTAGGACCAGCTATTACAGTTTATCCGATAGAGTCGGGTTTTTATTATGTTACTCTTTCCAATGCTTGCGATGAGTTAATAGATACGGCATATGTTGAAGTGGTCGATGATCCTAAGGCTACTTTGGAAGTGGATACAGCTATTTGCGAAAGCGATTTAGCTAGTATCGATTTAAATATTCTGTTTGAAGGTCGTGGTCCTTTCTCCTTTTCCTATACTATTAATGGGAATAGCTATCTTGTAGACGACTATACCGACTCCATTTATAGTATTCCCGTGGACCATCGCGACACGGGTAGGTACCGAATTAACTTTATGAGTGGCTATTTGGGCTGTACTGGCGATATTGAAGGTGGTGGAGAGTTACGGTACAGGGAACTTAATTTTCAAGCGTTGATTGAAGACGCAAGTTGCGGTGGGAATGCAGATGGTCGCATTGAAATTATTCCAGATAGCTCGGCTCTTCCGTATGTTTTTGAGTGGGAAGATGGATCTTCTTCTGCTGTCCGGGAGGCGCTTCCCGTGGGACAATATACATTGACGCTGACTGATGGTCCGGGCTGTACGATTGATACTGTTTTTCAAATTTCAGAGTCGTCTGGTGTAGATTATGAGGCAGAAATCACTCAATTTCCTACATGTAATCGAAATAATGGCGCTATTCGGCTACAAATCGATTCGTCAGATTTTCAAAGCGTAAACTGGAGCACAGGCGATTCTAGTTTGGTGCTCGATAATCTAAGTCCGGGAACTTATACCTTTTCCATTGAAACCTTTACTATTTGCGATATTCAAGATTCTATAATCATACCCAACTCGCCCCCATTACCACGTATAGAACTGGATACCATATGGCCGATTCAGTGTAATCGAGACACCGGAGAGATCTTTATCGATGTAGTTTCACAAAGCTCTTATTCAGTGCAGTGGAGTTCATCTGACACTCTGGAGAATCTTCGAGTGACCAATCCAGGTAGCTATGAGGTTATAGTTGTGGATTCCCTGGGGTGCTCTGATAGTTTGCAAGTCGATCTTCCTATAGATACTGTCCAGCCATCTTTTCAATTACCAAATCCCACTTTTCTATCCTGTGTTGATTCCTCCGTTACATTTATGATTGATAGTTTAGCTGCTTCAGATATCGTTTTTAGCTGGAGAAATTCAGCTGACTCGGTAATTTCGCAGACCAACCAATTACAAGTTTTTGAGGTAGGTCAATATACGGTTGAATTTCAAGATACCTCAAACGGATGTTCTAATTCTGAATCACTGTTTGTTCAAGAACCAGCATTGCCAGAAGCAGCGCTTTTACCATTAGATACGCTAACATGTATTCAAACCTCTGTAGATATTTCCTTTTCATATAACCAGCCTCATTTACAGTTCGTGTTATTGGATGCATTAAGCAGAGACACCATAGACCTTTCTTTAAATGGGGAATTTAATTTGTCAGATAGTGGTGGCTTTGAAGTTGTCATTACGGACACACTTTCACAATGTCAAGTAGATACGATGTTTCAAGTAGCGGAAGACCGTAATGCAGCATCTATTCAATTGCCGGACGCTCTACCTTTCAGGTGTTTAGACTCTGTAATTCGTGTGGATGCACTGATTCAGAATGAAAATGCCTTTGATTTTGAATGGACCAATGGAATAAATGAAGTTCTCGCCTCTGAACAGGATGTCCAGGACGCCAATCTGGTTTTTGATTTTCAGTCTCCAGGATTATATTATTTGACCATAACCGATTCTAAAACGGGATGCGTCAGTCGAGATTCTGTTCAAATTGTACCGGATACAGATTTGCCGGTAGTAGATGTTCAGCCTCAAGGGGTTCTCACTTGCGATCAAACCACAATAGATATCTTGTCTCAGGGCTCATCTTTCGGACCCAATTTCAATTACCGCTGGTTGAATCCCAATGGAACCTTGCTCCAGGAAGACGTCAATCAAGTGTCTCTTGTTTCGCCGGGAACATATACCTTAGAAATTCGAAATACGGATAATGGTTGTACTAATCAGGAGCAATTTGTCGTAGAGCAAAATATCGAATCGCCAATTGTATCAGCAGGGCTTGGAGATCCATTTACGTGTTCGCGCCGGTCTGTCATCTGGCAATATACAGGTCCTGATTCTGTAAATGTGGATGTAAGTTGGTTTCAAGGAGCTTCTTTGGTAGGTGATACGACAAGTCTTTCAGTAAATGCAGACGATGTATCAAGCTTTTATACCCTTAGGGTTCGGCGGTTAGATAACGGGTGCATAGATAGTTTACAAATTTCGCCTCAATGGGATACACTATCCCCATTAGCTGTTATTGATTCTATACCTGTTCTGCCATGTGACAATACTCCGGTTGTATTATCTGGAGGTCAAAGTACTCCGGGAGGCGAATTAAATTTTGAGTGGCGATTTGATGGTGTGAGCATCGGAGAAACTTCCGAATTAGCAGTAACTGAGGTGGGAGGTTATACCTTATGGGTGCAATCGGAAGCCAATGGATGCACAGATAGCACAACTGTACAAGTTGAATCTGATCCCATTGTCGATTTTGACCTGCAGATAGACCCCTTGCTTTGCACAAGACCCTATGGTGAAATAGAAGTGAGCCAGATTTTAGGGGGGAGTCCACCTTTTCAGTTTTCTTTGGATAATGGCCCTCCAACTGCTGAAGGATTTTTCTCTGATTTACAAGCAGGAGATTACCTGGTAAGTATTGAAGATGCTTTGGGGTGCCGAGCAGAAAAGTTGGTTCAGTTAGATAGCCTTAGTGATTTGACACTGGATCTTACCGCAGAAGTGGTCTTAAACTACAACCAGGAATACCAGATTGTTTTAGATGTAAACAGAACGGATGATGAAATTGCAGTGGTAGATTGGAACCCAGCCAACCAATTGAGTTGCACACAGTGCTTAAGCCCGCGCATTACAGCTATTGAAAGTCAAGAAATAGGCGTTTACTTAGAGGATATTTACGGTTGTACTGCTGAAGCTGTCTTGAGATTGATCGTGGAATTAAACCCACAAATTTTTATACCTAATGTATTTACCCCCAACGGAGACGGAATAAATGATAGTTTTTTCCCAAATGCTGGGCCAACCGTTGTCAATATTCCAGAAATGATGGTCTTCGATAGATGGGGTAATTTAGTTTTTGAGCAGCGTAATTTCCCGCCGAATAGTGCTCAGATGGGCTGGGATGGCAGGTACAAGGGAGATCAGTTAAAGCCAGCCGTTTTTGCTTATGTAATAAAAGTCGAACTCGTAACGGGAGAAATACTTACCTTTTCAGGGGATGTCACTTTAGTAAAATAAAGTCAATCTTTTTTGAGTTATTTGAGAGCTGGAGGAAATTAAATTATTCCTTTCGTAGAATCCCTTTATTTTTGCACGCATGGAGTTTTTGAGACCGTCTTTTCTATGGGCTTTATTTTTAGTAGCCATCCCTATTATTATACACCTTTTTTATTTCCGTAGGTATAAGAAAGAGTACTTTTCTAATGTACGGTTTCTCAAACATGTACAGGAAGAGCAGTCTACTTGGCGTAAACTGAGAAATTTACTTGTTCTATTGGCAAGAATTTTAGCTGTAATTTTTATTGTTTTAGCATTTGCTCAACCATTTATTCCATCCGGAAATCAAACGCAAACCGGTAAAAAAGCGGTTTCTATATACGTGGATAACTCTTTCAGTATGAATTCTAGGGGGGAAGATGTGCCCTTACTGGGAAAAGCACGCCAAAAAGCTTTGGAGATCGTACGAGCTCAAGATCTTGAAACAGAAATACAAATACTCACCAACTCTACTTCTGGGCGTACAGGTCGCTGGCTCAATCAGGAGCAGGCTATACAGGCCATTAATGAAATAGAAATTGAACCTGAGACGCGCTTGCTCACCGATATTTTGGAACAGCAGGAAAGGTCTTTCAAGCGTTCTGAAGCAGAGCAGTTTTTAAGATTTTTTGTATCCGATTTTCAAAAAACAACTAGCGATATTGGTCCACTTCCCGATACTTCTATATTGACCTACTTCATACCCTTGTCTGCTGTCCAAACTACTAATGTTGCTATTGATTCGGTCGTCTTGGACGCTCCACTTGCCGTAAAAGGACAAAGCCTTCAATTATTTGTTCGGATATCCAATTTTTCTTTGCAGAAGGACCAGCGCGTTCGATTGTCCGTTCAAATTGATGATGAGACCCGGCCATTTGGACAGCGTGATATTCCAGCGGGCTCTTCTATCTGGGATACAGTTCAAATTACATCTCAAACAACGGGATGGAAGAAGGCCGTTGTTCAAATTACAGATTATCCCGTTCAGTTTGATGATCGGTATTTGCTTTCCTTTTACGTGCCCGAAGCTTTACCCATTCTCACTATTTTCGAGAATGAACCCAATAACTATTTGGAGTCGGCACTGGACGCTATTGATATTGTAGCCGCTGATGCGCAACCTAAATCTCAGTTGAACTACGCCTCCTTTTCAAAGTATAATCTGATTATTTTGGAAGAGCTACAGAGCATGAGCTCTGGACTTCAAACAGCACTTTTAGAATATATCCAGGCAGGAGGGAATGTGCTTTTCTTTCCTCCTTTTCCCTTTAATCCGAATGATTATGAGAATTGGTGGCGTTCACTCAATATGAGTGGACTTTCTGCCATGAAAGAAGAGTCGGCTGAAGTCTTTTCCTTGGAAGAGTCATCATTCTTGTTTCAAGATGTATTTGAAAAACAAGATCAGCGACGGATTTTGCCGAAAGTATCAGCCTATATAAATTGGGAAGGATCGGGTACTGCTACTCAAAAGGCAATAATGCGCTTTAGAAATGGCAAAGCCTTTTTGAGTCAGCTAAATGTAGGTAGTGGACAATTTCTTTTATGTCACTCGCCCCTTAATATTCAATATAATAACTTAGTTAATGTGGGAGAGGTTTTCGTTCCTCTTATCTTCCGATCTGCTTTGCTATCGGCCCAATCCTTTTCACCAAGTCTTTCAATAGGTGTGGATGAAATTATTCAAGTGAAGAAATCCATTGGTGTGGGTGAAGCAGATTATGAGATTCAGGGACCTAAGAACTTTATTCCCCTGCAACGCAGTGCGGGAGCTAAAATGATAATAGACTTCCAGGGGCAGATTTCTGAGAGCGGTTTCTATACGCTTCAAGAAAGAGACTCTCTCCTTCGAATATTAGCTTTCAATTATAATCGAAAAGAGTCTGATCTGGCGACCTGGAGTCAATCTGAAATTGAAGAACAAGTAAATGGAACAGCAGCTATACTCGACATTCCAAATAACCGCGACGCAGGTCAATATATAGAACAGGCGATTTCGGGTACAGAATTGTGGAAGTGGTGCCTGATTTTGACATTGCTATTCCTGGCTGTAGAACAACTTTTATTACGTCTTTGGAAAAATGAATGATATGTCTCTTTTTATTTCTGATATTAAAGTCGTTGACCCTCAAAGCCCTTTTCACAAAAAGGTCGTCAATATTAGGGTAGAGGGAGGTAGTATCACAGAATTAGGACCAACTATTGAAAAGCGCGAGGAAGATCGGGTAATAAAAGTTGAAAATGGACATATATCACCTTCTTGGGTAGATATCGGAACCCAATCCGGTGAACCTGGTTATGAACATAGAGAAACATGGACCTCGCTGTCTAAAGCAGCGCACGCTGGTGGCTACGGACACCTTCTCGTTCGCCCAAATACAACCCCTCCTTTAGATCAAGCGCCTGCAATCCGCGCTGTAAAACAGCTCGAAACAAGTGAGTTTGTAGAGTTTCATCCTATGGGTTTGGCCTCAATAAACACAAAAGGTAAGGATTTGACGGAGTGGCTAGATTTAGAAGATGCAGGAGCTCAAGCTTTTTCTGATGGTCCTAACGCGCTTCGCTCAAATGCCTTTATGTTAAAAGCGCTTAAATATAGTAAGCGAGTGGGTAAACCTCTTATCCACACTCCCCATGATGCTCACTTTATTCCGGGTGCTATGGTGCACGAAAGTCAGCAAAGTGTAGAAATGGGGCTTAACGCCTGGCCTTCGGCTTCTGAAACACTTTTAATGGACCGCGATATAAATCTCATGGAATACGTTTCTGCTCATGTTATCTGGCATAATTTGAGCTCCGCAGCTGCGATGGAAAGACTGGAGCGCGCTCAAAAACAATTGGGTAGAAGAGTCTCAGCGGGTGTTGGCTATTTATATCTCTGTTACACAGAAGCAGAAGTAAGTGCTTTTAATACTGCATTCAAGCTTAGTCCTCCACTTCGGGCAGAGCAAGATCGCCTAGAGCTATGGAAATCGATTGAAAAAGGTTTGATTGATTATGTTTCGACGGACCACTTTCCGCTGGAGGAAGACCGGAAAAAAATACCGTTCCCCTATGCGGATTTTGGAGCGGAAGGTTTAGAATCAGCGATGTCTGGGTTCCTGGCTCATTGTCCTCTGGAAGATGCAGTAACGCTCTGGGTACGTCTGGCTGCTATCGGTCCCAGGAAGGTGTTGAATTGGGAGCCAGTTAGTTTGAAAGTAGGGCAGTGCGCAGACTTTACAATATATAAGCCCACGAGTCAGTGGATATTCCAAAAACAAGATATCAAATCAAGATCAAAAAACAATCCGAATATCGATCGTCAAATGAAGGGCCGCATCCTCGGTCGCCTCAGCGGTTCTCATTGGCTGCCCATATCCGAAAAATAATTTATCTTTACGTAAAACAATCTAATATTATGGGTAAAATAGCGCTTAACAATGGTTTAATTGCCGGCCTTATTGGGGTGGCCCTTACGCTCTTGGCTTCAATTACGGGAATCTATGATATGGCAGATAATTTTTCAGGAGAAAGCAGTTGGAGTAGCACGTCGATTAGTTTGATTTCAATTGTTATCTTGATTTATTTCATGATCAAATCCATGAAAGAATACAAGAATTATGAGCTTGATGGGATGATGGGTTATTGGGATGCTCTTAAGGTCGGCCTTTTGACAGGCTTTATCTCAGCTGTGATTTCTTCCTTATTTTTACTCATTTATCTGGGCCTGATTGAGCCAGGACTAATCGCCGAAGTACAAGAAAATGCCATTTATGAACTGGAGGAGCAAAATATGGGCGAACAGGAATTCGAAACTGCAAAAAGCATGATGAACTGGTTAATGAATCCTGTCTTTTTAGCAATATCAAGTCTTTTCTACGGCGTTTTTCTAGCCTTAATTATAGCACTTATTACGGCTATTTTTCAGAAGAATAAATAAAAAAGTATGAGCCCATCAGGGCTTTGGGGATTGGTCGCCGGTCTGGGTACCGCTTTCTATTTGTTGGCTCTATATAGCTTAGAGCCTGAACTATATATTCAGCCGGTTATCTTATACAGTACGTGGCTAATATTTTTGCTTTGTATGGTAGTTGCACTGCTCATTTCGCAGTCGCAGATGAGCTTGGGTTTTAGAGATGCACTGCGCATCGCGTTTACTACATATATTATAGGAAATCTTGTGTATTACGTTTTTGATTATGCCATGCTTACCTATTGGGCTCCAGAGCTCGTTGGTATGATGGAAGAGGAATTCCGGGCTGCGGCAGCCTCAGGATTACTCGAATCCATGCAAAAGGAAGCGAAAAACATTGATTTTAGCCCTAGTATATCTCATTACTTACTTACTTTTGCTCAAAGCTTAATCGTAGGTTTCGTAGTATCTGCCATTTTAGCTCTGCTATTCAAAAATAAATCCTGAGCATATGGATCTTTCCATAGTTATTCCAGTCTATAATGAGGAAGAGTCTCTACCGGAACTCTTACGGTGGATAGATGAAGTATGTTCCGATGAATATTCCTATGAAGTGATTGCCATCGATGACGGCAGTCGCGATGATTCCTGGCAGGTATTACAAGACCTTAAAATAAAACACCCCGCATTAAACGCCATTCGATTTCAACGAAATTACGGGAAGTCACCGGCATTAAATGAAGGCTTTAAAGCGAGTTCGGGACGAGTGGTGATCACCATGGATGCCGATCTGCAGGATAGTCCGGAAGAAATTCCAGAGCTATTTCGCCTGATTACAGAGGAGAATTACGATCTCATATCAGGTTGGAAAAAAGAGCGCCATGACCCGATTACGAAAACCGTACCCTCCAAACTTTTTAATTGGGTCACGCGAAAGATGAGCGGTATCGAATTGAATGATTTTAACTGCGGATTAAAAGCGTACAAACGAAAAGTGGTGAAAAGCATTGAGGTCTATGGAGAAATGCATCGGTATATCCCCATCATTGCTAAGCAGGCCGGGTTTCGACGTATTGGCGAGAAAGTCGTACAGCATCAGGCGCGTAAATACGGTGTGACCAAATTTGGAATGGAGCGATTCTTAAATGGTTTTCTCGATCTGCTTTCCGTGAGTTTTATGGCCCGCTTCAGTCAGCGCCCCATGCACTTTTTTGGGCTGTACGGGACTCTCTTTTTCTTTTTGGGAGCGCTCTTGGCTGTTTTTATCATTGGCCAGAAGGCTTATGCTCTGTATTATTTGAATGAGTCAGCCATGCTGGTCACTGACAACCCTCTCTTTTATCTGGGACTAGTAACCATGGTGATCGGAGTTCAACTATTTTTAGCGGGATTTCTTGGAGAACTAGTCACGAGATCCGCTCCGGATCGCAATCGATACCTGATAGACGAACG
>CAZVLN010000040.1:0-19832 GCA_964627995.1 uncultured Saprospiraceae bacterium
ATTAGCCATTAGCCATTAGCCATTAGCCATTAGCCATTAGCCATTAGCCATTAGCCATTAGCCATTAGCCAAAATTAACCACCTCGTTCTGCGGGAAAGTGTTGAGATAAAAAGTCGTTTAATGGTTAAGGCGTTCTTCGACCAACAAAGCACAGCGTGCGTAGTTGGTTATTGTTTAATCGAACGAATAGAAACGATTTAACAATTCAACATTACATCAATTCAACATTACATCAATTCAACATTACATCAATTCAACAAATAAACGGTAAACCCTATTCCGGGTGAGGGATAGTAGGGGCCGGCCGTGAAACGGCCGGGTCCGAGGATCGCCTTTGGCGAGCTCGAGGACGGAACCCCCGCATAGCCCGACCCTCGAGGTCTGCCGAAGGCAGAACCTCGGGGGGCACCCCCAAATCAAATATTAAGGCCATGTATGATACGCTAAATTACTCTCGGTCATCTACACCCCACAATTTCCAAAAGCGATCCGACTCGCCCCATTTGCGAAGTTGCTCGAGCGCGCTTTCTATAGAATCCGGATAGGGTTGCTGACGATCCTGAAAATACATCTGTAAGGCGGTTTCAATAGGAATGTCAGGATGAACCTGTTCCCGAAGAAAATGCATCAGTTTCATAAAACGAAACGGATGAAACCAGCGGAAAATACGCTCCTGAAAAGCTGCCCTGGACTTGGTGTGAATGGCGGTCTCCTCCCAATGTCGAACTAACCCTTGCGCATCGAAAAAAGGCCGTGTAGGTTCGGGTAGGCTAGACCACATATCCGCACTATTCGTTCTAGCTGCTGATAGTGTTGTAACCACTTTCTCCAAAATGGGAACATTAGCGTAATGATAGCTGGTCTGCTCTTTGGTCTCGAGATATTCGCTCATCGCCCGACCGGTACCAAAAGGAACCCGATCCGATATGCGATTAGAGGGAAATACGCGTGAATTTGTAGCATGGGCCACAGTTCCATTCAACTGACACTTTTGCAAAAAATAAAAGTCCTCCCCTGCTTTACGCTGGTTCATACCTCCAATTTTCTGATAAAAATCAGCGCGAGCACTCAGACAGGAACCTATGGGCTGCATGGCATGAGGATATCCAACCCTATACTGTATATGACAGTAATACCTCAAATGAGCTTCATATTCCAAAATGGCCCGATTGAGTACATCGTGTTCATCATGTGTGCTATGCTCAAATTGCATCACAGCAGCATCAATTTCAGCACAAGAATACACTTCGGACCAGGCTTTTAAATAATCACTGCGAACCCGGCAATCGCCATCCAAACAAACCAAAATGTGATTTCGGTCGAAACCCCTTTCGGCCCCAGCAGTATCCATCCCAAATTTACGCGCATAACCCACGCCAGCTTTTTTGGCAGGAATGTGCGGTAGGTACATCACCTCTAATGGGAAAGAAAACTGCAAGTTTTTAAATGCAATCTCCTGTTGTTCATGATAGCTATACGTTTCAACGGTGTCGCGCGCACCGTCATTGAGAATGATAAACACCTTGGTGGGAACCGAATGAAAATGATTGGCTTTTTCCAGATCAGCCAAGGTGGACTTTAAATCGGGCTCACGGTGGGCCGGAATAATGATACTGATCTTAAAATTATGGCTGCTCTTCATTGGGGAAGCTAAATAAATAAAAAATAATCATAACACCGCTATCAAATTGATTCCCTGATCTTATATGGGCTTTAGATTCAGTGTAATATAGAACACCTTAGGATGAAGCTAACAAAGTAGCCGCTCGAAGCCCTATACTTACGATTCAGATAGAATGGTGAAAGACGTTCTTCTATTCTTCTGATACTCCTCTTCGGTACACAATTCGCACAAGCAGTCGACAGCCGGTGCGCTTTCACCATACCCCTTAGCACGTAATCTATCCCTGGCGATACCCTGTTGAACCAGGTAATCCACAGCGGATTGGGCACGTGCTTGAGACAGGTTTAAATTGTAATCCTCTTCTCCTCGACAATCCGTATGGGAATTCAATTGAATGGTCAAATTGGGATTGTCCGCAAGCAGTTGAGACAAGGTATCTAAAACTCGAGCTGCGTCGGGTCTGATATTGGCTTTATCAAAGTCGTAATAAATGTTCTCCAAAACAATTTCGGTATCCAAAATCTTTTGAGGTAAAACGATCTCAACGAGGTAGACTTCGTCTTCATTCCCAGATAAACCTACTGAGGAAAAGGTTTTTGACTTATTCAAAAAACCGTCGGCGGAAGCCATAATGAAATACGACTGATTCGGCTTGAGATCAAATTCATAGGCTCCGCGGAAATTGGTTTTTGCCTGGCGGATTTGCCCATCTACTACAATGTCTAACTGAGCATCAGAGAGTGCTTTGCGTTCTATTATTCCACTATTGGGATCCTGGGGCTTGCGATAAACTTCCCCTTTTACCCGAACCTCTAGAGCAATATTAAAAGGACTATCCTCCGCAACACTGTCTGGTTCCAATCGCTGACGTGAGAATAGGTAAATATCATCCGATCCTTCCCGAGCGCTCACAAAATATCCGGATTGCTTTGAATTGCTGAGAGTTTGAGGTAAAAACGACATGTCATCTGCCCCTGAATTGATGGGATGAGGAAGGGGCGCAGGTGGTAACCAACCGAGCTGCGGATGAAAATGAGTCCGAAAAATATCTAAACCTCCATACCCGATCCGGTAATCAGATGAAAAATACAGGGTATCTTGATCTAAGGTAGGAAAAACTTCTCGGCCAAAAGTATTGATCCGACTCCCCAAATTACTTGGCTGCCCCCACTTCAGATCATGATATTTGACTTCCCATAAATCAAAAGTTCCTATATTATCGGGATGGTCAGAACTGAAATATAATGCTTTCCCATCAGCGCTAAATACTGGATGTATGTAGTTCACTTCAGGAAGTGTAAAGGGCAGTAAGCGGGGTGTAGACCACCGACCATCAAGCTTTGCACTGTAGTAAAGTTGACAATAATAGTCATAGTGCATATCGGAAGGAGAACATCTAGTAAACACCAGCTCCAGACCATTCGGATGAAAAGTCAAGCCAGATTCATTTTTATCCGTATTTAAAGGAATAGATAGAGGTAGTACCGGCCCGGCTGGAAGTGCGGATTCATAAATGTCTGTAAATTTCTGTCCCGTCCACTTATACAGTTCATCTCCGGTGCTCTCTCTACGATCGGAAGTGAAATACAAAATATCCTTATAAATTTGGATGCCATAATCTCTATGGGGAGAATTGAAGTTCCATGGTTCTAAGTTTACTAATTCCTTTTGACTTGCTGCTAAGCGTTTTTGTATGATTTGATTTTCAACCAGCGCTTTGCGATACCTTTCATTTGTCGGCTCCTGTCGGTAAAGTTGCTGAAAAACATCACGGGAAACCTCATAACGCTCCAAACGCATGAGAGCTACACCAGACTTATACAAAGCTTCACGACCAAAACCCAGATCAAAGGACTTCTCATACCAATACAAAGCCTCATCCCAATCATTCATTTCCTCTTGTGCCTGACCAATGAGATAAGCTTTTCGGGCTTTGGCATCAGGGTAAGAAGCTTTTTGCATCTCATCTTTCAACATTTGAGCGGCTAAATAATACTGCTTGTACTCTAAAGCCATCTCACCAGACTCGATTTTTTGGGTAGTCGTACAGCCTTGAAAAAGCATAAAGCTGAGACAAATTAGAAGAATCCCGAAAAGAAAGCGAACCATCATCATGGAAATATAACGAAAAAAGGGTGTACTACTGTTGCAGCACACCCTTTTTTTATTTTATTTCAAACACGATTAAGCCTGTGTCTGCGACCGCTGCTTTGCCGTCTGACTTGATCGGCCACCAGATAGTTCCGGTGTCAAATCGGCCATAATAGGTGAAGCTACAAAGACAGAAGAATACGTACCTACAACTACACCGACAACCAATGCAAAGGCAAATCCTTTAATACTCGTACCACCAAAAATGAACAAGATGGTAACTACTAATAGTGTAGTCAATGAAGTAATAACTGTTCTACTAATCGTACTATTAATAGCCATGTTAACTACTTCTGTTTTAGATCTACTCGTATACGTATTGCCAAATTCCCGAATCCGGTCAAATACAACCACCGTATCATTGATTGAATAACCAATGACAGTCAAAAGGGCAGCGATAAAGGCCTGATCGATTTCTAAAGAAAACGGTAGCCATCCATATCCTAAAGAGAATATAGCTAATAACACCAGTGTATCGTGAAATAAGGCTGCCACCGCTCCCATACTGTATTGCCATCTGCTAAATCGGATGAAAATGTACAAGAATATTAATAACAGGGAGAATACAGTAGCATAATAAGAACTCGTGACTATATCCTCTGCAATAATAGGCCCCACCTTACTAAAACTCGTTACGTGAGTACCACTTACATCGGAACGCTTAAAACGCTCGTACTCCAGGTTTCCGCCAACCATACCATTGATACCTTCGTGAAGCAAACTCATCACTTCATTATCGATGTCGTCTCCCGATTCGTCGATGCCATAAGCCGTAGTAATGTTGTATGTATTTCGAGTATCTACAGCCTTCACTACAGGCATTTCTCCATAGACCTCTTCCAAATTTTCACGAAGCGCCTGAGCATCGACTTCCACTTCCTCTGCAAATTGAACGTTATAGGAATATCCTCCTTTGAAGTCTACACCCAGTTCAAATCCTCTTGCAAAGAAGGATCCAATACCTGCAAGGATTACCAAGCTGGATATGATATATCCGATTTTGCGTTTCCCTAACCAATCTACTTGAGGATTTGTAAAAAACCCACTTGAAAAACTAGTTTGTAAAGTGAGGTTTTTGTCCTTGGCCAACCACCAATCTATAACAAGACGAGAGAAAAGAACGGCTGTTATAATGGTAGAAATTACACCAATAATTAAGACTACGGCAAACCCTTTAATCGGGCCTAGTCCAAAATAAGCAAGAACAACCGCTACCAAAATTGTGGTTACGTTCGCATCGATAATAGCTGAATACGAATATTTAAAACCATTGGATACAGCCAATTTTAATCCTTTGCCTTCTCTAAGTTCTTCACGTATACGCTCAAAGATGATCACGTTGGCATCTACGGCCATACCTATTGTTAATACCACCCCGGCGATACCTGGTAATGTAAGAACCGTTCCATAAGAGGATAATGCACCAAATATGAAAAATAGGTTAGCAAATAGGCATAGGATGGAAACCACCCCACTACCGCCGTAGTAAATGATCATGAAAACCAATACCAAGAAAAATCCAATAAATAGGGAGTACATAGACTTTCTAATATTATCGGCTCCTAAACTGGGACCGACTACGGACTCCTGAATAATGATGGTTTCTGCTGGTAGTTTTCCGATCTGTAGAATATTAGCCAAATCCTGGCCTTCCTGAATCGAAAAGTCACCTGTAATTTGGCTATTACCGGATACTATCGGCACATTCACACGTGGGGCACTTACCACTTCATCGTCGAGCACAATCGCGATTTCTCTGTTATTATCTTGCGCGGCCTTGGTAGTCATATTAGCCCATTTCCGAGCTCCTTCCTGATCCATGGAAATAGATACAGCCACTTGACCTGATGTTGGATCAGGGTTAGATCTTGCCACCGTAATGTGATCGCCCTCTAAAGGTGGTTTGTTCGGACCACGAGGCATCTTTATTGCGTAAAGTTGATAGTTTTTAGTTAATAGACCTGTCTCGAAGTCTCGCACCGGGTCGGCAGACCAACGAAATCCTATATCACGAGGAAAAAGGCTTTTTATATCGGGCTGTTCAAGCATGTCCATCACAGCATCTCGTTGGTTGTCCCGAGCTTGACCCATTACAGCGAGCGGCATTATAACGCCCTGCTCAGTAATACTATTTAACGTAAACTTTTCGAACAGTGGCCCCAATTGGGCCTCTAAATCTGATCGTAAATCATCGGTATCATCAGCAAGCAAGTTATCTATATCGGAAACTTCGCCTGAATCTGAAGCTAATGTTTCAGTGGAATCAACCATCGCTGATTCCGCTTCCTCGACCTCACTGGATGAATCAACTGAATCAACACTTTCCGGATTATTCGCTTCCTGTTGCTTTCGCAGTTTTTCATTGGCAGCCATAAACGCTCGTTGGATGCCGTCATCATTAAAACGGTATACGTCCCAAAACTCAAGCTTGGCTGTGGCTTGCAAATATGAGCGAGCACGTTCTCGGTTATCTACACCAGGCAATTCAACAAGTATTAAATCGCGGCCCTCATCTAATGAAACATTAGGCTGTGTAACACCAAATTTGTCAATCCGATCCTTTAAGCGCTTAAAGGTCAAGTCTACAGTTTCATCAGCCCGATCTCTCAAGATGCTAATAACCTCGGAATTGGATGTTTCAAAGTTTATATCTTCTCTGAGTGATGCGTTCCGAGCAAATATCCGCGCTAACTTATCATCCGGAGCTACCTCCGCAAAGGCTTCACCAAACAAAGTAATGTAGTCAGATTGCGTAGCACTCATTCGCTCGCTGGCCATCTCAAGCGCTTTACGGAAATCAGGATCTTTGTTCTCGTCTGCTAATGTCAGCAAGAAACTCTGAAGGTCTACTTGTAAAACAACACTCATCCCTCCTTTTAAATCTAGGCCTAATGCCAATTGCTGAGATTTCAACTCATTGTAAGTAAACTCCTTTAATAGTGGAACTTTTACAATAACTTCATCTGAGATAGAATCCAGATAACTTGAGCGTGCTTCGCTATATCGTTGTTGATAAGCTAATTCATCTTCAATTCCCTCAGCCTGCTGTGTAGCATATTCTTCTGCATCATCTTCTACGCCTCGAGTAGGCAAGAGATACATGTATTGAATGGCACAAACGATCGTGAGGATCACTAAAAAGAACTTAATAATACCCTTTCCCTGCATAATTTATGTACTTCTAATTCTGGTATAGGTTACGTTAAACGCCGCAAATATAAGTGAATTATTTACATTTAGTTAATTCTTATTTGTTTTCTCTCAGATGATAAAACCCATCCTGAGTTTCTCGGCGGAAATAGAACAAAAATAGTCCATTTCTACCACTCATATTGCAGCTGTATCGTCATACTTCTGGGTGCCTCCAATAATCCTGGACGCAAACTGTATTCCCGATTGAAAATATTTTCAACTTCAGCCAAAACTCTCCATTGACTCCACTGATGGCCCAAACTAATATCCCACCGCCAAAAGGCTCCCGCATTGGTGTTACGGTATTCCTCAAGCCCTGGTACCACAAATAATTCTAATAAGGCATCAATTGCCACCATATCAGAATTGTAAAGGCCACTTAACCCGAGCTGCCACTTTTTCCAATTGAAACTGGATTGCATGGTAAATTGATGCTGCACTCTATACTTCAAGATGTTTTCTTCAACGGAAGACCTTGCTTGAATATCTGCATTGAAATTTCTATACGTGGGATCAATAAATGTGTAGCCCAGTAATAAGTCACCTGAAATACCTGAAAAGCGATAGTCTCCCAGAAGGGAAAGCTCAAGGCCACGAATGTCTGTATCCCCAATATTTAAGGCTTGAAAACCCAAAAATGGATTTTGAAGGCCAAACTCTATCATGTCATCATATTGCATGAGGAAAATATCCAACCGAAATATTGAACTGAAAGCACCTATGGGTAAAAGTTGCTTAAAACTAAGATTATAGGTCTCGCCAATTTCAGAGACTAAGTCCGGGTTGGGAGAAATTAAAGTAGGTCCTAACGGGGTTGCGATAAATTTCTCAGCTATAGTAGGAAAACGATATCCCTGACCCCAATGAAAAGAAAGTGCTGTTGCGCGGCTGAATGCATAATTCATACCCGCTGAAAATAAAGGTTGCCATTCCCAGGTATCCGCGTTGATCTCTTCGCCATTGAAAGTAATATTCCCTGGATATTGTGCATTATACTCTAATCGAACTCCTCCAACGATCCTTAAGTCAGTTAATAATTGATATTCTGATTGAGTAAATAACGCCGAGTTATAAGCCCAAAGTTTTTCGTTGCCAAACAGCTCAGCTCGGCTCTGAAAAGCCTGCGCAGAGCTCCCGGCAATCCATCTTCCACGGCCTTTAAAAATGGGATGACTGTATTGGTAGTTAAGTAGGTATTGTAAAACTTGACTCCCCCTATCATTGGCGGCATCATTCCTGGAGTAAAACAGTCGACCTTGCAGGTAATGCTGTCGACCGTCACTATATGTTCGTTTGAAATATGGATCGATTTGAGCGCGAAATACATCATTGCGAATAAAGGTCGATGAATCACCAATATTAGCTCCGGCCCCTGCGTCTTGCCAATATAAAAAAGATGAAGTCTGGCTTCTGTTGCCTAGCAGATGTAATCCATATTCAACGCCTTGCCGGGGCACATATTTGGCCAGGTACGCAAGCCGTCCTCTATCTCTTTGGTAGGCTTTGAGATGATTCTCTTCATTTTCCCATCGCGCACTCCCCTGCCATTGAAAATCTCCTTTTGTGTCTGTATGAGTTGCGTGTGCCCAGTACGACATTCGAGGACCGTCATACCACTGCTTATTGGGATCTGAAGTGCCGCCAACTGCCCGACTAGCTATTAAAAGCTCAGAATAACTGGTATCATTCAGGTATGGCCATGTTTGCATCTGAATAACTCCGTTCAAGGCGGCAGAACCATACAAGACGGTAGCTGAGGTTTTTACAATTTCAGTACGTTCTATCAATTCAATAGGTAAGTCACTCCAGTTTATGGTTCCCGCATCGGGCTGAAGCATAGGCACACCATTCAATAATAAAGCCACTCGACTTCCAGCGCCAAAAGCATACCCAGCTCCACCACGAATACTTATTTGGCCATCAACGACTTGAACACCAGGCATCCGATTCATTAATTCGCTCAAATCGGGTGTGGATCGATGCGAAGTTAAACTTGTGGGCATGACGTCCAAGGAGGTTATGGCATCCATTAATCGTTCCCCGCTGCGATTACCCGAAATCACTGCTTGTTCTAAAAGTTGACTGCTTAAAACTAGCTGTACGATAAGGGTATCTTGGCTTATATTACCCACTTTTAGTACTTGAGACTTATACCCTAAGAATTCAATTTCGTAAGCTTGATTGCATTGAGCATAAAACTTTCCGTCCTCATCAGCGTAAAAAACTTTCTGATCAGAATCGCGAACATTAGCATAGGGTAATGGAAATTGGTCTGCAGCATCAACTACTTTGACCCAGACCGAGTCCTGCGTCCATGCAGTTTGCACGCAACATATTAAGAAAAGAAATTGATATATTTGAAATACTTTTATCATACTTCTCAAATATAATCACAATGAGACATATCAACTTCCTTCTATCGATGAGCTTTTTATTTTTTGCCGTTTTGCATCTTGCTGCTCAAAATTGTGAGCCTGATGAAATGTATGCAGATTCAACTGCCGGAGTTTATCCGGCACCGATCACACCGGAAAACCCAGATGGAGGGATTGATGAACCTGCCTGTATAAATAAGTATTATGAGTATACGCTAACGGTTATTATCCCAGACTCAATCACCATAGATCTTTTTGGGCAATCATTGAGTCTCGAAATTATATCAGCCGATGTACCTACTGAAGGCGCAATAAACGGATTACCTCCGGGAATTGATTATTTGTGTGTTCCGGGAAATTGTGTCATGCCTGCACTTAGTTACGGCTGCTTGCTATTATACGGTACAGTACCTAAGGGGACAACGCCGGGAGATTATGATCTATCCTTAGAACTCAATATTACATTTGCCGGCTTAGGGACGCAATCTTTTGATTTTCCGGGAGAAGTGTTTCCGGGAGAATACTATTTGACAGTTCAGGAAGAAAACAACCCAGATTGCATCAGTTCAAGCATAGATCAGAGTCGTCTCGAAGGGATAAAGCTTTACCCTAATCCTCTTACCTCGGGATCCCTGCTTCAGTTTTCTGGTAATAACCACTGGAAATCAGCAACAGTCTTTGATGCAAACGGACTATCGGTTTCCCGAGCACTAAAACCATTTGAATCAGTAGATCTAAATGTGCCATCTGGTCTATACACCGTAGTTTTTGACTTTGGTGCATTCAAACAAAGAAAGAAATTAGTGGTCTATTAAATGGAAGAATCGTAAGAAATCATATCGAGATTGACCAAATCATCTTCCTCTGAACTTATGGATAAATAATTTAAAAATCCTCCAGACGCCTCTGCGATGTGCTTTGCATATGACCGCATTGACTCCAAGATCCGCACCGCCAAATCGTCCCGCAATTGGGCTAAAATTGGAGAACACTTCTCCAATTCAGCTGATAAAAACGTTTGCAATTCTTCTTTTTTGCGCGGAGCAACATCAATTACATCCTCAATTTTTGAAAGGAAACCTTTAGATACATCGCGATAGAACGGTTTCAAATCAGCATCAAATGAATGTGACCTGATCACCGTCACGCGATGAGCACTTTCGATCTCATTTTGCTCAATATACCCATCCGCTGAGCCAATTAAAACGGCTATCAATGGAAATGCATCCAAAAGTTGTTGATAATCGTCTGATTTTAATTCTTCTAAGGTCTTTAACATGTCATTATTTTTAACGCCACAAAAATACAAAATCCTCGCTAAACATCGATTATATTTTGTGTGATCTGCAGATAATTTTCCATTGTTAAAAATAGCAAAATCAGACAAGAGGGATAGCCTCATAATACGCTTTACTCAGTCTAAGCGATGAGAATAATTATATCTCAATTTGTGCACATAAAAATAATCCCCTTAATTTCTATAAAACTGACCTGATAAAAGTTCCCATTAAACACATTACAAATAAATTTATAAGTTGAAAATTGAAGACCTTGGAAGTAGTCCTTATGAAAGCTATATCTTTTCTTCAGGTCCCTATTCTAAAAATGTGAAAGAAAACCCGTAGGCTTTTCATACTACCTTTATATTTATTATTATAAATATGTTATACTTTTACACAAAAACCGAAAGTGAGTAAAAAGAAGAAAGCGGCAAAAAAAGTTACTCCCCTCATGAAGCAGTACTTCCAAATGAAGTCGAAGTATCCTGATGCATTATTGTTATATAGAGTGGGTGATTTTTATGAAACCTTTGCAGATGATGCAGTCAAGGCCGCCAACATTTTAGGAATTACGCTTACCAGTCGGAATAACGGAGGAAGTGATATTGCACTAGCTGGCTTCCCGCACCACTCATTAGATTTGTATCTGCCGCGACTCGTGAAGGCAGGCTTACGTGTCGCCATTTGCGAACAATTGGAAAAGCCCAGTAAAACCAAAAAAATAGTAAAAAGAGGCGTTACAGAAATGGTCACCCCCGGCTTGGCTTTCAATGAACAGCTATTAGACCATAAATCCAATAACTTTTTAGCCTCCATCCATTTTGCAGACGAAGTCATGGGCGTAGCCTTTCTCGATTTATCAACCGGAGAGTTTTTAGTCAGTGAAGGCAGCTCAGCCGAAATTGATAAGCTTTTACAAAGCCTTCAGCCTCGCGAAATCATATTTGCTTCAACTTCTAAAGAAAAAGTACAACAATTCATTGGAAAAGACTTTCATACCTACCCTCTGGAAGAGTGGATTTTTACACTCGATTTTGCCCGGCCCAAGTTATTGGATCAATTTCAAGTTCAAAACCTAAAAGGGTTTGGAATTGAGGATTTCCATTCTGCTCAAATTGCTGCCGGCGCCATTTTACAATACTTATTGCGCACAGAAAACAATCAATCGGCGCATATCAATACCATTCGCCGTCTCCAAAATGAAAAGTATGTTTGGCTGGACAAGTTTACAATTCGTAATTTGGAACTTATTCATAGTCCTCACCAAACGGGAATACCTCTTTATCAAGTGCTCGATGCTACCATCTCTCCTATGGGTGCCCGGCTATTGAAAAAATGGGTGGTTCTCCCTATTAATGATCTGGAAGAAATTCAAAAGCGACACGAAATTGTTAATCATTATGTTGAGAAAAAAGTTGAACGAGAGGAACTACAAAAAGAATTAGAGAAAATTGGCGATTTAGAGCGGCTGATTTCGAAAGTCCCATCTAGAAAAATAAACCCAAGAGAAACCGCCCAGCTCAAAATAGCTCTAGACCGCATTCCTCCCATCCGTCAAGCACTAGAAAAAGCAAATATTAAAGGTCTAAAAAGTCTAATCCATACACTTAATGATTGCCCGACGGTTCGAAATAAAATTAAAGACGCCCTTGTAGAGTACCCACCGTCTCAATTGGGAAAAGAAAACGTTATAGCCAATGGTTTTCATCCAGAATTAGATGAATACAGATCAATTATCAAAGATAGTAAGCAAATGCTACTCGATCTTCAAGTGAGGGAAGTTGAAGCGACAGGTATTCAAAATCTAAAAGTGGGCTTTAATAATGTATTTGGATATTATTTGGAGGTAACCAATAAATATAAAGATAAAGGCCTGGTGCCCGACCATTGGATACGCAAACAAACTTTGACAAATTCAGAACGCTACATTTCAGAAGAACTAAAAGTTTTAGAAGAAAAAATACTGACCGCTGAAGAGAAAAGTTTGACTTTAGAAGAAGACCTCTTTGACAAACTGGTTTCTTATCTTGAGGATTACATTCAACCTGTTCAATTAAATGCACAGACTTTGGGAAAATTGGACTGCTTATTGTCATTTGCCGAAATTTCGGTTTTGAATGATTACGTCCATCCAGAAATGGATGAGAGTTTTGTTATTGATTTGAAGCAAGCGAGACATCCCGTTATAGAACAGTCACTACCCACTGGAGAGCCCTTCATACCGAACGATATTTATCTCGATGACAAAGAGCAACAAATCATGATGATCACAGGACCTAACATGTCCGGAAAATCAGCTATCCTTAGGCAAACTGCATTGATCGTACTTATGGCTCAAATGGGGTGTTTCGTTCCCGCTCAGTCAGCTCGAATTGGTCGGATTGATAAGGTGTTTTCCAGAGTGGGCGCATCAGATAATATTAGCTCTGGGGAGTCTACCTTCATGGTTGAGATGAATGAGACATCCAGCATACTTAATAATGTCTCACCTCGATCTCTAATACTGTTAGATGAGATTGGTCGAGGAACGAGCACATATGATGGGATCTCTATTGCATGGTCAATTGCAGAGTTTCTGCATACCTCCGCTAAAGGAGCTCCCAAAACCCTATTCGCTACCCATTACCACGAGTTAAACCAACTCGCACAGAAATATTCAAGGGTAAAAAATTATAATGTCGCTACCAAGGAAAATCAAAGTCAAATTGTTTTCCTGCGGAAGCTACAAGCTGGAGGATCTCACCATTCTTTCGGTATTCAGGTAGCTCAAATGGCAGGTATGCCAGATACGGTGATTCAGCGAGCAAAACAGGTGTTAAGCCAGCTGGAAACCAAAAATATCCAACAAAAAAAGGAAACCGAGGATCGATTGTCAGACATGGAGTCCACTATCGGCATGCAACTAAGCATGTTTGGAAATGATCCGAAATGGGATACCATTCGTCAGGAAATTGAAGAAATAGACCTCACTACCATGACGCCTATTGAGTGCATGATGAAATTAAAGTCTATACAAGAGAGTATCAAGGAAAAAAAATAGACATCATCGGTCGATGATGTCTATTTTGAATCTCGTTAAAGCTGTATTTGCTATTTTACAATAAACAACTTCACGGCTTGCTTCCCATTAGATGTTACTCGTAAGAAATAGCTTCCTGGAGTCAAATCCGTAACTGAAATTTGTTTGCGTAAAATCGTCGCAGGAGCATGCACTTCTCTAAATACACTTTGACTTTGAGTATTTACAATCTCAAGCTCAATAGGATCTGTATTATTAGGCACCTCTACAGAAATATTCAATCGATTACTTACCGGATTGGGATATATATCAAAACGGTTTACAATAAGTTCGCTGAATGAAGAACTACTAACACCTACAGTAAAGGGTCCGAATGACTCAACACAACCGTTAGCATCCGTCACTGTCAACGAATAGTCTCCCGGAGGTAAGTTATCAATATTTTGACTAGTCGCTCCGTTTGACCATTCATAAGAGTAAGTAGGAGTACCACCTTCAATATCATAGGTTATTGAACCATTATCCTCCCCGGCTGAACTATTACTAATTGAAAGGTTAGCAACAAGTAAGGGATCCGGCTCTGTTATCACAAAATCTAATGTTTGCTCTGTTCCTTCGGCATCTGTAATCACAACCGAATAAGTACCTGCACTCAATCCTGTCAGTTCCGTGACGTCTACATCTCCTGTGCTCCATTCAATTGTGTAAGGTGTAATACCTCCCAAAATCTCAATTTGTATCGCACCATTGTCCTCACCAGCACAAATAATATTGGAATTACTTCCAGATGCTGATAGGGGTTGCACAGTGATGTCTATGGATGAACAGTATGTATTTTCACCACAATCATTTGATACAGTCAAACACACCTCAAAACTACCACTTTCAGAATATTGGTATTCACCATTGGGGTCCGAAGAAGTGTTTCCGTCGCCAAAATCCCACAAATAGGATGTAGCTACACCTTCATAATCTGCACTAAAGGTCAATGTGCGTGTATCACTTGTCAAATCTAACTCGGCCGTAGGCGCTTCATCGTACGCTTCCACTTGAACACTAAGCGTATTTTCACAACCATTTAGGGTGTTTACGATGGTCAGCTCATATGTTCCTGCCTGGTCAACCTGTGGCGATAAACTATTTGCATTCGCAACAATATTACCATCCGTAGTTGTCCATTGATATTCAAAGTCAGCTCCCTGACTTGAGTTTGTCGCATCCAGTGTTATTTCAGAAAGGGTGCAGCTAAGTAAACCCGGTGATTCAATCTCAACCGAGGGCACATTTTCATCTAATTCTACTAAGAAGGATTCGACGCCAGTACAACCATTTTCCAAATTAGTTACTTCTACCTCGTAGTCGCCGGCTTCTACAATAGAAACATCATCTCCGGTGCCTATCTCCTCTCTGACTCCATTCTCAATGACATACCATACGACCGCGCGATCAGTTGCTGATGTCGCAATAGACAAATCAACAGGTTCTAGATCACAACCAATAACCGAATTACCTTCTACTGCAGCCGTGGGGGCTTCAGTATTCTCTTCGACAACTACTGTTTCTTGAGTCGTACACCCTGTTTCGCTATCCAATATAACCAGAGTATAATCTCCTCCACTTGCTACAACTGTGTTTAGCTCTGTACTTATGACTTCTCCGTTGGAGTTTATCCACTCATACGAGATATCTTGACCAGTGGAACTTCCCTCACCCGAGATCTCTACTTCGAGTACAGAACAGCTGATCTGACCTGAAACTTCTGCCGCAATTTCAAGATTAGAACTCACCTCAATGACTTCAACTGCTGATTCAGCAGAGCAACCTGTCGCGGTATTTGTTACAATAAGGGTATAAACTCCAACATCCTCCACATCAATAAATAGGGTGGCTCCCACACTTTCACCACTTTCATTTAACCACTCATAACTAATATCTGCGCCACTAGAACTATTGTCAGATCCAATGGTCACGGATGATTGCGCGCAATCTAACTCGCCGGTTTCGCCTGCATCCGCTATAGGTTGGTCACCACCAACCTCTACAACGACATCCGCCATATCACTACAAGCCGAAGAATTGCTTAAAGACAGGGTATAAGTTCCCGGAGCATCAACAGTAGGCATTAAACTATTTCCACCGCTAACAATATTTCCATCTGAAGTAGTCCACTCTATATCTGTACTTGATTCCACTTCTGAGTTTGAAGCATCGATAACTACTTCATTTCCAGAACACTCAATTTCGACAGATGTGGGCACAACTGCTTCAGGGGCCGGTTCATTTTCAATTTCTATATTCTGAACTTCATCACATCCATTCCCATCCGTCAATGTCAATGCATAATTTCCTGCCGGTAAGTCTATAAAACTATTATTGTTGGAAGGACCGAACCCAATGTCATACTGATAAGGTAAAGTTCCGCCACCCGCAGTGGCTATAATTACTCCGTCCGACTGATCGCAGTTTTCATTAAGTCGGGTGAGTTCTAAATCGAGGTCAGTTGGCTCCGTAACTTCGTATGCTTCAGATGTAGCACAACCATTTGCATCAGTGATATCTACAGCATATTGACCTGCGGGTAAATCCGTCCGAACAAACCCAGTAGTACCATCAGACCACTCTGCTGAATAGCCAGGTGTACCGCCAAATGCTGACAGTTCAATTACTCCGTTATTATCACCAAAACAGGCTGTCTCTAATTCTAAATTATCTTCTTGAATGGCCAATGCCTGATCTGGACCACCTACTACGCCTTCCATTTCAATGAATACACCATTTGCGTCCGTCGCTGTTAGCGTATATGAACCTTGACCTACATTAGATAAATTTTGATTATTAGACCCATTGCTCCAGGAGTAATTAATATTACCATGGCCGGGAATCAACTCTACATCTATACCACCCGTTTCATCCTCATAACAGATCTCATCGTATGGACTTACCGATAATGGCTCCATATCGCAACTTGTCATATAGGTTTCTAGCACAGTGGATGATGCCTGCCCCGTCTCGTAGATTCGTTTATCGGGACAAATTGTGTAAACCGTAGGATAATAAGAAATTTGATATTGACTGCCAACGTTGGCTCCATTCGTTGAAGTCAGATTGATAATGGGAAAGGGAATCCCATCTACCCAGTTCCCCAGACTCGTTCCATTACATCCAGCTGGGCCATACAAACATGATTCATTTGTATTTAAATCGGCTTCAATAAAATACACTCGAGCCTCATTGCTTCCATCAGGGCCATAATCCTCATAAATAGTTTCCATATTGCCTGAGTTGTGATAGCTCCAACAAGGTCCACACCAAGTGGCTGAAAAAACCAAATAAACTTGCCGACCTGCATCTAATTCGTCATAAAGCGTATGCGTATTGCCATCGAGATCGGTCAGCGTCCAGTCAGGCGCTTCTGAGCCGTCAGCCAATTGTGCAACACCAAATTCAGGGGTGAGCATATAACAAAGAGCTAGTACAAATAGGGTAAAAATCTTCTTCATGATTTATGATATTTCGATGATGTAATAATCAAAAATACCAAAGTTCTTTGGCTTACCAAATAAAGCAACCAATAATAACGATAGTAATTGATGAATTACCTATATTCTCTTTTACTTCACGTCAAGTGTTGAAATTTAATTCGGTATAAGGCGCAAAAGTGGGTGTCTCACGAAATAAAAAAGGCCGAGCTGTTGAGCTCGACCTTCATTTTGAAATTCTTACAAGTTGAATTAATTAGGCTCCTAAATAATTCTTTAGCAATTTACTTCGGTTTGTAGTACGCAATTTATTGATTGCTTTGTCTTTAATCTGTCGCACCCGTTCTCGGGTTAAACCAAATTTATCTCCAATATCTTCTAAAGACATGGGGTGTTTTAAACCAATACCGTAATACAGTTTAATAACGTCACACTGTCGTTCAGTTAGAGAACTGAGTGAACGATTAATCTCTTTGCTCAAAGATTGAGTATAATCTAACTCCTCATCAGTCCCCGGGGTTTTATCATTCTCCAGCACATCGAGTAAAGAATTATCCTCGCCCTCCACAAAAGGAGCATCAACGGAAACATGTCGCGAAGCTACTGCTAGTGTGGTTTCTACTTCCTCAGGAGAAATTTCCAACTGCTCCGCCAACTCGTCGGCAGAAGGCTCTCTTTCATAGTTTTGCTCCAACTCTGAAAAAGCGCGATTGATTTTATTTAACGATCCTACTTTATTGAGAGGTAGACGAACAATACGAGATTGCTCAGCCAAAGCCTGAAGAATCGATTGGCGAATCCACCATACTGCATATGAGATAAATTTAAAACCACGGGTTTCATCAAACCTTTGTGCAGCTTTAATTAGTCCTAAGTTTCCTTCGTTAATCAAATCACTCAGCGAAAGTCCCTGGTTTTGATATTGTTTTGCTACGGATACGACAAATCTCAAATTCGCTTTGGTGAGTTTTTCTAAAGCAATTTCATCGCCTTTCTTTATTCGCTTCGCTAACTCCACCTCTTCTTCGGGAGTTAAAAGATCTACTTTCCCGATCTCTTGTAAATACTTTTCGAGAGATTGACTTTCTCGATTTGTAATGGACTTTGTAATCTTAAGCTGCCTCATGCAATCATTTAGGTTTATTGAAAAATAGGTTTACTTCTTGTCTTTTCAGACAATTCACCTCTATTGACGTATTTCCAATTCGTTTTTTACAAAAAAAGTTCAATAATTTATGAGAAATTACAAATTTACAGTTTCTTACGGCCTATAGAAAAACCTTTAACTTTATGAAGCGCGTATCTTTCGACCTAGAATATATATTTAGAGCCTCTCCTGCAATATTGTATCAATTTCTCACTACACCCTCGACATTGATCCGATGGTTCTGTGACGGCGTTGACATTAAAGACGATATTTATACATTCAATTGGCAGGGTTTTGAAGAAGAAGCTGAATTAGTAGATGACATCGAAGAAGAACGGCTGCGGTTCCGTTGGCTCGATGCCGACGATGAAGAGGAGTATTTTGAATACAGAATGTATAAGTCGGATGTAACCGGAGAAACTATCTTGGAAATTACCGACTTTGCAGATGAAGATGAAGTGCAAGAGCAAAAAGATTTGTGGAATAGTCAGATCGAAACGCTGCGAAAAGAAACAGGCGGGTAAGTTAGGTCTCTATTAAGGGAACTGATTATGCATAAATCGAAAGTTCCCTTTTCTAATTTTCAACTCACTTATTTACATTTGAGATACCTTTTATCTTTGCATTATGGAAAGCACACCCTCAGTTCTAGATTTACAGCAAGTCACCAAGCAATATGAAGGACATCGCGCCGTAAATCAGCTTACTTTTCAAGTAAAGCCTGGCATTTTATTTGGGCTATTGGGTCCAAATGGAGCAGGTAAAACCTCTACAATCCGCATGATCACCGGAATCACTTTGCCCGATGAAGGAACGATCGCACTCAATGGAAAAATTGTTGACGGTCGGCTGTCCCAGGACATTGGATACCTGCCTGAAGAACGAGGTCTCTACAAAAAAATGACCGTCGGCGAACACCTCATGTATCTCATTCGGTTACGGGGTTGGAACCGAAAAGATGGTAAGAAAAAGGTCTTGGAGTGGCTGGAACGCTTTGAAATTGAAGACTGGTGGGACAAAAAAATTGAAGAGCTTTCTAAAGGTATGCAGCAGAAAGTGCAATTCATTGCTACTGTCATGCACGATCCTAAACTCATGATATTAGACGAACCCTTCTCTGGCCTGGACCCTGTAAATACGCGCCTGGTTCAAGAAGAAATAATTCGTCTCAGCAAAGCAGGATGTGGTGTTATCCTTTCTACGCACCGCATGGAGCAAGTGGAGGAATTGTGCGATGAAATTGTGGTCGTCAATCATGGAGAAAAAATATTGGAAGGCGCCATTGAGGATATTAAAATGAAGTATTGGAACCACGAATACCTCATTGATATCGGAATGTCACCCGCTGCGTATTTGCCAGAGAATGTAGAAGTCCTGCAACAAACCAATAAAGGCCTGTGGGAAGTCCGCCTGCCAGATGATATTTCAGCGTCTTCCCTCCTGCAGCATATTATCCAACAAGATATAGAGGTCTTACATTTTGAAAAAAGTCTGCCGAGCCTCAATGAGATTTTCATAGAAGTTACCGGAGAAAAAAATCCACAAATCGCATGAGTAAAACGGG
>CAZVLN010000041.1:0-19603 GCA_964627995.1 uncultured Saprospiraceae bacterium
CGTAGCCCTACGGATGCCAACGCCTCCGTGCCCCTGACTACGAGCGGATAGCCCGACCCTCGAGGATCCGCCCGCTGGCGGACCCTCGAGGGAACCGCCAAATAGAAAAAACCTGGAGTCATTCTATAATTCGTTATAAAACTATATTTTCGCAGGGCTGTTACACCCTTAAATAATAAATATGTCAAACTGGTATACACTACGAGTAAAGGATACAAAACAGGAGACGCCACTAGCGAAATCTATAGAATTAGAAGTTCCGGAGGAAGCGGCGGCGTCTTTCGATTTTGAGGCGGGTCAGTTTCTTAATGTCCGGATTGAAATGGGAGATGGAGTGGAGGAGCGTTCATATAGTTTGTCCTCGCCAACCTTAAATGAGGGCTTGCGTATTACGGTCAAAAAGGTAGAAGGCGGAAAAGTGTCTCCGGAAATGGTGGAATCCGTCCAGGCGGGCGATATGCTGGAGGTGACGGCACCCGATGGACGCTTTACCGTACAAGCAAAACCTGAGGAACGCCGATATCACTATTTTGTTGCCGCCGGAAGTGGAGTTACGCCAATCTTTGGTTTGATTAAATATTTACTCGAAGCCGAACCTAAAAGTCAAATTCATCTGCTTTACGGCAATCGAAATGAGGATGATATCATCTTCAAAAAAGAACTCGAAGAGCTAGCCGACACCTATAAAGGCCAGCTTTATGTTAAACATGTTTTTTCGCGCGTGCCTCGTCCCAAATGGAATATTTTTAAGATCGATGATTCCCAGCCTTGGCATGGCCGCATCGACACTAAAAAAGTGGCGAAATGGCTGAAGCGAAATGACCATAGAAATTTTGAGGCACATTATTATGTCTGCGGGCCCGGTTCCTTGAATCAGGATGTACACGACTATTGGAAACAGGCGGGTATTCCATCAAAACACATTCATGTAGAGTCCTTTCAAACGGCGAAAGACCGGCAAGAAGCTGCTCATGAAGAGGGCAGCTGGACCTTGCATGCCGTACTAGAGGGCGAAGAACATACCTTTTCGGTCATGGGCGATAAAACCATACTCGATACGCTTATTGATGAGGGAATCGATGCACCTCACTCTTGCACCAGCGGTGCCTGTGCAACCTGCATGGCCAAAGTGATCGACGGGGAGGTGGAAATGGATGTCGACTTTGCTCTGGCCGATGAAGAAAAAGAAGAAGGCTATGTGCTCACCTGTCAGGCGCGCGCAAAAAGTGATCATGTCTCTGTTAATTATGACCTCTAAGCTGAGCATTCCCTATTTATAGATTCTTTTGTATCTTAGGAAGTATGAAACATATTTATAATTCCCTCCTGTTACTCCTATTTGTGGGTCTTTCGACGAGTCTAAATGCCCAATACCAGTACGAATTGATGAAAATGTCGGAAGGCGTGCACAATGGCGTGTTTTTTGACGTGGTCGCAAAAGATGATGAGCAAGTCGAAGATGTGTGGGAAAACTTTATGGATAAACGCGCCTTGCGTGTCAAACGCAGCCGAAGACCGCGCGAATATCGGGCAGAAGATATAAAAGGAGATGAGGTATCTACTCTTTTTGGAGTGGATCTATTTATGCAGACGGAAAAGTTAGATACATCTATACGTGTGAAAGTGTGGGTGCGACGCGGAGAGACCTTTCCCGACTTTTGGGGAGAGGAAGAGGCGCAGAAAGAACTCAAAACCCTACTCGACAACTTCCAGCACGCGCTAAAAATATTTCAAGCTGAGCAGGCCTTAGAAGAAGCGAAGGAACAACTCAAGGATATGGAGCGCGATCTCAGCCGACTGGAAAGCAGAAAAGAGAATTATGAAAAGCGCATTGAAAAGGCTTATGAAGAAATTGAAGAGAACGAAAAAAATATCGTAGATAATACGGCAGAGCAAAAAGCCCTTAAAAAAGAATTGGAGGCGCAAAAAGAGCAAGTGAAAGAACGCCAGGAGGCTAGCGAAAAAGTTAAAAATGCGTCGCCCTCCAAAGGCTGATACAAAGAATATTTCTATTCTACAAGTAGATGTAACTGCTCAAATTAATATTAAGTACATATTAACACACGAAGAACCGCAAACTAGCCGCGGGCAGATACTGTCTGTATTGACAAGTATCATATTTAGGTATATTTAATATGCTTAATATGTTGCTATAACGCCTATCATATATAGAAATTTAGATGTGTTTTCAGGCAGCTTCAAACATATTATGTCATTTAATATGTATAAATACCGCAAATAAACGAAGGTAATGGAACTCAAAACGGTTTTTACACATTTTATTCACAAGAGTTTGTGACTTATTCACAACTTACTCAGATTGAGAATTAGATAAAGCGCGTTCAATTGATGAGGAAATATTAGTTTTACATCATCGCAAACTTCACAAATCGCTGAGAATCTTACCGAATGAGCAAATCACAAAACAAACTGGAAAAATATCAAAATACAGGGCACATCAAACCCCTGCGCAAGGACAGTCCAGACGGACTTAATTTGGGTAAGGTTCAGCCGCAAGCAGTTCCCGTGGAACAAGTTGTGTTAGGAGCCCTGCTTATCGATAGAGATGCCTTAACAGTAGTGATGGATTATCTCAGTCCAGAGAGTTTCTATTTGCCTGCGCATCAAGTGATTTATGAATCAATGATTAACTTATTTGAGCAGACCTTGCCTGTGGATTTACACACGGTATATGAGGCTCTAAAAAAGTCTGGCGAACTCGACCAATTAGAGTCGCCGCACTACTTAGTAGATCTAACGAATAAGGTGGCTTCCTCAGCCAATATTGAGTACCACGCACGTATCATCGTGCAAAAACACATTCAACGCGAGTTGATTAGAGTATCTACTGAGGTCATCAACAAATCATTTGATGAAACGAAAGATGTTTTTGAACTCTTGGACGAGGCAGAAACCGGACTTTTCAACATTACACAGAACAACTTAAACCGATCGTATTCCGCAATTAAAGAATTAGTGATCCAGGCGCGGAAACAAATGGAGAAGCTCGCCGAGGAAGATGCGGACAACTTAGGGGTAGCGAGTGGATTTACAGCTGTAGATCGCATAACTTCCGGTTGGCAGCGATCCGATCTAATCATAGTGGCGGCGCGACCGGGTATGGGTAAGACTTCATTTACTTTGGCCTTGGCGAAAAATGCTGCAATGGATCACAATCAGGGTGTAGCCGTGTTCTCTTTGGAGATGTCGAGTCTGCAGTTGACCAATAAACTGCTCTCGATGGACGCCAGTATTACGTCTAATAAAATTAGGGATGCCAAGGATTTGACAGATACCGACTGGACGAAACTCAATCGCTCCATCGAACGCTTATCGGATGCTGATATCTTTATTGACGATACCCCCCAAATCAACATTTTCGAGCTGCGTGCCAAATGTCGCCGGCTTAAGATGCAGCACGATATCCAGTTAATTATTATTGACTACCTCCAATTGATGAGTGGGGGAATGGATAATAAAAATGGCAATAGAGAACAGGAAATAAGTAAGATATCCCGTGCTTTGAAAGCGATGGCCAAGGAATTGGACGTACCTGTTATCGCATTGTCACAGTTGTCCCGACAGGTGGAAAGCCGGCCGGATAAGCGCCCGCAATTATCTGATCTTCGGGAATCAGGAGCCATTGAGCAAGATGCCGATATGGTGATTTTCTTGTATCGTGCTGATTACTACGACCAGGCAGAACCGGGCGAAGAAGAAAAAACAGAGGTCCATATTGCAAAGCATAGAAATGGTCCGACGGCTAATGTACCTGTCAGGTTTATTGGGCCATATACTCGATTTGAGGAATGGGAAGAAACAGGCTTTGATGGGTTCAATCCCAGCACAGCCAACAGCTCAGACTCCATTATCACAATGGCTTCCCGTATGAATGACGATGAAGATGACACAGATGCCCCATTCTAATTCTCCTTCGGAAACGGATCGCCCTGAAGGCATGCGCCTCAATAAATTTGTAGCGCACTGCGGATTGTGTTCACGCCGGAAAGCAGCTGACTGGGTGAAAGCCGGTAAAATAAAGGTCAACGGTTCTGTAGAGAAAAATCCAGCGGTCTTGATTCAATCGGATGATGTGGTGGAGTACAACGGTCAGCAAATCGAATTGGAGGAGGAGAAAGTCTACTTTCTCATGAATAAGCCCAAAAATGTTATCACCACTAAGGATGACCCTCAGGGTCGAAAAACTGTTATGGACCTTATGGGAGGCATGACCGACGCTCGAATTTTTCCCGTAGGTCGCCTCGATCGCAACACAACAGGCTTACTTTTGCTAACCAATGACGGAGATTTGGCTAAAAAGCTAACTCACCCCTCTCACGAGATTCAAAAAGTTTATGAGGTTGAGTTACATACTGATGTACTACCTCAGGATTTAGATCGCCTCCGGGCCGGTCTTGAACTGGAAGATGGTTTTGCTCAAGTAGATGCAGCCAATTATATCGCTCGGAAACCCAAAACATGGGTAAGCGTGCAGATTCATATTGGCAGAAACCGCATTGTTCGGCGCTTGTTTGATCACTTGGGGTATCGGGTAATCAAGCTCGACCGAGTCATATTGGCGGGCTTAACCAAAAAGGGGCTGGGGCGCGGCTATGTCAGAACCTTACGTGAAGAAGAAATCCGGCGGCTGAAGCATTTCCATTGAGCAATGCTGGTTTCAGTTTCAGTTTCGTCTTGGTTTCAGTAATTTGAAATCTATACTTTTTTAATCCTCTCCGATCATGGTGCACTGAAAGCGCCTTGGAGTAGCCTGGTTTCTAAACTCACCCAATACAATACCTTGCCACTGCCCCAATACGAGTTGGTGGTTTGCTATAGGTATGCTTATAGAATGGCCTAATAAACTGGCTTTGATATGTGCTGGCATATCGTCCGAACCTTCTAAGGTGTGCCGTAGACCAGGCAGGTGTTCTGGTGCCAAGCGATCAAAGAATAGCGGAAAGTCGTGCCGCACATCAGGGTCTGCATTTTCGTTTAGCGTGATTCCGGCCGAGGTATGGCAGATAAAAAGATGCAGGAGGCCTGCTCGGAATAATTTGGGGAGGTTTTTGACCACCTCATCCGTAATTAAATGAAATCCGCGCTCGTGAGCAGGTAAAGTAAACTGGCTGGTTTGTATCATAAAAACTTAGTGCAAAGGAGAAATTCGAGGACAACGCATGTGACCAAAATATCGATACACTCCAATGGATAGGAATGCAAAGGCATCATTATTCTTTCCGTTTCCTCTTTGACGTCCGGGCTGCCCAATTTGTGGAAATTGTTCCGTAGGTATGCTTCGATCAGCCAATTGGACTGCTATATCTGCATTGGCTCCACGTAAGCTTCGAATTTCGTCAGCCCCTGCATAGGTCCCGCTGACATCATCTATATAATCTGTGGTTAGTAGTCGGGCACTTAGGTCGATTTGAATACTCCATCTATAATTAATATCCACTTTTAATCCGGCTCCGTAAACAATGCCCAATGAAATGTAAAAGTATTCCTCGCCCGGCGGCTGCCCTTCTGTTCCCAGCGGACGCAAGGCATACCTTTCACCATCTAAGGTGGCAGAGGGTCGGTAGTAAAAAGCTGAAAATCCTGCATGTAGGTAAGGTGTGATGCCATGATCGATATCCCCGTGTATATATTCCATGAAATTAAACTCCATTCGCGTAGCCACTTCATAAATATCCGTCCGGAAACTCAAATTACGCGCTTGCTGAAATAAGTTAGTCGTATAATCATCCCGATAATATACTCTAGCACCATTCAACATAAAGCCTAGTGCTAATCGATTGTTCAGATTGTAGTGCGTGCCCAGGCCGAGCATAAACCCCGGCTTTGAAAGATCGAAATTAGTATTCAGATCGCCTACATATAAAGAGGGACCAATGCGACCGCCGACTTCCCATCCTCTGTTTTCATCTTGCGCTATTGAGAGCGCAAAAGTGAAAAAGAGAAAGACATGGATCAAAAGTAATTTTTGAAAAAGGTGCTTCATGATAGTTGTTCTCATTTATCAACGGCGTTGCAGCGCTCAAAGGTACATAAATGAGTGAAAGTTTTTGATTTCACTGCCTGACAATGTCGATTTTACGAAACTGTCTCCTCTGAGGGCTCAAGTTCTAATTTCAAAAATCGAGCTGTAGAGTTGCTAGAATTGGTAATCAACTCTTCCGGAGAGCCTGCAAATTGAATTTCACCTCCTTTTCGTCCCCCTTCGGGACCTAAATCAATAATGTGGTCCGCTACTTTTATAATATCGAGGTTATGTTCAATTATTATGACTGTATTTCCCTTATCAACCAGCTTCTGAACTACCCGCAAGAGATATTGAATGTCTTCAAAGTGGAGTCCGGTAGACGGTTCGTCTAGTATATACAGCGTCTGACCGGTATCTCGTTTAGAGAGTTCTTCCGCCAGCTTGACCCGCTGAGCCTCTCCCCCCGACAAGCTTGGAGCAGACTGTCCTAAAGTGATATAACCTAAACCTACATCTTGAATAGTTTTTAGCTTTCGGTAAATCTTAGGTATAGGTTCAAAAAATTCAACGGCCTCATCCACCGCCATTTCCAACACATCGTATATTGTCTTTCCTTTGAAGATCACTTCAAGTGTTTCGCGGTTATAGCGACGGCCCATACACTCTTCACAATCGACATAGACATCAGGTAAAAAATTCATCTCAATAAGTCGCTTTCCACCTCCTTTGCAAACTTCGCATCGCCCTCCTTTTACATTGAAGGAAAATCGGCCGGGCTTATATCCTCTTATTTTTGCCTCGGGAACATCAGAGAATAGCTTTCGAATATCGGTAAAGACTTTGGTATAGGTCGCCGGATTGGAACGGGGTGTTCGCCCGATCGGTGATTGATCCACTTCAATCACCTTATCGATGTGCTTCAGCCCATCAATGCTCTCATAGGTCAATGGAATTTGCGTGGAATTGTGAAAATGTCGACGTAATATGGGGTACAAGGTCTCATTAATCAAAGAAGATTTACCACTACCACTAACCCCCGTAACAGCAATTAGGCTGCCGAGAGGAATATCTAAGTTTACGTTTTTTAAGTTGTGTCCTTTAGCGCCGCGCAAGTGTAAAAACTCACCGGAACTGGATCGCCTCTCTGTAGGAACCTCAATTTCGCGCTTCCCATTTAAATATTGAGCTGTAATTGAGTCCTTACTTGAGAAAGACTGGGGATGGCCCTCGGCAACAATCTCTCCTCCGTTTTTGCCAGCTCCTGGACCCAAGTCGACCAGGTAATCAGAAGCCAACATAATATCCTTGTCGTGCTCCACAACGATGACGGTGTTGCCCATCTTAGCCAGGTCTTTTAAGGCATCAATAAGACGGTGATTATCACGTTGGTGTAACCCAATACTTGGCTCATCCAAAATATAGGTAATACCTGTCAGTTGACTTCCTATTTGAGTCGCCAGCCTCGTTCGCTGCGCTTCTCCACCGGACAAGGTGCGGGCCGGACGGTCGAGTGCGAGATAATCTAACCCGACCTGCAACATAAAATGTAGTCGGACTTGAATTTCTTTCAGCACCTCCTGCCCTATTTTGAGTTGTCTTTCATCCAGATGTTGCGGAAGATCTTCGAGCCATTCGTATAATTGATCCAAATCCATATGAGCTAACTGCCCAATATGACTATCGTGCATTTTAAAATGTAAAGATTCCTTTTTTAATCGATAGCCTTTACAATCTGGACAAGGCTGTAAAGTCATGAAGTTTTCCGCCCATGAACGAAGATGCTCTGAAGACGTAGACTCGTAGGTGTCTCGAATAATTTGAATGATCCCTTCTTGAGCAATATCCATGTGATAGTCGCTTCCCGATTTTTTTGAACGAGTTAAAACGAGTTTATCGCTTCCGAACAAGATCGTATCTAAGGCCTCTTTAGGTATTTCATTTACGGGTGCGGCAAAACTAAACTTGTAATGCCGAGCTAATTTCCGAAGCTGTTCAAAGGTCTGGTTCTTTCGAACTTCGCCAAAGGGAACTATGCCTATCTCATTAATTGATTTTTCGTCGTTGGGAATCACCTTTTCATGATCTACATCCGGAAGAACGCCCAAGCCCTTGCAGCGAGGGCAACTACCGTAGGGCGAATTGAAAGAAAAAGTGTTTGGGGAAGGCCGTTCATAAGACACCCCGGAATCTGCATCCATAAGTTGCTTAGAATACGTTTTGATATCGCCAGATTCCCAGTCCAGGACGTAAATCATATCCTGTCCCATTTTGAAGCCGAGCTCGAGTGCACGACTCAGACGCGCAACTTTAGGTTCCTCTACACTTAATCGGTCAATTATGACCTCAATATCATGAGTTTTATAGCGACTTACTGCCATATCCGACTCTATGTCTTGCACTTCACCATTGACTCGAACCTTTGTATATCCTTGTTTTTTTATTTGTTGAAAAAGCTCCCTGTAGTGTCCTTTTCTCGATCTAACGAGCGGAGACAGAATGGCAATTTTCTTTCCCTCAAAGCGTTCGAGGATCTCCTCTAATACTTGTTTCTCAGTATATTGGACCATCTCCTTACCCGTATCAAAAGAATACGCTTTTGCAGCTCGCGCATATAAAAGCCTAAGGAAATCATATATTTCAGTAATGGTACCTACTGTAGACCTCGGATTGTTTCCGGTGGTCTTTTGTTCGATGGAAATCACTGGACTCAAGCCAGTAATTTGCTCTACGTCAGGACGCTCCATTTCACCGATAAATTGGCGAGCGTAGGCAGAGAAGGTTTCCATATACCGCCGTTGCCCCTCTGCATATATGGTATTAAATGCCAGAGAGGACTTCCCACTTCCACTGACCCCTGTCAGGGTGGTCATTTTGTAATGGGGAATTTCAACGTGTACTGACTTGAGATTATTCTCATTTGCATTCACGATGTGAATAGACGTAGATTTATTTTTAGTCATATTTTATTCAATTGTTCGGGCCACTTATCTCTGCTAGCCACTGCTTTGTCATGTGGCGTACTAATTTTCTCAAAGGCTGCGAAACAGCCTCTACGGCTTCAATTACATCCTCCGCTGTAGTTTCCCGAATGGCCTCGGGTGGATAACAGACATTAGATACCACTGAACTTACAACCACTTTGCGACCCATATGTTTTGCGACGAGCACCTCGGGTACGGTTGACATACCCACGACATCAGCTCCCAACTTATGAATCATTTTATATTCTGCAGGGGTTTCAAGACTGGGTCCGGCCCACGCCCAATAAACTCCCTGGTGTGCCTCTAAATCAAATGCCACAGCCTGCGCGCATGCTTCGGCATTCCAGTCGGGATCATAGGTATGTAACATATCGGGAAAGCGAGGTCCAAGTGTCTCGTCGTTAGAACCGCGAAGGGGGTGATCAGGCATCATGTTTATGTGGTCACGTATAAAAACGATATCCCCTGTTTTCATCTCGGGGTTAACACTGCCGGCCGCGTTAGAAATCCAAATAAACTCTAAGGGAAATAAACACATCATGCGGATAGGAAACGTGAGCTGTTTCATGCTATATCCTTCATAATAGTGAAAACGACCGGACATCATGATCACCGGTTGCCCATCCAAATAACCAAAGAAAAATGCATCCCCGTGAGCCGGTGCAGTGGCCTGTGGAAGATCGGTAAAATCTCCATAGGGAATCCGCATGGGATGCTCGAGCTCCTCGACTAATCCTTTCAAGCCCGTACCCAAAACATAAGCTGCCCGAGGTGTTTGGGGTAAGGCCCGGGAAAGCTGTTCAAAAGCAGTGAGAAGGGAAGCTGATTTTTGTGACATAAGGTGTTTTCCGTCTTATGGAGAATAAATATAAGTATGAGATGCTCGTCAAAGCCAAAACGCAAAGATATTATAATGCCCAGGAATTAGAAAGAACTACTGCTTGTTCTACACTTTTAATCTCCCGATCGATATTTCATAAAATTTTAGTTCCCGCTAGTCAAATAACTATAATTTTCATCCCAAGTCTGTCTGCAATTACAAATCCTTGCATTCCTCTTAGAAAAACGTTATCTTTGTGGGGAATTTAGAGGGAAGGGAGCAGATCGTTCCCTTTTTTTTATGCAACGGAATGATGACGGCAGCTGAACATATAGAGAAAAAATTAGAAGAAAAGTTTAAAGAATCGGAGTACGAGAGTTGCTTTTGCGTTGAGGTAAAGGAAGTGCAGCGTGGCCGTAAAATCGAAGTCTATATCGACTGTGACACGGGCGTGGATTTCACGACTTGTAGAAAGATAAGTCGATTTTTAGAAGAGGATTTGGATGAGTCACCTCTGGTTAAAGAAAACTATATATTAGAAGTTTCTTCACCCGGTGCACGAAGACCCCTTTTGCTTTTGCGTCAGTATGGTAAGCACGTAGGACGCAAATTGGAAATTAAACTGACGGACGGCGAAAAGTTCGACGGTCGCTTACTCGATGTTTTGGAAAACAGTATTATCGTGGAACGGCGGATTGTCGAAAAAGAGGGAAAACGTAAAATTCGAAAAAAAGTGGAAAGTGAAATCGCTTTCCCAGCTATAGATACAGCGCGCGTCAAACTTGCTATTTAATAATAACAGCTCATAAACGAATACATATATGAATTTGGTCGAAACCTTTAATGAATTCAAGGCCGGAAAGAATATCGACCGGCCTACGATGGTCAAAGTACTTGAAGATGTTTTTCGAACCCTGATCAAGAAGAAATACGGTTCGGATGAAAACTTTGATATCATTGTCAATACGTCCAAGGGAGACCTGGAAATGTGGCGCGTAAGGGAGATTGTGGCAGATGGAGAGGTTACCGATCAGAATAGTCAGATCTCCATCAGTGAGGCTCAAGCTATAGAGGACGATTACGAAGTAGGTGAAGAGTGCTATGAAGAGTTGTCGCTAGTCGACTTTGGCCGCCGCGCCATTATGGCAGCGCGCCAGACGCTTATCGCTCGAATCATGGAGCTTGAAAAAGATGAAATCTTTAAAAGATATTCAGACCGCGTAGGCGATATGATCATCGGTGAAGTGCATCAAATTTTGAAGCACGAAGTACTCATTCTCGACGATGCCACCGATAATGAGTTGGTTATGCCGAGAAGAGAAACAATTCGAGGAGACTTTTTCCGCAAGGGCGATATGGTAAGAGGCGTAATCACAGAAGTGGAAATGAGGAACAATAATCCGACAGTAATTGTTAGTCGTACTGCACCTAAGTTCCTCGAACGACTCATGGAACAGGAAGTGCCAGAAATTGAAGACGGTCTCATTACGATCAAAAAAATAGTCCGAATGCCTGGCGAAAGAGCTAAGGTAGCGGTAGAGTCCTATGACGATCGGATTGATCCCGTAGGTGCTTGTGTCGGTATGAAGGGATCTCGAATTCACGGAATTGTGAGAGAGTTACGCAATGAGAATATAGATATCGTGAATTATACGACAAATAATGTGTTGTTTATCCAACGCTCATTAACCCCCGCAAAGGTTTCTCGCATCGATTTAAATGATGAGGAGAAAACAGCGAAGGTATACTTAGAGCAAGATCAAGTTTCCCTGGCCATTGGTAAAGGGGGATCAAATATTAAACTTGCTGGGCGCCTGACCGGATACGAAATTGATGTCCTTCGAGACGATGTCATGCAAGAAGTTGAAGATATTGACCTGGAAGAGTTTTCAGATGAAATCGAAGAGTGGGTAATTGAACAACTAAAAGACATTGGGTGTGATACTGCCAGATCAGTATTAAATTTAACTCGTGAAGAATTGCAACGTCGCACAGACCTCGAAGTAGAAACTATCGATGCCGTGCTTCAAGTCTTGATCAATGAATTTGAAGAAGACGAACTATAATGCATATCTTCGCAGACCAAAATATCACTTGGATATAGAATATCAGTATATCCGCTAACTGAAAGAGGAGAAAATAAACGAATGGCGAAACGCTTAGTAAAAATCGCGAAGGAATTAAACGTCGGAGTGGCTACTATTGTAGAACACTTGAACGAGAATGGGTTTGATATTGACAACAAACCTACGGCCAAGGTAAGCGATGAAATGTATGATGAGCTTTTAAAAGCATTTGAAAGTTCCATTTCCGTGAAAGAGCAAGCGGATCAAATCACTCTCGGCTACAATAAGGAGAAGGAAGAAGAACCAGTCAAAAAAGCTGAGTCTGATGCAGCCAAATCCACTCCAAAGGAAGAGGTAGAACAGAAAGAGGCAGAAGCTCCTGAACCCGAAAAGTCCGAAGAAAAAACTCCTGAAACTGTACCGGAGGAAGAGAAGAAAGAAAAGGCAGGCAAAGAAGAGAAGGTAGACAAAAAAGAACCTGAGCCGGAAAAAGAATCTGAAGAGGGTAACCGACGAGTTAAAGGTCCCAAAGTAGTCGGAAAAATAGACTTGGACAAGGAGAAAAAGGAAGCAGCTGAACGCAAGAAGAAAGCCGCGGCAGCAAAAAAGGAAAAAGAAGAAGAAAAAGCACGGGAAAAAGAGGAGAAACAGAAGAAAGAAAAAGAAGCCGAGGAGGTTAAAAAGTCCAAAGAAGAAGCAAAAGAAGAGGAGAAAAGCAAAACTCCAAAAGGCATCAAGTCGCCACCTGAAGGGGAAGCTGCAACAGACAGTGCCTCAGATGCAGGAAGCACTGATGAGGGTAGCGCTGAGGAAAGTGTTGTTAAAACAAAAGCGCCAACGCTTAAGGGCTTAAAGGTTCAGGGTAAAATAGACCTGAAAAAATTCGATAAAAAGAAAAAGAAGAAAAAAGAAGAAGACAGCGACAGTAAACCTAAACGCAAGCGCCGCCGCAGAAAGGTAGTGCCTAACGTTAAAAATAAAGGTCAACGCCGCGGAGCAAAAGGAAAACGAAAAGGTCGCGAGGAGCCTCAAGAGATCACTCAAAAGGAAATCGAAGAGAAAATCAAGGCCACAATGGCCCGAATTTCCGGAGGTAAAAAGTCGCGTCGATCAAAATCAACACGTAAGGATAGCCGCGAGAAACAGCGCGAGCAGGAAATGCAACAGCAGGAACAGCTCGAACAGCAGGAAGAGAAAAAGTTGGAAGTTACGGAGTTTGTTTCCGTGTCTGACTTGGCAAGCCTTATGGATCTGAGTCCAACGGATATTATTACAACCTGCATGAATCTTGGCGTTATCGTATCGATAAATCAGCGACTAGATGCGGAGATCATAGAACTCGTTGCAGATGAATTTGATTACGATGTCGAGTTTATTTCCGCTGAAGAACAAACAGAAGAAGAAGATATCTTACATGACGAGGATGAAAACTTGAGTCCACGCTCACCTATTATTACAGTAATGGGACACGTGGATCACGGTAAAACATCCCTCCTGGATTACATTCGATCTGAAAATGTAGCTTCTGGTGAGGCAGGGGGTATCACTCAGCATATCGGTGCTTATGAAGTAACTTCAAAAGAAGGCAAAAAAGTTACCTTTTTAGATACGCCGGGTCACGAGGCCTTTACAGCTATGCGTGCACGGGGTGCCAAAGTAACGGATGTTGCGATTATCATCATTGCAGCCGATGATCGAATCATGCCCCAAACCAAAGAGGCGATTTCTCACGCTGAAGCCGCTGGGGTCCCTATGGTATTTGCTATCAACAAAATAGATAAGCCGGGTGCAGATCCGGAACGTATAAAAAATGAGCTCGCTCAAATGAATTACCTCGTTGAGGATTGGGGTGGAAAATATCAATCTCAGGATATATCAGCAATGACCGGAGAAGGAATTCCCGAGCTGGTTGAAAAAATTACGCTGGAAGCAGATGTTTTAGAACTGAAAGCAAATCCGGATCGGGAAGCAATCGGTGTGGTTCTAGAGGCCTCCTTAGATAAAGGTAGAGGGTATACAACCAATGTGCTTATTCTAACCGGAACACTCCGAATAGGTGATCCAATCATTGCAGGTGAACACTCTGGCCGAGTAAAAGCCATGTATAATGAAATCGGAGAGCGCGTAAAGGAAATTGGCCCTGCTCAACCAGCACTAATATTAGGTTTAAGTGGTGCGCCACAAGCGGGCGAACGCTTCAAAGTAACCGAATCGGAACAAGAAGCTCGACAGATTGCGACGAAACGAGCTCAAATCCTTAGAGAGCAAAATACACGAGCGTCTAAGCGAATTAGTTTGGATGAGATCGGTCGTAGACTTGCCCTAGGTACCTTTAAGGAATTGAACTTGATCGTTAAAGGTGATGTGGATGGATCCATAGAGGCATTAAGTGACTCCTTAATCAAACTCTCTCAGGAGACGGTTCAGGTAAATGTCATTCATAAAGCGGTAGGTCAGATCATCGAGTCTGATGTACTACTGGCCTCGGCCTCAGATGCCATTATCATTGGCTTCCAGGTACGACCTTCTATGAATGCAAGAAAACTCGCAGAGAGTGAAGGAGTAGAAATCAAGTCTTACTCTATCATCTACGAAGCCATTGAAGAAATCAAAATGGCGATTGAAGGGATGTTGGAACCGACCAAGGAAGAGAAAATTGTCTGCCAGGTGGAAGTTCGCGAAATATTTAAGATCAGTAAGGTGGGAACCATCGCTGGTTGTATCGTTCAGGAAGGGAGAATAACCCGAAACACGAATATTCGCGTCATTCGTGACGGAATCGTCATTTATCCGACTAAAGAAGGCGTCGTAGGTGAGGTCGACTCACTAAAACGCTATAAAGACGACGTCAAAGAAGTCAAAAACGGTATGGAGTGTGGACTCTCCGTTAAGAACTTCAACGACATCAAGGTAGGAGACATGATTGAAGGTTATGAGATTATCGAGATAGCTCAGACATTGGACTAAAGAAAGTCACTTTCAATTCTTGATATGCGCACTAATAGGCCCCTCTCCGCAGCGGCACGGACTCAGCTATTGAACGAAAAAGCAGTGCAGTACGAACAGCCTGACTTTATCGAAGAAGACCCTATCGCACTTCCTCACCAGTTTCAAAGCCTGCAGGATATTGAAATTATTGCCTTCTGGGTCTCCATCTTAGCTTGGGGCCGTCGGCAAACCATAATCGATAAAGGCTTACAACTTATCGAATTGATGGAGGGACGACCGCATCATTTCATTTTACATCACGATCGAAAGCAAGCGGAACGGTTTTTAGCGTTTAAGCACCGTACTTTTAATGCAACTGACACCCTGTACTTCCTGCGTTTTTTGCAGAATTATTACAAGAAGCACGACTCACTGGAAGACGCTTTTAGTCAGCATCTGAGTCCTGAAGATGAAACCATAGAATCCGCACTCATCGGTTTTCAGCAATCTTTTTTTAGTCTGCCCGATGCACCGCGTCGCACCCAAAAACACATCGCTACACCAGAGCGCAAATCGACCTGCAAAAGACTCAATATGTTTCTGCGATGGATGGTGCGCCCAAATACCAATGGCGTTGACTTCGGACTATGGACAAGCATACGCACTGACCAACTTTGTCCTCCACTAGATGTACATGTGGAACGCGTAGCAAGAACTCTGGGACTGCTGAAAAGAAAAACGAGAGATTGGAAGGCCGTGCTGGAATTGCGAGAGGAATTGGTAAAACTTGACCCTACTGACCCCATAAAGTATGATTTTGCTCTCTTTGGAATCGGTAGGTATGAGGATTTATGAAGTGCCTACCTATTCCATGGTGCAGATTTATTCAATGGATTCAGAAACGCTCAATCTCACACCCTACACCGGCAAGTAAAGTGGGTAAGGGATGCGGAAGGCCTTTGGGTCCCGCGGATCGCCGTTGGCGATCGCGAGGACGGCACCCTGTAGCAGCCCGGCCCTCGAGCGCCGCAGGCGCCTCGGGGATACCCCCAAATAAAAAAGAAAAAGAGAAGACCTATTTTCCCACATCATTTCTGAGCATCTCCTGTTAGTACTTTGTACCTTAGTCTTGTAAATACCAAATTATGAAACGACCTGCTTTCTTGATGATTTTAGACGGTTGGGGCCTCGGAACTGATCCAAAGGCCGATGCCATTCGCCAGGCACACACTCCATTTATGGATAAGCTTATGAACGATTATCCAACTGCTGAACTGACCACTTTTGGTGAAGAGGTCGGTCTGCCGGAGGGCCAAATGGGCAATTCAGAAGTGGGGCATCTCAATATTGGAGCAGGACGAATTGTGTATCAAGATCTGGTTAAGATTAATCAAGCGCTGGCAGATGGTAGCTTCTTTGAAAATGAGGCTTTCCAAAACGCCCTGCAATACGCCAGAGAAAACGATAAGCCTTTTCATATGATGGGTCTGGTTTCTGATGGAGGTGTACACTCTCATATCAATCACTTATTGGATTGTGTGGAATACCTGAAAACTCAGGATGTGCCGGTCTATATTCACGCTTTTACCGATGGCCGGGATACGGATCCGAAAAGTGGATACAGTTTTTTGGAGCGCTTGCTGGAAAGCATGGAAGGCGTAGATCACATCCACCTGGTCGATGTAATAGGTCGGTATTATGCCATGGATAGAGACCATAGGTGGGAACGCACCCAAAAGGCATATGACCTTTTAGTTCATGGACAGGGAAGTAGCACGGATGACCTGCTATCTGCCGTAGAGCAGCTATACGATAAGGATACCACCGATGAGTTTTTGCCGGCGCTCATCCATCAAGACTATACAAAACAGGGGCGTATTCAAGCAGATGATGTGGTTTTCTTCTTCAATTTTAGATCAGACAGGCCCCGACAGATCACTTATGCCTTAAGCCAAAAGCCAGTGGAGGAAACCGAAATGGTCCCTCTCCCCTTGCACTTCATTACGATGACAGCCTACGATGATACCTTTAACGATATTAATGTCTTATTCCCCAAAGATCATTTGCTTGGAACGCTGGGCGAAGTCATTGCAAATGCGGGCCTAAGTCAAGTGCGAATTGCTGAGACTGAAAAATATCCCCACGTAACATTTTTCTTTTCCGGGGGCCGGGAGACACCATTTAAAGGGGAAGATCGCATCCTGATCGCCTCTCCTAAAGTGGCTACCTACGATTTGCAACCCGAAATGAGTGCATTTGAAGTGTGCGACGCGATAAACGAAAAGATTGTAAAAGAGAAGCCGGCCTTTATTTGCCTCAACTATGCCAATGCCGATATGGTAGGCCATACCGGCGTTTTTGAAGCTGCTAAGAAAGCCGCGCATACAGTGGATGCTTGTGTGAAGAAAAATGTGGAAACAGCTCTCGACAGGGGCTACGACCTGATTATCATAGCTGATCATGGAAATTCGGATTATTTGATCAATCCCGATAACTCTCCCAATACAGCGCATACCAAAAACCCCGTACCTATTATTTATGTCAGTCGCGATAAAAAGCATCAGCTGAAAAACGGGATACTTGCGGATGTGGCGCCTACCATTCTCGAAATTATGGATCTGGAACACTCTAAAGAAATGACCGGTCAATCTTTATTCAAATGATGAAATACATAATCTTTTTCCTTCCCATGGCTTGGTTTTTAGCCGCCTGCGAAGCTCCGCAAGCTCCGGCCGGCGCGGATTCCCCCATCATTCGAATCGATAGTGTGCTGGAGAATCACCTTTCCAAACTAGAGGAGAAGGGCCCCGTGAATAAAACAGTGAAAGTCGGTGAAGAGTCTCCCGAAACTCAAACCTTATCCTACACGGCCGAAGATTGGAAAAAGGAGCTGGACTTTTTTCTAAGTGCCAATATTCATCGAAAAAGTTGGGTGGATGACATTGCCATAGATAGCACATTTCAGGATGACAAATTGCACATTACCTATCGAGCTACCGACGAACGCATTCCTGTTGAGTCTTGCAAAATAATCCAAAACGCTGCGGGAGAGCTGGTATTTTTAGAAATACGTATCCGCAGAGCCACCACCCTGAGCAGCCTGGAGCGCGATTTGATCTATGCATTTCCCGACAGCATCCTTATCGAAAACAGGGAATCATTCGTGTTTTTATCGCCCCATGAACTCTCCATCCATTACGATTGGAAGTAATCCCTTTGAATACAGATAGATAGGATCTGCAGGGGCCTTCCGACCGCCAGTGGCGGCCGGACGCTATGCTTCAGGGCTCGTTCAGTATCCCCCTTCCATCCTCGAGATCGCCCATAGCGATCCTCGGGAATCCAGGGCTTCACTCGGCCCGTCATCCGCCAGCCGGCGGATTCGGTCGCCATTACTCATGGCCCCTTGCGCAGCGCTAGGCCGAAAGAGGAGTTATATAGCGTACCTACGGCACGCATTCCATGGATTCGCTTTTTGTTCTACCGATATTACGTCCCTACGGGACTTAGGAATTTCAAATACTGGATCAAGTCAAAACTGTTGTTGAATCGATTACGTGCTAATCCAAATACCGGTCTGTTACCACTCATACATAAAATGAAATCAGAACATTTCATTTTACGCAAACCGACAGACCTTTTACCGTGGCCTAGGCCGTGTCCGCCAACCGGCTGATCCGGTATATCGGTAGAAAAATTCAAACAGAATATTACGCGTGCCGGCAGCTACGCTATATGGTTAGAAATATATCATACCGATTATTTACCATGCTGGCAGCTACGCTATATGGGTAGAAAAATATTATACCGATTATTCCTAGTGCCGTAGACCGTGTCCGCCACAGGGTGATACTCTATATCGGAACAATAAGAATAAATTTTCAAAATTCTTATTTTTATGGATAAGGGTCAATGTTTAGAAGTCACCTCATCGCGATTTCCTTTTTGAAATTAGACCTCTAAACTGAAATAAAATGGCAAACACCTACACACAAATTCATTTCCATACCGTATTTGCAGTTAAAGACAGAAAAAGTCTGATTTCAAAAGAATGGCAAATTGAACTTTATAAATATATCACTGGAATCATTCAAAGCAAGGGGCATAAAATGCTTCAAATAAATGGCATGCCAGATCATATCCATCTCCTTTTTGGGATGAGACCTACCGAAGCACTTTCTGATCTAATGAAAGATGTCAAACAATCATCTTCCCGATGGATAAATAAGTCCAATCTATTGAAAAGTAAGTTTTCATGGCAAGAAGGGTACGGGGCCTTTTCACACTCAAAAATAGATTTGCCGGGAATTATTAGCTACATTGAAAATCAGCAGCTGCACCATAAAAAGAAGACATTTACGGAGGAATATTTGGTTTTGCTGGAATCACATGAGATTGAATATAATGAACAGTACATTTTTTCACCTGTGCAGAAAGACCCATAGCAGCTAGGATAATTTTTATATAGCGTACCTACGGCACGCATTCCATGGATTCGCTTTTTGTTCTACCGATATTACGTCCCTACGGGACTTAGGAATTTCAAATACTGGATCAAGTCAAAACTGTTGTTGAATCGATTACGTGCTAATCCAAATACCGGTCTGTTACCACTCATACATAAAATGAAATCAGAACATTTCATTTTACGCAAACCGACAGACCTTTTACCGTGGCCTAGGCCGTGTCCGCCAACCGGCTGATCCGGTATATCGGTAGAAAAATTCAAACAGAATATTACGCTTGCCGGCAGCTACGCTATGTGGTTAGAAATATATCATACCGATTATTTACCGTGCTGGCAGCTACGCCATATGGGTAG
>CAZVLN010000042.1:0-19050 GCA_964627995.1 uncultured Saprospiraceae bacterium
GAGCGGCCCTACGAATTCACGTATCAGCAGTTGGGGCAATTAACGAAGAGCCCAAATTCTCATCGATTGAGTCAGGCACTTAAAAAAAGAGGCTGGAAGTTTATTGGTCCCACCACAGCTTATGCTTTTATGCAAGCCATGGGATTAGTGAATGATCATGTAGAAGGCTGCTTTTGTCGGGGAGAAATAGAAGGCCTTCGGAGAGTTGTATTGAATTCTTGATTCGAGTAAATGAGGGAATTAGGCTGAAGTGTTTTCATGGGTACAATGGGTGAGTTGAGTTTGCGAATGCCATTACGACTAAATAAGTATGGGAAAGATGCAGATTATTTTGTTCAAATCAAGGCGTAAGAAAGGAGAATAGTTATACCTATTGCGCCAGTTTAAGCTTATGAAAGCGGAATTAACCAAAGGTTGTTTGTTCCCTCCAAAGGAACCTTCACGTACTAGTCAGTTTTGTTTAGGAGCGTATTGAAATTCTGTCTTGGAAGGCACCGAAATATGCACGCAGATATACTGATGACCAAATGTATAAATTATACCGGCGATAATTGTAAGCCACTTCTCGATCATACTTAGATATTTACTTATGAATCAATTTTTAAACTGAGCTGTAAATTTTCCGGATAATAAGAGGGCAAACCAATAATAAATCCCTATATTCCAATGACTTTATTGAAAACACATATTGATATGTATCTGAATAAAAAAAAGCTAATTTGGCTGCTTTCCATCATATTTGTTATTGGTTTCACTACTGCATGTAACGATACGAGAGAGCCTTCAGATCTAAATTCAAATATCGAACCTATTAGTGCTCGTCTTTTCGGTTCAATCGATGGTAATATTCTCGATTCAGTAATGGTTTCGTGTAAAGAAAGTTTACTTGTTAATCATAGTAATTTCCTTACAATTATTGCGGGTGAGCGTTTTATTTTTAGACAGGGGATGAGTTTTACGATATCCGAAGATATTTCTATCACCTTATGGATTTATATATTTGATCAATATTATGTACCAGAACATTTCAATCCTGAGGTTTATGAACACTATATAGATGGGAAAGAAGATAATAGGTTTTTACATATCGAATTGGAGAAAGATGGAGAAACTTTTAGCAATAGATGGATTGATAATTGGAGTGAAGTCAAATATTTGAAGAATAGCAACTCGGTAGATACTAATGAGCTTTACGATCTATTTACTTATCATCTACCTGAAGGACTACCATGCGGGGATAATTCTCCTGCTTTGTCAGTGCAAATTGGATACCATGGTATGTTGACAAGTGAAGGTTCAGCAGATTCATTGGAATTAAAGCTTCAGAATAGTGAAATTTATTTAATACCAGTAATATAACAGCAGTTTCTTTAAAGATCGGATATATATTGTCTTTTTAGCTATTTCGTTTGCCAAAGGTTGTTTCAGGCCTCATAAGGATTAAAACGTGATTACGGATTTTTTTGTAATCATGTCCATCCGAAAGACAGGAAAAAGAGTCAACAAGTCAACTTTGGAAGATAGGCTATTCATGATCTAGGAAGCAGTTGAGAATGATTTAAAATCCCCACACCTTTTCTCAACGCTATATCACACAAGTTAAATTGAAAAATATCGGTGAAATGATGATTAAATGGGATCTGAAATTGGATATCTTCTTGCTTAGACATTTAGATGATTCCGTTTTTGAAAGTGATGAAACGAGAAACTGCGTAATTGTGGATTGCGATATAGGTTGGCGCATTGTAATCATCTTAACTTTGAATGGTTTTAAACGAGGAGTTGAGTTGACTACATTTTAATCTAAACGTTTCTAGGCCAGTTATTTATAATAAAATCGAATACAAGGCACCCTCGCGATAGTGATGCGCAGGGTCATTCGCCTTAGGCGGATGAGTCCCTCCCAAAACTTTGGGAGGGACCGAACGAAGGTGGAGCCCGGAGCGTAACGACCCGCACGCAGCTATCGCAAGGGCGGGGATCGCCCAAAAAAATTATTATAAAATAATGACTGAAACATCTGGTTATGGGGATGTTAAAAATAGTTGGTAATATTGCGTTATGACGGGGAAAGATTATAGAGAAAAATTGTTGCCATATCTGCCTCAACAACCCGGGGTCTATAAATTTATAGGGCCTGAGGAGGAGGTTTTGTATGTGGGGAAAGCAAAAAACCTTAAGAATCGCGTTAGTAGCTATTTTACAGCTGGAAAGAATCAGGCTTACAAAACCCGAAAGATGGTGAAAAGTGCTGAGCGGGTAGAATATATCATTGTCGAATCTGAGCACGATTCTCTACTTCTCGAAAATACCTTAATCAAGAAAATCCAACCGAAGTTCAATGTCATGTTTCGTGACGATAAGTCGTACGCCTACATTTGCGTGAAAAAAGAGCGTTTCCCCCGTGTGTTTTTTACTCGTCGCCGGAAAAAAGATGGGTCTTTATATTATGGACCCTATACATCGAAGTATAAGGCGAAAATCGTTTTAGACCTGATCAAGCAGTTGTTTCCGCTGCGCACCTGCAAATTGAATCTGTCTGAGCAGAATATCGAATCCGGCAAATTTAAAGTCTGTCTGGAATACCATATAGACAACTGTATGGGACCCTGTGTAGGAGAGGAGTCTGAAGAGCGTTACATGGAAAAAATCGACCAGGTGAAGAATATGTTACGCGGTCGGTTTGGGCCCGTTAAAAAACATATCAAACGTCAAATGCAACTAGAGGCAGAGAAGATGAATTTTGAGGAAGCACACAAGTGGAAAGTGCGTCTCGAGGCTTTTCAAGACTATCAAAGTAGATCTACAGTAGTCAATCCGCGCATTCATGATTTGGACGTGTATTCCATAGCCGATAACGAATCCCATGCCTTTGTAAACTATATTAAGGTGGTAAATGGAGTCATGATCAACACCTATACGCTAGAGTTGAAAAAGAATTTAAATGATGATAAAAAAGACCTTCTTGAACTGGCAATTCTAAATCTACGAGATCGGTTTTCGGATTATGCGCCGGAAATTGTGGTGCCTTTCGAAGTAGATTTGCTGTTTGAGGATACCCAATGGACTGTTCCTCAACGAGGTGATAAAAAGAAACTGTTGGATCTATCCAAAAAAAATGTATTGTATTTTAAACAGCAGAAGTTGCAGCAACAGCAAGCTCGTAAAAACAAAGCTTCCCGTGCTGAGCGAATTCTGAAGACGATGCAAGAAGATTTACAAATGGATCGACTCCCTACGCATATTGAGTGTTTCGACAACTCGAATATTCAGGGTTATCATCCAGTAGCATCCTGTGTAGTTTTTAAGAATGCAAAACCGTCTAAGAAAGACTACCGTAGATTTCACATTAAGACTGTAGAGGGACCCGATGATTTTGCATCGATGGAAGAGGTTGTGCGCAGAAGATATACCCGTTTGAAGGCTGAGGACAAGCCACTGCCTCAGTTAGTTGTAATTGATGGAGGAAAGGGTCAACTGGGGTCGGCTGTCAAAATTTTGCGCTCCTTGGACTTATTGGATAAAATCACGGTCATTGGCATTGCAAAGCGGCTGGAAGAGATCTATTTCCCGGGCGATCCTGTACCATTATATATCAATAAAAAATCTGAGACCTTAAAAGTTATTCAACACCTTCGAAATGAGGCGCACCGCTTTGCCATTACTTTTCATCGACAGATGCGCTCCAAGAATTTTACGGTCAGTGAGCTGACCAAAATTGAAGGGGTTGGACCCAAAAGTCGACAAAAGCTATTGTCCCATTTTGGTTCAGTGAAAAAGGTGTCGGAAGCGGCCGAAACTGAAATTGCTGAACAGGTGGGACCGGCGCTGGCCCAGCGAATTGCTCATTATTTTTCGGGCGAGGAAGAGTAGGTTTACCAGATTTCCTGATATACCTCCAAAATTTTATCAGCCATGGCTTTATCCGTAAAGAATTTGCTTCTGGCTTTTGCATTTTTTATGGTTTGAGCGCGCAGTGGATCATTTTGCAAAAGTTGAATCGAGTAGCGGGCAAGTGCAGCAGCATCGCCAATATTCGCTAACCATCCTTCCCGTTCATGCCGTATGAGCTCGGGGATTCCTCCAGCTTTAGTTGCTACGATAGGCAGACCAGCCATCATTGCTTCAATAACTGTTGTGCCCAGACCTTCTTTTTTGGGGCAAAAGAGTAGTAAATCAAGATCAGCATAGACGGCACTCATTTTTTCTACGAATCCTGTGAAAATCACATTTTTTAGACCCAATCTATCAGCTTCCTTTTGAAGCGATAACTTTTCCGGCCCTTGCCCAACCAGGAGAAAATGAATTCTTTCAGGGCAGTTTATTTTCTGATTTATAAGGTCAGCTGTCTCGAGGAAAGTTTTGAAGTCTTTTTCGGGGGCCAGGGCCCCGACATGTGCGATGAGGATATCATCTGAATTCACACCAATTTTTCGGCGAAAAGTTCCTCTTTGCCCGACCTGAAGGGCGCTGGGGTTAATGCCACTGTATATTTTTCGAATGTGATCAGTTCTTCTCAAGCAGACTTGCATAGCGTCAATCACATTTTGTGAAATACCGATGATACGTTTGATATTCGAGTGATTATATTTCCAGTTAGAGAGTCGATTTTTTCCCACAGAAAAGGGCACACGGCGATGCAGTACTAATGGGGGTGCTTTAGCTAGTCTCAAAGTAGCTAATAAGCCATTGGTATGCGCGTGAGAGTCGTGCAGATGAAGAATAGCGGGTTTATTTCGCTTTATAAATTGTCTGAGCTTAAAAGCCAGTGGAAGATTGATTGAAACCTTGTGCGAAAAAGCGACAACAGAGAAATCTTCTAATTGCAAGCGCTCCAAAAGAGGTGACTCTTTAGGCGCCCAGACGATGGGCTGAAGGCCCATTGCTTTTTGCTGCGTAACCAGATTATAGATTTGCTGCTCGCCTCCACGCCATGATCGCGCTGTTGAAAGATGATAAATAGTGCGGGCAGAATTGGGTTTCATGGCTTAGCTCATTTTTTCACCGTTTCGAATTCGCCAGATCTTCACCTGGCGCAAAAAGGTGGAGCCCGCTGCAATCACGCTGATGATGTAACCCACTCTGCCGTCTAGAATACCGGCTCTAAGAAAATATGCTTTAAAAAAGGAGTGCAAGGGTTTGTAAATCATGGATGCAAGTGAAGCTGATTTCCCTTTATCCACCTTATCCATTGCCTTCCAGGTGGAGTATTGATTGACTTTGCCTAAGACATCCTTGAAAGAACGGTATGTATTGTGGTGGATTGGCTGCTTTAAACGCCCTTTAGTACCATTTACGATAAGTTTTGCGTGTACACGCTTATCCTCATAGCTGCAAGAATCCCGGTGGAAAAATCGAAGGACCTCGTCATTTTGCCATCCTGAATACCTGACGCGCTGTCCCATATAGTAATTGATTCTCGGAATAGCGTACCCTTTGTGGTCTGGGCCTTCTTGTAGTAATCGCTGAATTTCTTCTTGAAGGTTCGGTTCTATCCATTCATCTGCATCTAGCAACAAGATCCATTCGTGTTTGGCCTGAGGGATACTTCTGTTTTTTTGAGAGGCTGAGTATCGATATTCCTGCTGAATAACCCGTGCTCCCAACTCCTTAGCCAGATTTACTGTCCCATCGGTGGAAAAACTATCCACTACCAGGATTTCGTCCGCAAATTGTACAGATTGGATACACTTTCCAATGCGGTCGGCCTCATTTTTTGCCGGGATGATAACGGAAAGTGGAAGTCGATCAGTCATAATTTTACAGGGACTTATTCTACAATATCTCTTCTCTTTGAGTAGATATCGTTTCAGGATTCATGAGCTGCAGGATCTCATCCCGTTTTTCATAATATAGGGGCAACTCCTCTGAAGCCATAGGTTCTGGAGGAGGTAAATTTTCTCGAAGATGGTCAACCTGTCTACCGTTTTTCCAGAATCGAAAACAAACATGTGGTCCCGTGGCTAAACCGGTTGATCCCACATATCCTATGGTTTGGCCCTGACGTACCTTCACACCCGGAGCAATACCTCTGGCGTATCTGGTCATATGGAGATATTGGGTTTGATACGTTTTGTCGTGTCGGATTTTCACATAATTTCCATTTCCTCGAGTATAGGAAGCCTTTGTAACGATACCATCTGCAACTGCTCGTATAGGAGTTCCTCTAGGCGCTGCATAATCTGTGCCCAGGTGAGGCTTTACTCGTTTTTGAATGGGGTGGAAGCGGCGCGGATTATACCGACTAGAAATTCTCGAATACGAGACTGGAGATTTCAAAAATGCCTTTTTCATGGGTCGACCCTGTTTATCAAAAAATCCATGATATTTTTTAGATTCATACCAAATGGAATAGTATTCTTGATTTCCAGACTGAAAATAAGCGCCCAGCAATTTCCCAGTGCCCAGGAATTCATTTTCCGACCACTGTTCTTCATACAGTAAAAAGAAGGAGTCTTGAGGCTGTATATAATAGAAATCGACCGACCAGGCTAAAGCATCTTCCATTTTAGAGATAAGTGAAGTGGGTGCTCCCAACTCGTCTAGCGAAAGCCATAAAGAGCCATCAATTCGACCACCCGTTTTTCTGATTTTGGTTGTTATAGGCTTATCTATTCGCGATATGTCCAGGCAGTGTAGGTCATATTCCAAATAAGAATACGGGGACAACTCATATATCATTAATTCAGGTCTCTCGCAGCTATCAGTATATAAAAAACAATAAGGTTTCCCGGAGCGAATGTCGCGTGGGTCAAATATTGAATCGGTGCGCTGTACTAGATTGTGAATTTCCGAATAGGAAAGATTTTCCTGGAGTAATATATCTGCCAGGAATTGGTTTGGTTGAACTGTACGATGGTCGGCATGAAAACTATCTGGATGATAGCCGTAAACCGGGTCCACTGTTTCCAACGATGCATTCGATTTTTGATCCCGCTCAATATTTTGGCTTTGATTGCAGGCATTTCCTCCGATCACAATTAGGATCAAGAGTAAAAAATTATAGCTAACGATTGACCGCATGATTTTCTTATTGACCCGTGAAAGTACAGATTTATAGTATGGAACGCAAAAACATGATTTGAGAAGTATACTTGATACTTAGTTTTTTCCGTGAGCTACTATCTTTTGCCATCCTATAATTTACATTTACATAACACGGAGCACAAAACAATAGATGTATTATAGAGTTTAATGGTTGAACTATAAAACAAAGTACGTTATGGCAATTAAACTAGGTAATGAAGCACCAAATTTCAAGACGCAAACTACAGAAGGAGAGGTAGATTTTTATGATTATTTAGGAGATTCTTGGGGTATATTATTTTCTCACCCTGCAGATTATACTCCTGTGTGCACAACTGAATTAGGAAGAGTGGCGCAATTGAAGGGTGAATTTGATAAGAGAGATGTTAAAATTTTAGCCTTAAGTGTAGATCCACTAGAAGAGCATAAGGATTGGATTGGTGATATCAACGAAACGCAAAATACAACCATGAATTATCCCATAATAGCTGACGATGGGACGGTAGCAGAATTGTATGGTATGATGCATCCCGATGCAGCGGATAAAGTCCCCGTTCGATCTGTTTTCATCATTGGACCGGATAAAAAAGTAAAACTGACGTTAACATACCCACCATCTACAGGTCGTAACTTCGATGAGATTTTGCGAGTGATAGATAGCTTGCAATTAACCGCAGACTACAGCGTAGCAACGCCGGCAGATTGGAAACAAGGTGAAGAAGTCGTTATTTCTCCAAGCATTAGTGATGAGGAAGCTGACGAGAAATTTTCGGGTTATCGAAAAGTAAAAGACTACTTGCGATATACGCCTGATCCAAGTGCTTAATTACATGGATTAATAACTTTATTAAAAGCTCTCCTTTAGAAAGGAGGGCTTTTTTTTTGTTTCTAATTTACTCGAATAGCGGAGTACTCTATCCTTGTTTTAGAATGAGGATAAAGGGATTATTTGCGATTGACTTCCCGGCATGATTGGAAGTCAGAAAATAATTGATCGTCATACTTAATTATGGTTTTCATGTATTCAACGGCAGGCTGAGATAGGAAACGGCCTAGCGGAGGCTCGATAGTGCCCCAATCTGGATTGGGATGGTTGGATAGGGCATCTCGAATTTCCAAATTTGCTTTCAGAATAATAGAGTCTATGCGTATTTGACTTGCCGGGGCTATTTCCTGCGCTTTTAGGATGTTTTCAACCTGGTCATTATTCAAATAGTAGGGGAGATCAATAGCTGAAAACGTGATATGTTTAAAAGGAAAACTTTCCATTCGCTCTTCAATGTACATGGGGAGATGTCGGGTTGAGTTGAATGCATCAATTATGGAATAAAGTTCGTTGCGTTCTTCAACTTCAGTGATTTCAACTTTATTAATGTTCAGTTTTGATCTGAGGTAAGCTTTTTTATCATTCCTAATTTGTACAAATGCCATAGTCCAACCTTTAAAATTTGAAGTCCATGCCGTATCCTGATTTAGATAAACAAATAAATCCAAAAGCGACATCATACCCGAATTTTCAAAATATCCTCCATCAACATAGTGACCTTTACTCTGGACCTTAGCTGCCGGGCTTAATATAGGAAATCGGTGAGACGTAGACAGAGCTTCCGCAAAGGTGAGTGTCCTATCCCTGGGTAAGTCACATAAATTGTCTGAATTTGGGAACACCTGGCTAAAATCATTCAGTTCCACAGAGCAGGCAATCCCTCTTCGCTGATTTATTCCCGCAGCGTTTGTTATTTGAATGGGGTAATATTTTTCCTCAAATAAGGCAGACCAATAGCTTTGATAGCCTTCAAGAATCATGGATGAATCCTGCAAAATCTGAGCATAAGTTTCCATAGCTTTCATGGCCCGATCAGGATGAGAAAAGCTTTTGAAAGGTAAGCGTTCACGAATGAAATCATATCCTAATAGCCAGGCTATATCAAGTGAGAGCATATTTGCTTGTGCGATACGGCGAATAATTTCATTCTTTTCCAGAGAGGATTTACCCTGGCGTTCCAGACTCGTATGAAAGTGTTGTCCTAAGGCTCCTCCGGAAACCCCAGACATCGCCACGGTTTGCTTAAGAATGTTTTGGCCCTCAAAGTTACTTAGACTATCCAGAACCATGAGGTTCCAGGCATTTGCCTTTAGTCCTCCACCATAACTGGCTATGAAGTACAAGGTAGAATCTGAAACCTCTAAAGAATCAATGTGAGTATAAAATTGACTCTTAAAGGATTGCAACTCCATCGACTCCTCTTTATTTGTCCCCTGTAGTAAATGTAAATCGTTTCCCCATGTCCCCGCAAATATTGTCAGTGCGATCAGAACCGGAAGAGCTATTGGCGTAAAATATAAAAACACTATTCGGGCAAATTTATGCTTACGCATTCCCGATTTAGATATATAGTAAAACCTATGCTTCAAAATCACGATAAAAAGACCATAGACTAGGTGTAAAAAAGATATCAGGATGACCAGCGGATGTATAAATGTGGTAAATTGGCTTAACAAGAAAATACAAAGGGCTAGAAAGCCCAGGGCGGAATTAAATTTGATGTATGTTAAGTGCTGCCCTAGCAAGGAAATTGGCCATAATTGCTTTATGTACTTTAATTCATCTCTGAAATTTTTGAAAAAGCAATATAAAAGACCTACACATAGCCAATGTAGGATAAAGAAAGTGAAGGTATATGGATTCCATCCCTGATCTAGCCAAATTGCACTTATTAAAGCTCCACCAGCGAAAAGAGTTGCTCCCCAAAATAATACTAAAATACTATTTATCATCAAGGCATAGCTGCGTGGAAAGGCATATATGCGGTACTTATAATAATTCAAGAAGGAATGGAGAATAATGAATAAAAAGAAAATTAAAAGACTGATCCAAATACTTTTATACGTTGGATAGATATAGGCCTGGATAGCGTGATTCAGTATGAGGCTGAGACAGAATATAAACGAAAGACCCAGTATTCCTCTAACATAATTTACTTGCCGGAACAAAAATGTATTTGACCGTTTTTCATCTTCCTCCAAAAACGAAATCCAGCCTAAGCCTCCTGCGATTTCCTCCATATTCCAGCTCACGGGTTGAAGTGATTCTTCATAAGTTCGATAGACGGAGTGATCCCGACGCCACATCATAAGATAAATGGGGTAGTGTCCAATAACCAATAAAAGGGCTATGATCAAAACCATGAACAAAAACATGTTCATGGGAGAATTTAGAAGGGATACGAGGAGTGCACTCCCTTGCTCAACCCGGGTGAGCAGAACGACTACAAGTCCAATAATCAATATGGAAATCCAGCCTGTGGTAAGCGTGACTTTTAGGATTCTAAGGAGGTTGTTTAGAATTTTAAGCAGGCTTTGAATCATAGTTGAGCAGACCTAAACAGTCGGTTATTCGAAACGATTTTTAAACTAAAGAATCTAGCGAAAGCGTACAATTATGCAAACGCTGAACGCATAGAAAAGTCAAAACACAATTCCTTTATGTATTATAAATATATAACGAACTATTTAAAAAATTCTAAATCGAAGCGCATTTCATTATTTGTCTCAAAAGCCGTTTTGAATATGTTTTACAATATTTCGAATTTGGGTGGTGGATTGGTTAATTTGCTTTCCCAAATTTTATTCGATTATGAAATGGCATAAACCGCAAAGTTTTTCGATCCGACAGGGTGATTCCCTGCGTAAAGTGGATGGACCACTCATTATGGGCATTATTAATATGACCCTAGATTCTTTTTACGCTGGAAGCAGGTATCAGGATCGCGATAGTGCGTTGAGCCAGGTTGAAACCATGATTGAGCATGGTGCTGATATAATAGATCTTGGGGCTATGTCTAGTCGACCCGGTGCAGAAATCGTCCCTTCTGATAAAGAGTGGATTCGGCTAAAGGAGATTATTCCTGAAATGAGAAGTCGATGGCCACACATCATAATTTCTGTAGACACCCTGCACGCAGAAACAGCAGCAAAATGTTTATCTGCAGGTGCAGATTGGATAAATGACATCTCAGGAGGAGCGCATGATCCAAATATGATCCCTCTTGTGGCAGAAAAACAAGCCCCTTATATATGCATGCATATGCGAGGGATACCCAAAACAATGAAGAACTTATCTGATTACCATGATGTAGTATCTTCAGTTTACAAATACTTTGCGAAACAAGTCCGGCACCTCAGAGATCGAGGGCTTCAAGATATTATTATTGACCCGGGCTTTGGGTTTGCTAAAAATATTGATCAAAATTTTCAAATGCTGCGCTGTTTGGACACTTTTCGAAGCTTAAATTGTCCGCTTTTGGTCGGTCTATCTCGAAAGTCAATGATATATAAAACCCTGGGGACTGATGCAGATCATGCATTAAACGGCACTACGGTTCTGCACACTGTTGCTCTATTGCAAGGTGCTCAAATCCTTAGAGTTCACGACCTAAAAGAAGCACGCGAGGTGCGCACTCTCATCCAAAAATTGAAGATTTCCACATTGGAATCGGATTAATCGTCTTCCTGATAGATTAAATTCGTATAATAAACTGAGATCTAAGAATCAAATGATACTGAATTTCGTTACATTTCAGTCAATATAATTTATGGAAAGCCAGGAAAAACAACCCATATCGATTAGATCCATGCTATGGCGTGGATTTAAACGTTTGTTGCTCGTGCTTCTCATTTTATGGATTGTCCTGACTATTGCTATCCAGATTCCTGCCATTCAAGGGTTTATTATTGATAGATTTACTAACCAAATTAGTAAACGAACCCAAACTACTATTCGGGCAGAAGGGTTTCGTTTAAAACTATTCAATTCCATTTCTCTAAACGACTTTTATATTGAGGATCACAACGGTGATACTCTGCTGTTTGCGAATGATTTTGAGCTTGAATTTGAAAATCCTATTTATTCCTATTTGCAAGGAAAAGATTTCCTCATAAAGGGGGTTAAGCTTAACAGCGGTGGTTTTTATCAACGGAAACTTAAAGGAGAAACACTAACTAACTTAGAAGTTTTCTTAGATGCTTTAGGCTATTCGAGCGATGAAAATCAAAGTCAGGATAAAAGCTCTGAAGGGCTAGGGATAGCCATTGACCTCAATGAAATAGTGCTTCAAAATGCCGAGTTTGTTCGACAAGACTCCGTTGTGGGGAGCTATCAGCGTTTTGCACTGAAGGATGGCCTTATAATACCTGACCGAATAGACTTTGACAACAGAACCATTATCGTTAAAGATATTATTCTCGAAACACCCCAAATCGAGTTGTATAGTTTTCCCGGAACCCTCATGGAGTTTGAGGAAGAAGCTAGAGTAAATACGCTGGATCCGAAGGGTGTCGGTCCAGATCCCTGGCTATTTCAAAGTCGACAAATGAGTATATCTGAAGGGGTATTCCGACGGTATAATTACTTGAAGGAAGCTAATCGGAGTGCTGGATATAATGCATTGGATTTTAATCGACTGGACTTGGACAATATTTTTATTGACATTTCTGATTTTAATTTATACAATTGGAATTTTGATGGTTGTCTAAACCAGTTGTCAGGGGAAACCAGTTCTGGATTTGATATAGAGAACTTTAGTGCGAACTACATACATGTTGATACGGGAATAGTCGATTTGGAGGGAGTCCAATTAGAAACGCCAGGGAGTGAAATTATTGCTGATGTAGAATTGACATATTCAGGGTTTTCTGCTTTTAGGGAATTTGTGGATGAAGTGGACATTGCATTTGTTAGTCAGCAAGCAGAAGTTCAAATTTCAGACCTGATGCAGTTTGTGCCGCGCTTGAACTCGGTTCGGTTTTTTCGCGAAAGTAAAAATCAACTTATTAAGCTGAGGGGAAATATAAATGGGCCTGTAAATAAGTTAAATGGTAAGGATGTTATTTTAGAAGTTGGTGAATTCAGTCGATTGGATGGAAACTTTTCGTCTACCAACCTTTCAGAAGGAGATAAAGCCTACCTAAAAGCATCCATTGATCGATCAACATCCAGTATACAGGATCTTAGTCGAATTATCCCCGGTTTTTCTACGCCTGAAAATTTCCAAAATTTAGGCCGCTTGAACTTTTCGGGAAAATTTGAGGGCTCATTTAAGGACTTTTCCGCAGAAGGCGATTTAATGACAGACATTGGTCAAGCAGGAATGAAAATTAATATGGATGTGCGAGAAGGAGCCGACCAGGCGCGTTATTCTGGAGGACTGGAACTAATCAACTTTGATTTAGGTGCATTCAGCGAAAATGAAGACCTGGGCATAATTGACTTATATGCTGATGTAAGGGAAGGGCAGGGTCTGCGCTTGGAATCTTTATCGACTCGCATTTTAGCCACCGTAGAAGGCTTTTCTTATAAAGGGTATACCTTGAATAACTTTAACATGAACGGTACCTTCGATGGGCCTCTTTTCAATGGGAAATTTGATATCCTGGATGAGTTTCTCGACTTTTCATTTCGCGGAAAAGTAGACCTTTCAGAAGAATTACCTCAAATTGATATTGATGCGAAAATTGGCCAAATGCATCTCGGTGAATTACAACTTACCGAGAAAGATATTCAAGTTTCGGGAGATGTGGTTGCACGAATTGATAACTATAAACTAAATAAATTAGATGCTCGCATTGAATTGAAGGATTTTACATTGATTCAAAATGATACGATCTTCCACGAAATAGATTCTCTTAGTGCTGTATCTAGGCAGTTGAACGGAAATAGAAGGGAAATTCAAGTGGATGCTCCACAATTAGATTTTTCGCTGCAAGGGATATACAAGCCTACTCATTTATGGCCTTCTTTTAAGCATAAATTTCAAAATGCATATCCCGAATATGCTGAATTTTTGGATGTAAAGTACGATACCACGAAGATCAGTCCTCAAAATTTTTCAATGACTTTAAATATTCACGATACAGAAAATTGGTTGCAATTAATACAGCCTGATCTCGATAGTATTTATTCGTCAAACACTACATTATTTTGGGATGACGAGCAGGATAGCATATATTTTGAATCCTTTATTCCTCATTTTCGCAAAGGCAATCAGGACTTCCACGAGGCATATGTATATCTAAACTACCGGTCGGGCTTAAGTAATCTTGTCAGTTATATTGACAGTGCCAGTTTTGGTGAGCGCTTTGGATTGGAGTCATTCACGGGCCAATTTGATCTAAATGCTGATACTCTTTTTTGGTCCTTGAACCTTTGGGATGAAAACAGATCTGAGGATCGGTTTAATTTTGATGGAAAAAGCTTTTTGATTGATTCAAATTTTGCTTTGCAACTTATAGACGAAAATCTGGAGTTTTTCTACGACTCCTGGACAGTAAATCCCAAAAATGTTACTCAAGTCAACCGCGAGTTTATTCGTTTAGAGGACTTCGATATGACATTTGAGGATAGAACTATTAATCTAAACTCCATCAATGATCAAGGTCTTTCAGTAGGAATTGAGAATATTGAACTGTCCCTGGTGAATGACATTTTGGTATCGGAAAAATTTTATTTTGGCGGCTTATTATCCGCAACTATATATAAACCAAATATATATGAAACGAGTGCTCTAAGGGGCGACCTTAATATATTTGACTTACTAGTTAATGGTGATGAATATGGGGATTTTAAGGTTTCCACATCCTCAAAATTAGAGGATGATCCGCTGCGTGTTAGTGGTGCTTTGGAACATCCCGATCACGGTATCAATTTTGATGGATTTCTTTTTGCTGAAGCAACGGGAATCACAACAGACTTTTATGCACTTGATTTAAAATTAGATCGATTACCCATGAAGATTCTTACGTATTTGGTTCAAGAGGGGATTTCTGATGTGGAAGGACACCTTACCGGTAAGTTTTCCGTAAGTGGCAAAGTCGATCAGCCGATTATAAAAGGGGAGGGCTTAATCAGTAATGGAGCTGTCACCATAGATTTTTTAGGTACTCGTCTTTTTATAGAGAACCAGTTGGTTCGCTTTGCCGAAAACTCTATCGACGCCAGTGGATCTGAAGTTTTAGATATTTATGGGAATCCTGCCCGCCTGACAGGTGGCATTACCCACGATTACTTCAAAGATCTTTCTCTGGATCTCTTTATTGAGTCAGATAATTTCTTGCTACTCAATACAACCGAAGATGATGAAATCATGTACTATGGCCATTGTATGGGCGATGCTACAGTGGATTTTTCGGGCGCGCTCAATTCACCCAATATTACAGTAAATGCAGAAAGCAAAGAAAACACAAGGTTCTATTTACGTACAGATTATATCGAAGAGGATGTGACCGCCGGGTTTCTAAGATTTGATGACTTTAGTGATACTACAGATACCGAAAAGATATTGCTAGACGTGCCCAAAGGGATCAATTTCTCGCTGAATCTTGTCGCAAACGACCGTGCCCAGGTTGAAATTATAATTGATCAAAAAACAGGAGATATCATTCGGGGCAGGGGTCGAGGTAATATCCAATTCAACCTAAATCGAGCGGGAGAAATCACAATGTTCGGTGACTATGAAATCACGAATGGGCAGTATTTATTTACTTCTCAGGTTCTGATTCAAAAGCCATTTAAAGTCTCTTCAGGTAGCACGATTCAATGGACAGGTGATCCATTGGGAGCTAATATCAATATTAAGGCGGAGTATAGCGTATTCACCTCCCCCTATTTTTTAGTGCAGGAAATGGTCACACAGCCGGATCAAATTCAGGAATTTCAAAATAATACAGAAGTCATTCTAATTGTAGAATTGACAGGTCCACTGTATTCACCGCAGCTAGCCTTTAGCATTGAATTTCCAAATCTAACAGGTCCGGCGAAATCCATCGTTGAAAACAAGTTGACCCTTTTGGAATCGGACCCCAATGAAATGTATAAGCAGGCCGGAGCTCTAATTGTACTCAACACATTCGTGCCGTCTGCTGTAGGTGGAGGTCAAGCTCTGGGCGCGGCTGCCGGGGTCAACACATTGAGTGAATTCGTCTCCAGCCAATTCTCAAACGTACTTTCCGATATCCTGAGAACAGCTGTGGAGGATGTCGAGTTTATTGATGATATTGATCTGGACCTCAACTACAATGTAGGTACTGATGATGCCCTGCGAGGGGAAGGTTTCGGTATCACTTCCGGACAGTTTCGAGTCAGCACAACGGCTCGCCTTTTTGATCGGGTAGAATTAGATGTGGGGACCAATTATTTTGTAGGTAACGCAAACTCGGTGGGAGCCACCGAGTCCGGCACTTTCTTTACCGGTAATTTTGCATTGCAATATGCACTAACCGAAGATCGGCAGTTAATGCTGAGAGTTTATTCCCTTAGTGATCAGGTATTAGAGGGACGTCGATTTCGCTCGGGCGTGGGTATCCGGCATCAAAAAGAATTCGATTCCTTCGATAGTTTTTATTCGGGACTGGAAAACGCAGCTCAAAAACTCCGTCTGATGCCTAGCCCATCCGAAGAAGAGGTATCCGATTAAATCCTGACCATCTATTTATTCCGATGGGAGCTTGACCGGAATATACACAGGTAAGTGATCACTGTATCCACCGTAGTAGTTTGGGCCGCCTGCCGTTCGGTTTGGTGTTAAACCATACTTTGGGTGACGGAACATAAGAGCCTCTTCCTCATACACTTTAGCAGATTGAGCACATAAGCCGTCGCTGCAGTCGATAAAAGCTTTCGAGACGATAATCTGATCCAACATGTTCCAATTGCCTCGATAGTTGTAGCTGCCTTTTCCATCTGAAAAGGCCGGATAACTCAGGTTGACAAAATCAAAAGCTGATGATTCATCGGACGGCCCGGCCTGCAACGTATTTCGAATGCTGATGTTTGAGGGCTCGTCGTTAAAATCACCCATAATGAGGATATAGTCTTTTTCGATGTTGTGACTGTCGTACAGCGCCACAAACAAATTTCGAGCGGCAGTAATGCGATTGGGTTCCGACTCCTGTCTACCCTCGCGGCGACTGGGCCAGTGATTCACGGCCACAGTTGTTTTTGGTCCCTGAGTCCATTGTCCCTCCACCACCAGTTGCTGGCGCCCCGGATCACGCCTTCTGTCCGAAGCACTTACCAGGTATTTATTTTCTACGGAAAAGAACTCGGATCTATAAAGTAGGGCACAATCAATACCGCGGGAATCAGATGTATTGATATGCGCTATTTGGTAGCCCGCTTCTTGTAGATTATCCTGCGCAATTAAATCTTCCAAAACCGCTCTATTCTCCACCTCCGAAAGCCCTAGTAAAACCGGATAGCCCAAATTTTCAATTACAGATGAAAGGCGGTCTAATTTCGTCTTATACTTCTCCGTATCCCAATTCAATGCACTCTCAGGCAGAAAGTCCCGGTCATTTATGGTATAGTCCGGGATCGTGTCAAACAGGTTTTCTACATTGTAGAAGGCTATGATTTGGTCTGTAGAATTTATGCTTGTACCTGGCCGCTTCGTGTCCTTAGAGCAGGCCGTAAAAAGTAGCAGGGGTAGCCATAAACCAATGAGTAGTTGCTTCATAATATCTGATGTCTTTGTTGAAGTAAAATAAAGTCCGCGATCACCAGGGCAGCCATAGCTTCCACAATGGGCACAGCTCGGGGAACTACGCAAGGATCGTGCCTACCCTGGATGGACAACTCTTGAGATTCTCCCTTCTGATTAACGGTTTGCTGCTTTTTCTGAATACTCGCTACAGGCTTAAAGGCCACCCGAAAATAGATCGGCATACCATTTGATATACCTCCCTGAACCCCTCCGGAGTGATTCGTTCGTGTTTTTACGACATCACCATCCGTATAAAACTCGTCATTGTGCTCACTGCCGTTCATCGAGGAAGCCGCAAAGCCGGTCCCGATATCAAAACCCTTCACCGCATTGATGCTAAGCATAGCTGCACCTAGTCGGGCGGGCAACTTATCGTAAATAGGCTCACCCAGTCCAACGGGTACATCGAGAATATGGCATGTGATTTCGCCTCCGAGAGAGTCGTCCTTTTTCTGAGCCGCAGCAATAGCTTCCTCCATACGAAGAGCCATTTCAGGATTTGGTGTTCGTACCACATTGGATTCGATGGTGGAATAGTCAATTTCTCCCGGCAGGGTAGCGGGTAGGGCTACCGTTCCGATTCTATTCACAAAAGCATGAATCTGAATGCCAAAAGTCTCGAGAAACTGTTGCGCTACGGCTCCGGCAGCTACCCGACATGCAGTCTCGCGCGCACTTGATCGGCCACCACCGCGATACTCGCGAATTCCGTATTTTTTTTGGTAAGTGAAGTCGGCATGTGAGGGTCGGTACACATCCTTCAATGCAGAATAGTCTTTCGATCGCACATCCTTATTTTTCAGTCGGATATGAATAGGCGCGCCGGTCGTGGTATCATCCACCATCCCCGACTCAAAGAGCACCCGATCCGCCTCATTTCGCGATGAACTCACATTCGACTGTCCCGGTCGTCTGCGATCCAGTTCTTTTTGAACGCGATCCACATCTATTTTCAGCCCGGCCGGACAGCCGTCAATGATAACCCCAATGGCCGGGCCATGCGACTCTCCATAGGTCGTTATTCGCCATAATTTCCCCCAGCTATTACTCATATCGATCGAATATAATCATTTGCCCCTATTCGAGGTGTATTTTTTAGTTTTTTTGGTTTGGGCGTGCCCCTATCCGCCAGCCGGCGGATTTGGGTCAGGCTATGCGTGGGTTCCGTCCTCGAGATCGACTGTGACGATCCTCGGGACCCGCTCGCTATCGCTTGCGGCCACTACTATCCTTCACGCGGGGGAGGGTAGATTGATACTTATATGCCTTAAATGAGGGCTTTTAGTTTGGTGGAGGAGTGGATCAAGCTTAGATCTAACGGTTTGCACATGGCTTTTAGCGGTTTTCGAAGCCCTTTGTGTCTGCCCAAGACGGGTTTGGTTAAGAGCCGACAACATTGAATTTAGCATATTACCCGGCATAAGCTATATGCGTTGTTGTGGTGTCGTTTTTTCATATTTCTTCACGGAAAATTCATTCCGAGTTC
>CAZVLN010000043.1:0-17883 GCA_964627995.1 uncultured Saprospiraceae bacterium
AGCGCCCCGAAAGTCCCGCAGGGGCATTCGGGGACCGCCCTACCCTCCTACTTATAAAATAATATCTAGGAGCTCGTCTGCTGCGGATGTAATTTTTGTGCCTGGACCAAAAATGGCCGCCACCCCCATATCAAATAAAATTTTATAATCTTTTCGTGGAATAACACCCCCAACAATCACTAAAATATCTTCGCGCCCTAAGTCTTTTAAAGCCTGTAAGGTTTTAGGGACCAAAGATTTGTGTCCAGCGGCCAGGGAAGAAATGCCCAAAATATGCACATCATTTTCTATGGCTTGTCGAGCTGCCTCTTCAGGGGTTTGAAACAGCGGACCGACATCAACATCAAAGCCGAGGTCAGCAAAACTAGCTGCTATCACTTTTGCTCCGCGATCGTGTCCGTCCTGACCGAGTTTTGCCACCATAATCCGAGGTCGTCGACCATGGTGATCATAAAACGTATTCGTTTTGTTTTGTACTTGGGCTACTTTTTCGTTGCTATCCATACTTTTTGCATATACACCCTGGATCAAACTAGGCTGAGCCTGATGGCGACCAAACTCTTTTTCTAGGGCATCAGAGATTTCGCCTAAGGTTGCCCGATGGCGTGCGGCTTTTATTGCACACTCCAGGATATTTTGATTTTTATCTGAAGCTGCGGCTGTCAATTCTGCCAGAGCTTTTTCTACGGCTTTTTGATCTCTATTTTCACGTATGGACTGCAAGGCTTGTGTTTGGTCTGCCAATACTTCTTCGTTATTCACCTCAAGTGTATCAAATGAAACATCTTTTTGGGGAGGAAATATGTTAACACCTACGATTTGATCCGTCCCTTTGTCGATTTGTGCTTGTTTGCGAGCGGCGGCCTCTTCTATGCGTCGTTTGGGAAGGCCTTCCTGAATAGCTTTCGTCATACCCCCTAGCTCTTCGACTTCCTTTATTAGCTGAGACGCCTTCTCGTACAATTCGCGAGTAAGGTACTCTACATAATGACTGCCGCCCCAGGGATCCACGAAATCTGTGAGAGCTACCTGATTTTGAAGATATTTTTGAGTATCCCTAGCAATGGCAGCGGAGGTATCTGAGGGGAGGGCAATTGCTTCATCAAAGGCATTGGTATGCAGCGATTGCGTCCCTCCAAAGATAGCTGCTAGCGCCTCAATGGTAGTTCGTGCAATATTGTTGTATGCACCCTGTTCTGTAAGTGACCACCCCGAGGTTTGGCAATGGGTACGGAGCCGCATAGATTTTTCATTTTGAGCCCCAAAGTCCTTTATTTTTTCGGCCCAAAGCCAGCGGCCTGCTCGTAATTTTGCCATTTCCATAAATGGATTCATTCCGATAGCCCAAAAGAACGATAGCCGAGGTGCAAAAGCGTCGATGGACAAGCCCACATCGAGTCCGGTTTTTACGTATTCCAAACCGTCAGCAATTGTATAGGCTAACTCGAGATCGGCGGTGGCTCCTGCCTCATGCATATGATACCCACTAATAGAAATAGAGTTGAACCGCGGCATATGCTCTGCCGAATACTTGAAAATATCAGCAATAATCCGCATAGATGGCTCTGGAGGGTAGATGTAGGTGTTTCGTACCATAAACTCTTTGAGAATATCGTTTTGAATCGTACCGCTGAGTTGCTCAGGAGAAACACCTTGTTCTTCCGCAGCCACTATGAAAAAAGCCATAATAGGGATGACGGCTCCATTCATTGTCATGGAAACTGACATTTTTTCAAGCGGTATCTTATCAAACAACACTTTCATATCTTCCACTGTATCTATTGCTACACCGGCCATTCCAACATCTCCGGGGACTCTAGGGTGGTCAGAGTCGTATCCTCGGTGCGTCGCCAAGTCAAAAGCAACAGAGAGTCCCTTCTGTCCAGCGGCCAAATTCCTCCTGTAAAAGGCATTGCTTTCTTTTGCTGTGGAAAATCCGGCGTATTGCCGGATGGTCCAGGGGCGACCAGTATACATGCTGCTATATGGGCCTCTGAGAAAGGGAGGCGTTCCCGATACATAGTTCTTTTGTACGTCCTCCACCTTATCAGTTTCATCAAAAAAGGCAGGTATGCTTATTTGCTCTGCAGTTATTCTACTCTTCGTAACTGTATTCTTATTATTCTTTCGGCTTGTCCGCTGCAAGGTGGGAGAAAAGTTGGGTCGCTTCATGGGGATAATGTACGCAAAAAAGAAAAAATAAAAAAGCCCATCGGGCAACCGATGGGCTCAAAATATCTACTTTAACCTGTTAAAAGGCTATTGTCCTTGCTTGATGGTAAAAGTGTAACTGTCATTATTATCGTTAGCTGTTACTGTTACAGCAGTAACCAATAGTAAATAGTTGTTACTACCTTGACGAACGGCAAATACGTCGCCAACTTCAACTACATCAGATTCGCTTACTGTAGCTGACTCATCAAAACTCTCACCTACTTGAGCTTGAGTAACAACAGCGTCGAAATCAAACTCAGCACTTAGTGCTGCTAGTTCTACTCCGTTAGCTGTAATCGGTGCAATGCGTTGAATCCAGTTTTCAGCAGGTATAGAATCTGTATCAATTCCCAGATCGCGAATTTCAGCTTCTGGATCTGAAGAGCCTGTTCCTGTTCCTGAATCTAAGTCTAAACCCCCGGTTCCTGCAGGTCCTCCTTGGTTAAGTAATACTCCCTCGAGTGTATTAAGGTCAGATACGAAATAACTAAAAGAAACTGTCGCTGAATTTTCCTCTTCATCTGCCACAACTATCTCTACCTCATAATTTCCTGCCATCTCTGGAGCTACTATACCAACTTCAGTAAGAAATTCTTGTCGGCTGTCCCCTTGTAAAAGAAGTAGATTTGAAGGAGCTATTGAACCATCGAGAAATAAACGCTCAGCAAAGTCAGGTAAGCGCTCTCCATTCTCTCGAAATGTTAATGAATTAAGCTCATTGGTTCCTGCAATAGCATCAATAGATACGATCAAAGTATCTCCAGGACTGACGATGCTTCCATCAACATTATTGTCATCAATAATTGTAAGGCTTGGATTGATAATATCTATGGGATCGTCATCACCACAAGCGGATAAAAACAATAGTCCTAAAATGGCAAATAGAAATGGAATTTTCTTAATCATATTATGTTTGTTTAGTTTAATTTAATGCAAAGATAACTACAAATATGTCAACTCATGAATTATTTGTAAACTATTCGCTTTCAACGGCCTATCTTTATATAAACAACATTGAACGATATAGTTATCGCCAGGTTATAGCTTTCCAAATATTTCGATTTGCAGGTTAAGACATGATTAAAGGCCTTCCCGAGTGCTCGGAAAGGCCTTTATTATTTGCTGTAAGAATTAACTGGGTAAAAACTATTGCCCCTGTTTTATAGAAAAGGTGTAGCTATCTGAATTATCATTTGTAGTTACCGTTACATCGGTAACTAGAAGGAGGAAAGCCTCATCTCCGCGTTGAACAGCAAAGATATCTCCAATTTCTACCTTCTCCGATTCGAAAATCACCTCAGCCTCATCAAAACTAGATTGGACTCTGGCCTTTGTCAGTACACCATCGAAGTCAAAGCTTGATGGAAGGACTGCCAGTGTGACTTCACTTGTATCTGTAGCTGCAATGCTCTGATTCCAATTTTCAGCATCGGGAAGATTTGTGTCTATTCCCAAGTCCTTGATATCAGCATCGTTATCATCGTCCCCTGTTCCCTGGCCGGTAGTTAAGTTGAGTCCACCAGTAGTATCAGCTTGTTCAGCATTTATCAAAACACCTTCCACCATAGTCACATCACGAACGAAATAACTAAAAGATACACGTGAAGCATTGCCGTCTCCGTCTGCTAATTCGATTTCAACCTCTCTGTTTCCTCCCAATTCGGCTGCTAAAATTCGAATATCAATATCAAGCTGCTGTCGATTTGAGCTTCCTGGGGCAATATTAAGTTGCGTCGTTGGGGATAAAGAGTCATTCACAAACAAGCGCGTAGCAAAGTTTGGTAGACGCTCCCCATTCTCAAAAAACCTGACATGTTCTAATTCGTTAGTACCTGCCATACCTTGAATCGAAACGCGAAGTGTATCTCCAGGTAAAACTATGGTCCCATCTACATTCCCTACATCAGTAAGTGAAATTGAAGGATTAACAATGTCTATGGGGGCTGGCTCATCTTCCTCACAAGCCGTGATGAATAAAAGCCCTAGAATAGAGAAAATAAAGAGAAGTTTATTAACCATGGTTAGATCATTTATAGAATGAAGTTTCTCAAATATAATGACAATTATGATAATTGGAATGGAAAATGACGAATGAATTCATCAAATGCAGAAGTTAGAATTTTTATAAATGCATTTCCCATCGGCAAATATTTCTCCCTCCTCACTCATATCTGCAATCATATCCCAATGCACAGAAGATTCATTTTTTCCTCCAGCCTGCAAATAAGACTGTCCGATCGCCATATGGACAGTACCTCCAATTTTTTCATCAAAAAGAATATTTCCGGTGGTCTGAGATATATTATAGTTTGTCCCGATAGCTGCCTCACCAAATCGGCGGGTTCCGGGCAGTTCAAATATTTCATTAAGAAATTCTTGCCCTTCCTCGGCAGTCCACTCCTCTATAAATCCTTCTTTCACTTTAAGGGTGCATCCAGACACCCGATGCCCACGATATACGGTCGGCAAATCAAAGTGAATATGACCTTCTACACTATTCTCTACAGGGGAGGTGTAAATTTCACCTGAGGGCATATTCGTCCGACCATCGGAATTGATCCAATTACGCCCTTTGACTGAAAATCGAATATCAGACTTTGCATTGACATATCTGATTTCAGAACACTGATTCAGGTAATCCACAACTCTTTGCTGCCTTTCCCGAACTTGAAGCCAGGCATTCTGCGGGTCCTTTTGATCGAGCTGGCAAGCTTTAAATACAAATTGCTCGTAATCACTCAATGCCATACCTGCCATTTGGGCCGAAGCCTGTGTGGGGAATTGACAAAGGGAACGCTTTAAACTTTGCTCTGCGGTACGCTTAAAGTAAACTTGATTTATTGGTTCCATTGCTTTGGATCTCAATCCTCTTTTTTCGACTTGGCCCCCATTTGTTTCGCGCAAATTATAGGGTGCCCTTACAAGTAAATAAGCCTCAAATTCATGGATGGCTTTTTCGTAAAATGGGGATATATACTCAAGCTGATGTTTTTCAGCGTGATCAGTATACATCTTCATCTGCTCAGAAAAACTAAAAAGAACATGAGGGTGCCCCCCCGCAGATAGGCATTTTTTATATAAAGCCTGAACTAAAGGCTCCGCTAACAGCGTCGTCTTTATGAGAAGCCGATCTCCTTTCTTTATTTCAAGACAATAATCGATAAGCAGTTTGGCATACTTATTCCAAATATTAGCATGTGGCATTAAAAAAAGTTTGTTTTGTAAGGGTATCTGATTTTGTATTGCTCTTCAATCATGGCTCCTAATATGGCGCGCATTCTATCTATATTCTCTTTCGTTAGGGCCGACACAAAGACGCACGGACTATCGTACTGATTGATGAGCTGCTGACGCAGGTCAGTCTCGAGCTGTTCTCTTTCCTGCTCAGATAATAACTCATCAAAGTTTTTCTCTCTGAATTTATCCATTTTATTGAAAACGTATAAGGTAGGGCAATCTAAAACACCCAGGTCCTTAAGCGTATTCCTAACGGTAGCAATATGATCCTGGTAATGAGAATGGGAAATGTCTACCACATGGACCAATACATCCGATTCTCGAACCTCATCCAAAGTTGACTTAAAACTTTCAATTAAATGCGTTGGTAGCTTTCGAATAAAACCAACTGTATCAGACATGAGGAATGGCATTCGCCCGAAGACCACTTTTCGAACCGTTGTATCCAGAGTAGCAAATAATTTATTTTCGGCAAACACTTCAGATTTACTCAGCCTATTCATGAGTGTGGATTTCCCGACATTTGTATATCCCACTAAAGCAACTCGAATTAATTCTCCTCTATTCTTACGTCTCGTCTGGTTTTGTCGATCTATCTTTTCGAGTTTATCCTCTAATTTTTTGATCTTATCCCGAACAATTCGTCGATCTGTTTCGATCTCTTTCTCACCGGGTCCTCGCATCCCAATCCCCCCTTTTTGTCGTTCCAAGTGAGTCCATAACCCACGAAGTCGAGGTAAGAGGTACTGCATTTGAGCAAGTTCCACTTGCGTTCGAGCCTGGGCAGTTTTAGCTCTTCCGGCGAAAATATCAAGGATAAGTGAAGATCTGTCTACCACCTTCACTTTTACTTTTTTCTCAATATTGTTCATTTGAGAAGGAGATAAATCTTCATCAAAAATCACCAGATCAATATCTTTTTTTACTACGTAATCTGCTATCTCATCTAATTTTCCACTGCCCACAAAATACTTTGTGTGCGGGTGACTTAACTTTTGAACGAATCTCTTTTTTGAAAAAGCTCCTGCTGTTAACGCTAAAAATTCTAATTCGTCCAGGTATTCTTCCACCTGTTCCTCTGAGCTATCAGGTGTAATGATTCCCACTAAGACTGCTTTCTCTCCTGTTTTGGAAACACCCATTCGATCCGATTCTCCAATATTCCAATCATTCGTCACTGCCATAAACGCTATGCTAAATTTAGATGATGTCTTTTTATTTGGGTTAGAAATGGGAATATACTAAATCTATTGAGATTTAGCGATCCAATATAGTGGATTAAGTTTAGATTTATCCTCCCAGATTTCGAAGTGCAGGCGGGATTGGTTCTCATTTTGATCTGCTGCTAAAACGCCTAATTGCTGACCTCGACTTATCTTTTGTCCCTGGGTTACATACACATCCCGCAGTCTGGAATATACCGTGAAGTATTTACCATGTCGAAGAATAATCATATTATCATAACCGGGAACTTCAGCTGTCCCTACTACGCTGCCTTCAAATATAGATGAAACAACAGCCCCTGCTTCTGTACTAATATCAATACCATTGTTTTGTACTTGGATATTAGATAGTGTCGGGTGAGCCTGCTTACCAAACCGACGGGTAACTACTCCTCGCTCAACTGGCCAGGGTAAACGCCCTTTGTTATTTGAAAATGCACCGGAGATGGCTTTGCCTTCAGGAGTTTTAGCAAAAGATTTTTTATCGGTTTTCTCTTCCTCCTTGCGTCCCCGATCTATTGCAGATGATATTGCACTATTCAATGCTTTTTTATCGGCTAACTGCTTCTGCAATTTGCTTCTTAGCTTGCTCTCCTCCTGCTTAAGTTCTTTCAGAAGCTCCCTTTCTCTTTGGATATCTGTTTTCAATGCTTTTGAATTCACTTGTTCCCGCTTCAATTGAAGCTCTCTTCTGTTCCGTTCTGACTCAACGGATGCTCGCTTTTGTTCCAAAGTACTCTTCAACTGTAAAATTACCCTACGTCTTTCTTTTTGCCAAGCTTCCAATTGATTGAGATATACCCACCTTCGAAAAAGTTGGTTAGCTCCTGCCGCTGAAATGTAATACATCCATGCCGGCTGCATTTTTTTCCATCGATACATTTTTTTTAAGGTAGAGAAATACTCTTGCGTTTTTTGTTGAAGTTGGTCTTTCAACATCAAGATAGAATCGTCTAATCGCTTCATTCGATCTTCGCTCAGCTGTAAATCACTCCTGTAGTTTTGAACGAGCTGCCTTCGGCTTTCCATTTGCGCCTGTAGCGTTTCTAAACTAGCGATTGACTGTTTTTTATTTCCACCTGTTTTCTGCAATAACTTTTGGGTGGTAGAAATTTGGCGGTTAAGTTGACTCCTCTCAGCTTCTAATTCCTTACGTGTTTGACCATTTAGCCCAACACTAGTAAGGAGTATAATCTGAAGGAATAAAAATGTCCGTAGATTGGGGTTCATCGAGAGCAACCTTTGAAATATTCAACTCGATAGCCAACTGGTCTACCGGTGAACGAAATGAATATTTGCGAAGATATGAAAAATTTCTATTATCTGTAATTTTGTGAAAGTCAGACTGTTTAACATTTAGCTCCCGCCCGCCATTTTTGCCGCTGTCATTCTGAGCCCAATAAGCTGAAACCATATCTAATGGTGGACGAATTCGATAGGAGTATTGATGATCCTTGTGGGGAGCAGATCGCACTTCTACCATGTTATCTACCCTGAGGATATCATCTTTTTTATTCACTCTAATCGGAAAGCCCCAAACTAAATGTTGAATATCTTGAAAGGAAAGGTCTGTCCCAATTATCTCTTTAGTTGCCTTTATATCAGCCCTTATAAAAGTCCTTTGCAATTTGTTAATTCCGTGAATGGAGTCGGGAGTAATCCGAAAACGCCCGACCTCAAAGCCAAATTTACTCAAGCGAATCCAACAAACACTCTCATTTTCCAAATATACTTTTACCGTGCCACTGACATTTAAATTAGGACTATTCAAACGCACCTTTCCTGTATACCCTAATATTGAAGCAGGAAAATCAGGCTGTAATAATTGTTTCTTTAGCGCCTTATTCCCCAGCATTTCGCCTTCTGCTTTTTTCGGAAGATTTGATGTGCCACCACAAGAAAACAAGAAAACACTTAGGAAAAGTGCACCTAAAATATGAAAACGTAAGCCTTGATTTTGAAGCTTAGGTTTTTTGCGTATTTGGATGAATGCTTTTGTCATAGGATGTTTATTCATTCCATGAAACGCCTAATTGTTTCAACTCAGTCTTTATGGATGTAGCTTTTTCAGTATTCCCTTGGTCCGATGCTATTTTGTATTTCAATTGATAGGCCATAGGATGCGTATAGCAGCCCTTATCCCAACAATCATTGATCATTTGTTGAGCCTGGATCTTATCATCCATGTAGTAATAAGCCCAAGCTTGAGTCAGGGAAAGTAAATAAGTAGATTCTTCACCATTTGACTTTGATACAAAATACTCTAACCAATCCAGGGAAAGCTCTTTGGGTATGTGTTTTAGGCACAGAAGAATATTTACTGCGGATATTTCATCAGCTTTTATCTGTGAAACCTTCTGATCAAACCAGGCCGGGTCGTTAGATCCAGGCTGGTCTAGATTAATCATTCTCTTGATAATATCTGCCTTTTGAGTCAAGAATTGATTTCCACGGATCATACGAGAAGCCTCTTGTAAAAGGTAAGTTGCTTCTTCTTTTTCACCCGTTTGAGCGTTAGCATAAGCTAAATTCAATAGAAGCTCGCCATTGTTGGGAAATTGAAATAGTAAGTCGTCTCCCCACTCAACTACTGCTGAATACCGGTTTGCCTCTAAAAGAATATGCATATACCTCAGGATTGGCTGGAGCTCAAGTTGATTTCCTTCTTCTTGAATTACACTTAAAATAAGGTCAATGACTTTCCTCCACTGACCATGGTAGCCTCCCGCTTCAATAAAGAGAGATTGAACCTGCTGAGATCCCGACTGCTGTTCGTAGAGTATTTCTGCAGAAGTGAACAGTGCCTTTCTTTCATTTTTTGTGACTATAGTATATCTGGAAAGTTCGCTTGTGAGCAATTTCACTCTTTCCACAACCGGTATATCATTTGATTTTAACATCCATTCAATATCCGATAAGTATTTGACCACATCCCCATTCGATTGTAAATGGATCAAACGGAGATTTGCTTTCCAGGCTTTCGGATGAATTTCAGATACTTTTTTTAAGGTTGCTATTTCACTGGAAGTATCTTTTTTTATTCGATATACTTTTGCAAGTTGATATAGGAAAGGTAGATATTGGGGAGAAATACTTAATAATTGCTCCGCCCTTTCCTCGGCTGCTTGATATTCTTCTAACGAAAGTAAGATGTCTATATGTAATTCTAGTAGTTCGACTTTTGCACTGTTTTTTAGTGGAATCTCATCAAAAACATGTCTAAGCCACTCTTCAGCTTCGTTTGGGCTTGCTGCTTGAAGCAGCAAATGCGCGGGCCGCATCGCCAATTCTAGAGAAGAAGAATCTAAGGCCCAAGCTCTTTTCGCTACTTGAGATGCTTCCTGAAGCTGGTAGTTTTCTTTGAGTAAGTGAATTTTTAATTCCAGTACCTCTTGGCTTTCCGGAGCCAGGTTTTCTGCTCGATTGATGTAATTTATTCCCTCAACTAAATTGTCACTTTGCCATGACCACTTGGCTAAATAATAAAAAGGTGCAAACTCAGTTGACTCCTGAGCGGCAAACTTTTTCATTAATATAATAGCATCCTCATAGTCTTCTACTAATGCCAAACCCATGGCCTCAATATATAGACCTTCTTTTTTTAGTTGGTTCTCAGTTACGCCTTCTACTTGGGCCATAAGGGATGAAAAGCATAAGAAAAAGCAAAATATAGTCGCTCGAATCATTTAGTCAGACATTTGTGAGTAATCCCCTAAACTTACTGTTTTAGGAGTTCCTTTATAATATGCATTATTTCCAATCATTGAATTTTCGAAAACCACGTATTGAATTTCAGAGTTCGTTTGGATAACGGTATTTTTTACTACCGTTTGATTCAACTTGCAATGATCGCCTATAGAAACAAAAGGCCCTATTACTGAGTTTCGAATGGTGACATGATTTCCTATATGGCAAGGCGGTATAATTGTACTATTAATTATAGTAGCAGACACATCTTCGAGGTCTTGTGTGGGCTGCATATCTAAAATTCGCTTATTCGTTGCCACAATGGCTTCCTTGTTTCCACAGTCCATCCACTCTTCCACCTGATCTACTGCAAAACGCACCCCTTGAGAACGCATACGCTCTAAAACTGTAGTGATTTGGAATTCGCCTTTCTCCTGAATATTATCAGTGATGAGTGTGTTCAATTCTTTTTTTAATCGATTGCCATCCTTGAAGTAATAAATACCCACAATAGCTAAATCTGATATAGGCTCAGATGGTTTTTCAACAAAACCTGTAATTATATTATCACTATCTACAGTTACTACACCGAAAGCTGAAGGGTCAGCTACTCGTTGCGTCCAGATTACACCCTCTTGTTCTGTATCAAAAGCAAATTGAGCTTTAAATAAAGTGTCAGAAAATGCGACAATACACTTTCCATCCATACTGTCTGCCGCGCAATGAATAGCATGAGCAGGTCCTAGTGGCTCGTGTTGATAATAAATCGACCCTTTAGCACCTTGTTCATCTGCAATTTTAATCAACTGATTTTCAATTTCTGCCCCAAAGTCACCTATCACAAAAGCAATTTCATCTACTTTTTCTGGCAAATTCTCTACTAAATCTGCTACTAAACGCTGAACGATTGGCTTACCTGCTATTGGAACCAAAGGTTTTGGTACTGTAAGTGTATGAGGCCTAAGCCTGGATCCTCTCCCAGCCATTGGAATTATAATCTTCATAAGATGTTATTTTATACAAAGGGGAATTTAGATAAAAGTAAAACGCTCAGGCCCTTCGAATTATTTGATTTGTGTAATCTTCATCATATTCGTTCGCCCTCTGTCTTGAATGGGCATAGAACCCGTATTTACCACAACATCTCCTGGTAAAATCCGTCGATTATCTTTTAGAATTTTAATTACGTCCTGATGCGTTTCGTCTGTAGTAGTAAATTTGCTGTAATAAAAACAGCGTACACCCCACACTAGATTTAGAGTCGCTAAAATGTGATGGTTTGGACTAAAAATAAATATATCGCACTTCGGACGATAACTGGAGACCATAAAAGCAGTATATCCACTCACGGTCATACCTAATATGGCACGTGCTTTGATATCCTCAGCCATTGATGCCGCGGTTATACAAATTGTATCCGAATAGTAGGAAGGAGATTCCTTGTCAGCTGTAGGGCGAAGAGCCTCCAGAGCATAATTCTTTTCAGCCTCACTTATGATTTTATTCATTGCCTCAACGACCAAAGCGGGATGATTACCCACAGATGTCTCTCCGGATAACATCACGGCATCCGCACCATCGAGAACTGCATTGGCCACATCCGTCACTTCAGCACGAGTAGGGCTTGGATTTTCAATCATGGATTCCATCATCTGAGTGGCCACAACAACCGGAATCCCTTTGAGAATGCATTTCTTTATTATATTTTTTTGAATAGCTGGCAATCGCTCCATTGGAACTTCAACTCCCAAATCCCCTCTGGCAATCATTATTCCGTCTGTCACATTTAAAATCTCATCTATGTTCTCGACAGCGTCAGGTTTTTCGATTTTGGCTATAATCTTAGCGGAATAATCAGCTGCTTTCAATCGGTCTTTTAACTCTATTATATCATGAGCAGATCGAACGAATGAGAGTGCTATCCAATGCACTTTTTGAGTCAAAATAAATTCGAGGTCTATTAAGTCCTTTTCCGTTAGACAGGGCAATGAAATTTTAGTGTCGGGCAAATTAACTCCTTTGTTGGACGACAAAACACCACCAAAAAGCACTTTGAGTTTCACCATATCCTCTCCGTTGGTTTCCACCACTTCGAAAATCAATTTCCCATCGTCTAAAAGCACGCGCTCTCCTTCTTCTACATCTTGCGCAAACTGATCATAACTCATGTAGACTTTCTCTCGCGTCCCCTCGCAAGGTTCATTAACAAATGTTATCACGTCACCTTCAAAAACTTCAACACCTCCATCTTGCATCTGCCCAACTCTCAGTTTGGGTCCCTGCAAATCGGCTAATATTCCAATGTGATGCCCTGTCTCCTCGCTGCACTGGTAAATTCGGTCAATGAGAACTGAAACATCCTCATGCTTACCGTGTGAAAAGTTAATTCGAAATACATCCACCCCTGCTCTTATCAATTTTAACATCATTTCCTTTGAAGATGATGCAGGCCCTAATGTGGCAAGTGTTTTTGTGTTGTGATATTCTATTCGTTCCATTATGATGTCTATTATAAGATGCAAAGGTAAGACGAAAGAAGAGAACTATGACTGCCTGCACTTAAATTTAGTGTTAAATACACTAAAATAAGATGTCATTTGATGGGTCAATAATTCTATTTTTTGAAAAATAATTATGCCCATAACATAAGATCTCAATACTTCTTACCGATTGCCGATTTAAAAATACCTCCAGAATTCATGTTTAAAAGGTATAAAAGTTTATTTTTGCGGTGAACTAAAACAAAATATAATGTCTGAAGTTGCAGAAAAAGTTAATGCGATCATCGTTGAAAAATTAGGCGTTGACGCTTCTCAAATTACAAATGAAGCCAGCTTCACCAATGATTTGGGTGCTGATTCCTTAGATACTGTTGAATTAATCATGGAGTTTGAAAAGGAATTTGATATTTCAATTCCAGATGAGCAGGCTGAAGAAATTCAAACAGTAGGTGATGCGATTACCTACCTAGAAAAAGCTAAATCATAACAGATTTCGAGAGCGAAGACACCTATTGTGCTTCGCTCTCTTTTTTCTCTTGGTTCATCTTCGAGCCATTCAGTTTCATCTTGCTGAAGTTTGTCCCTCCCACCTAACTCTTACCTTTTTATTTTTTATCTTAGTCAACAAAGAAAGACTTATGAATAGAGTTGTTGTTACAGGAATCGGTGTATTAAGCCCCTTAGGTAATGATTACATCACTTTTGTAAATGGGCTTAAGAATGGAGTGAGCGGAGCAGCCCCCATCACCTATTTTGATACTACAAATTTCAAAACACAGTTTGCATGTGAATTGAAAAACTTTAATGCTGAGGAAAGGCTAGACCGAAAAGAAATTCGAAGATTAGATGCCTTTTCACAATATGCATTATGCTCTACCGAAGAGGCCATGAAGCACTCAGGCTTAGACATCAATGAACTTGACCTTACGCGAGCTGGAGTTATTTGGGGCTCGGGAATTGGAGGACTTAAGTCTCTTCAAGACGATATTGAGAGTAACGCCGGTAAAGAAACCATGCGTTTCAGTCCCTTTATGATCCCTAAAATGATACCTGACATTGCCCCGGGACACATCTCTATAAAATATGGATTTCGTGGAATTAACTATTGCACTGTTTCAGCATGCGCTTCTTCAACGCATGCTTTAGTAAATGCGATGGATTATATCCGACTTGGAAAAGCCGATGTAATCATAACAGGGGGCTCTGAAGCAGCGATTACAAAAACAGGAATTGGCGGATTCAGCTCTATGAAAGCACTATCTCAAAGAAATGAAGATCCCGCAAAAGCGTCTAGACCTTTTGATAAAGATCGCGATGGTTTTGTTTTAGGGGAAGGATCTGCTACGCTAATCCTAGAATCTCTAGATCACGCGAAAGCTAGAGGTGCAAATATATTGGCCGAAATTAAAGGGGGAGGGATGACTGCCGATGCCTATCACATGACAGCTCCCCATCCTGAGGGCCTCGGCGCTATAGGTGCTATGAATGGCGCGCTAAAAGACGCTCGCCTGGATGCTGACGAAATTGATTACATTAATGTTCACGGAACATCCACACCCTTAGGTGATGTGGCCGAACTAAAAGCTATTCGGCAGGTTTTCGGGGAGCACGCTTACAAACTAAATATTAGTTCGACAAAATCAATGACCGGACATTTATTGGGTGCAGCTGGAGCTATAGAAACAGCAGCAGGTATTGCAGCTATTCAAGAAGGCTTTGTTCCACCTACCATTAATCACGAAACTGCAGATCCCGATATTGACCCAAAAGTCAATTTGACAACCAATAAGGCTCAAGTGAAACCTATTCGCACTGTATTAAGTAATACCTTCGGCTTTGGAGGACACAACTCTTCTGTAATTATTCAGAAATTTGATCGGTAATCCATGATTCTTTTCCGACGATTATACAATCGCTTCGTCTCGCAAGATCGAGACTTTACTGAAAGACTCCGAACACTGATAGGGTTTACACCAAAGAATTTAAATTTATTCAAAATTGCTTTTTGTCACCGATCCAATCAACAGTTAGAGTTTCCAAAAATTCAAAGTAATGAACGCCTGGAATATTTAGGGGACTCCATCCTCAGTACTGTAGTGGCCGAATACCTATTTAAAAAGTATCCGAGTCAAAACGAAGGGTTTTTAACAAAAATGCGAGCCAAGATCGTAAAAAGGAAAACGCTAAATAGTGTGGGCCGTAAAATGAATCTTGATGTCTTTCTATCGGAACTTAATGCAACAGATATATCTCACTCCATGCTTGGCAACGCCCTCGAAGCTCTAATCGGTGCGATTTATTTGGAGAAAGGCTATACCTATACTCATACATTTATTACCAATTCCTTACTTCGAGAATACCTAGATGTAGACAAAATCGAACAATGGGATGATAATTTCAAAAGCAAACTGCTTGAGTGGGCCCAGAAAAACAATCGCCACGTCAAGTATCAAGTCGTACAGCGTTTCAAAAAAGACCAAAGAGACTGCTTCAAAATTGCTGTTTCTATCGATAACCAGCAACTGGGAGAAGCAATAGAGTTCAATAAAAAAAGTGCAGAACAGCAAGCCTCGCGCCAGGCACTGCTACAATTGAAAATTGTCCACAAAGACCAATTGATAAGGTCGCCCCTTCAAAGCGGATGAATCGTTCAACATTCATTTCTGAATCCCGAATCAAATCCATGCAAAAAGGGGCAAAATTATTTGTCCGTCGCTGGAACGACATTTTTAATCAAGGGATTCAAACTTTGATGACCGACGATACGCCTCTTGATATGATTGCTCAGCAACAGGTTGACGCAGGTAACGGTCATATCGCACGTCAGGTTCGACTGGCGAAAAGCGAGTTAAGTGCTGAGCTCAATCCAAAATGGCTGGATCGCATTTGTCAATCGCTTCTTACTGCTCAAGCACTGCAGTCACTGGACTCCTTCGCTGATTTACAGCAGGTAGACATCATCACTCAAGCAGGCCTAAACCAACAAAAAAAGTGGTTGATTCATCTCCCTATTCAAGAAGACGACTTTGTAGTTCTAAGTTCAAAGACGGAGTCAATAGAAAATCTATTTCAAAGAACAACTTACCTGCAACGGACGAAGGATGGATCTCTAGCTCAGGAAATCAAATATTGGCATATGAGTGAAACCGCACCGCAAAACTATTCTATCTTGGGCCAAACCCTAAAATTAGAATATCGCTATTACCCCTCTGCTCTCCCGCTACGGATTGAAATTGAGGATGTCGTGTCAAGACGATGGGAGCCCTTCAATCTCAAGGGCTTGGACGGCTGGCAGGATTGGCAAACTCAAACCCAAAAAAACTTAATAAAACACCCCTGGCTGTCACGACGCCCCTGCCTACTCAAAAAAATGAAAGTGGAAGTCACCCAAAACCAGAAAGTCCTCAGTGATACTCAGAAAAAAAGTAAAATGTATTTTGATACTCCTTACGCGGCAATGACCTGCGATACCTTTTCTGGCGGCGCTCCAATACATGTTTTTGCGATAGGCCAGGCAGGTCAATTGGAAGTTCTATCATTATTTAGAGAAGGAGTAGGTATGTCATTAGATCAGAAAGTAATCTTACGCAACATTCAACCTTCATTCGAGCCAAACCCGTCTTGAAAAACGATAATCATTAAAAACCACTTTCTTTAAAACTACAGTCTTGAACGATTATATCACTTAGAAATCTCCTCAGTTGCGCCACTTTCATCGGATACTATATGTTGAACATGACCCATCCGACTAAACTTATCAATACGCGCTTGTATACGTTCCTCAGGATCCATTTTAAAAAGCTCTGCAACTTCCTTTTTCAAATGTTTTTTTAGTTCCTTCGCCATGTGTTCCGGGTTGGCATGTGCGCCACCCAAGGGCTCTTTAAGAATGCCATCTATCAAGCCAAATTCATACATATGATCCGACGTAAGCTTGAGCGCCTCAGCAGCTTGTTCTTTATAATCCCATGATCGCCATAAAATAGAAGAACAAGATTCAGGAGAAATCACAGAGTACCACGTATTCTCCATCATATATACACGGTCTCCCATACCTATTCCTATCGCTCCCCCACTTGCTCCTTCTCCAATAACGTAACACACTACTGGAGTTTTCAATTGCACCATTTCCATCAGATTGCGCGCTATAGCTTCTGCCTGCCCTCTCTCCTCTGCCTCGATACCTGGATATGCCCCCGGTGTATCAATTAGGCAAATTACCGGATATTGAAAACGCTCTGCCAATTTCATGAGCCGCAAAGCCTTTCTGTATCCTTCAGGATTAGCCATTCCAAAGTTTCGATACTGACGAAGCTTTGTGTTGACTCCTTTTTGATGGCCTATGATAACCATAGTTTGACCATCCACGTTCCCTACACCTGCAACAATCGCTTTATCATCACCAAAGTACCGATCGCCATGAAGCTCGACAAACTTGCGGCACATATTATTAATGTAATAATATGTATAAGGCCTTTCCGGATGTCGGCTGAGTTGCACCCTTTGCCACCCGGATAGATCGGAGTAGATCTCTTTTCGCACATTTTTGATCTTTGTCTCAAGTTCCTTGGTCATTTCAGACACATCAAGGTCACCACTTTCGCCCACCTGCTTGATTTTGTCCAGTTGCTGGTACAAACTTTCGAGGGGCTTTTCGAATTCTAAAAAAACCATAACATGCGTTTTGAAAAAGCTAAGGTAAGAAAGATCGAATATAAATTGACCCTTCCCAATTTTTTTTGATTTATTTGAAAAAAAGGTTGCATGAAAACAAATAACATACTACTTTTGCTGTCGCTTCGAAAGAAGTTAACCGCTGGTCCGGTAGTTCAGCTGGTTAGAATGCCTGCCTGTCACGCAGGAGGTCGCGGGTTCGAATCCCGTCCGGACCGCCTTCGCCCAACGAAGCTTTTGATTTTCGAAAGCGTTGTTGGGCGTTTTTTATTTTATGCCGCCAGTCTAGCTCTTTCCAGTTTGGGCTTCGGCGGCCAAAGACCGCCTAAAATGAAGGGTTTCCACTT
>CAZVLN010000044.1:0-17794 GCA_964627995.1 uncultured Saprospiraceae bacterium
TGGGGCCCGCCGCGCGCCGGCTTGGCGCGCGGCCGCTATGATCCGGGGCTCGCTCAGGCGCCCCGCCTTCATCCTCGAAAAGGCCTGACGGCCTTCTTCGGGATTCCGTCGGCCTCGCTCGGCCCTCCCTATGCTGCGCTCCAGTCGGTCTGCTGCGCACCCCTACTCAGCGCTGGGCCAATTTGATCCCTGCAATGAAAATTCGATTTCGCGTAAAATTTTAATTTGGTCAGCAACAATATCGCTCAACAGCTTTATGGTTGCTTCAGTATCTCTATTATTAAGATTGTCTTGTTCCTTTATCTGCCGCTTATAGAGTTTGCACTTAATTTTTGAAATATTTACCACCTTAGCCTTTTTGGTGCTTTTCATGATTACCATCTACTTCATTTTATACAATTTGGCCACTGCTGCAGAACGGGTACTTACATCTATTTTGACAAATAGATTTTTCAAGTGGAACTTAACCGTATTTAAAGAAATAAAGAGTTGCTCTGCAATTTCTTGATTCGTTAACCCTTGAGCCAAAGCACAAAGCAATTCGTATTCTCTTCCGGTAACCTTTTCCCTAAGTGTGTCGTTAAATTCACTTAAGGACGGAATGGATTTACCATTTTGTTGTTCAAAACGATAAAGTGCCATTTCTATAGAACTCAATAAGTCTCTTTCATCAAAAGGCTTTATTATATATCCATAAGGCATGGTCGTCTTTGCTCGATCAATAGTATCCTTATCTGCATATGAAGTCAGATAAATAAACGGGATACGGTAGTCATCATTTAACCTTTGAGCTATGTCTATTCCATCTTTATCTCCTTTAATATGAATATCAAGTAGAACGATGTCAGGGATCCTGTTATTTATAATATCCATGGCCTTTGTGCTCGTTTGAGCCACGCCAACTACTGTGTATTTCATGCTATTCAATAAAAATCGCAAGTCCTCAGCAATTAAAGGCTCATCCTCTACAATGACTACTTTTGTTTTTGGTGTATCCATATATAAACTTAAATTAACTCACTTTCGCCATCACACCCTCTCCCGGCGCTTCGTATTGAGCAATAAACAACCGAATTCTAGTTCCATCCTCATGATCAATCTTTAAGTCCGCCTCTAGCTTTTCTTTAAATGCATTGATAATTTTGTACCCAAAAGTATTTGAGTCTTCAATGATCCGTTCATCAACTATGCCAATTCCATTATCTGCAACTTCTAAAATTAGTTGCTGGCCCACCTCCTTTACACTTACGCTTAATACACCTTTTCTTCCTTTCGGGAATGCATGTTTCAAAGCATTACTGACCAGTTCATTAGTAATTAAGCCTACGGGTATAACCGTATCCACAGACAGGGTTAATTCATCTACTTCGAGGTACAATTTGATCCGTTCTCTATCAATATTATAACTATCAAATAAACTTCGGATTAACTTCTCAAAGTAAGGCTTTACAGCAACTCCAGTTAAATTGTTCTCTTGATACAGGTTTTGATGAATGAGTGCCATAGAACGCACGCGATTCTTTCCTTCCGTGATCGCACTGAGGGCCTGCTCGTCTTGAATGAAGCGCGACTGCAAGCTCAAAAGACTCGAGACCACCTGAAGGTTATTTTTCACCCTGTGGTGAATCTCCTTTAGCAGTATTTCCTTTTCTGAAAGGGTTTTTTTAATTAGGTCATTTTGTCGAGTCAATGTGACACTTTTTTTATTGTTCTTTCGATAGAGAACAAAGATCAATCCACTAATGAACAGTAAAGCGCAGATTCCGAGCCACATGAAAGCATTCTGTCTCTTTTTAAGGTCTAAAAGAGCAGCAGATAATTCCTGCTTCTCTAATAAATCATTAATTTTTTGATCCTGCTTTCCCTTTTGGTAGCGCGATTCTGCATCATAAATGAATCTGGTCCGGTTCTCTTCAAATAATTGCTCCGATGCATCCAATGTGGCGATTGCATAGATGTACGCACTATCCAAATTGCCTACGAGATCAAAATATTTTCTTTTTAATTTTGAGACTGCCACACGATCCAATAATGATTCGGTGATGATCTGCTTATGTTCTAAACTATCGATTGCAGCTCTCACCATTCGCTGGTTATTTGTAGCAAAGCCAATCTCTGCCTCTAAAAATGGGAGGTCTCTAGCTTTTATATTTAAAATTTTAATAGGCAAAGATTTGACTTGCTCCAGGATAGAGGTTGCCTCTGTTATTCTTCCATTACGAAGCAAGTGTTTGGTGTATGCGTAAAAAATATTTAAACTGAACAAGCTTTTTGCCCTTTCTTCATCATATTGAATTACCTCTTGAAATAATGAATCCGCATAAGGCTCATCAGCCCTGGATGCCAAACGCGCTAAATTGAGTTGTGCTCTGGCTTTTGTTTTGGCAAACTTCTGGGCTTCCGCAACTTCGTAGGTTTTATTTGCATAATATTTTGCTTTTTCATGATCTCCCAATTCCATAAATATTTCCGATAACTGGCTATAAACTCCGGCTTTTGGTAAATAAAGATGTGGTGGCAAGTAGTTTTCCATCAAAATATATTCTTTGGAAGCCGCGAGCAAAGAACCATTCATAAGATACATGATAGCCATGGCCTCATGCGCATTTTTAATCAAGACCGAGTCATCAAGCAATCGCGCCCATTCTAAGGCTTGTTCCACGTGTGGTATAGCTGAATCTAAATTACGCTCAATAAAGAATAATGATTTTCCATAGCCGGTATAAATACGGGATTGTAAGCTTTTGCTCTTTACATCGAGATCTTTTAGTTCTTCATAAGTTTGAAACACTTCCGGATGCCGCTCCAGAACAAAACAGGCTTCAGCGTGGGCAATTCCCAGTTGAGCGATCAGGTTCCGATCTTCGCTTTGCTTACTAATGTCATATGCTTTTTCATAGAATGCTGCCCCTTCCTGGAACTGCATCTTCATGCTGTATAAATTAAATAAAGTATTGGACCATGTATAGATCAAGTCTAAACAACGCCCTTCTCGAAACAGATCTTCCAATTCGCTCAGTGAGTCTAATTGACTTTGTTGAGGGAGCTTTTTTTCTTGCACCACTGTAGAGATGAAAACTTGAACATCCTCACAACTTTGACCGCTGCTTGTTAGTGAAAACAAGAATACAAAGCCTGAAATGATTAGTAATTGATGAAGATAATTTTTCATTTAATTGGCTTTTATACAGCGACAACTCATTTTATTGGTCTTTAAATTAGGAGAAATAATAACATTATTCGTAGAATCAGAGAAAATTACTGCCATAGCATTAGCGTTTTCGGGGTCATTGGCCTCTGAAGCTGTCCACAGATAGGCATAGCGCCCCAAATGACTGAAGCCGCCCGTGGGCGATTGATAACCTGAAGGCTTTACATTGAATCCAGGTTCACCTATATTCTGGATACCCCAATAATTCTTATCCTTGAAAAAATAAGCGCCGGGAATAATTGTCTTGTTTCCTTCGATTGTCACATCTGCGGATCCTAACTCTAATAATTCCTGCCACTCTTGTTTGGTCGGCAGTCGCCAGCCCGTAGGACAAATTGAAAGTGCTTCTTCATATGAGTATAATCCTCCGTACACCTCGCAATTAATTGGCAGGTCTTCATAGCAGGTTCTATCCTCTCTTCGTATATTAGAGGCTAGCCATTCACGGCCCAGATAATCTCTGTAGAGACAATAAGGTTCATCCGATATAATCACGAAACCATCTTCTCCGCAATTATTATCATTAATACTATTACAATCAGGAAGAGTGATGGAGGTAGTCCTGACACATTCAAAATTACCCGCTACATCTAAAAACGAAAAGGTGGCCGTATAATTAGCAGGAGGCAATGTAGAAATTTGTTCCGTATATGAAGTTCCAAAGTCATAAGGTCCCAACACTAAAGTGTCAGTGTCAGAGGTCAAAATTAGATCATAAAGACCTCCTTCCTGAAAAATTTGCTCAGTAGTAAGTGCACTGAACTGCAATTCCGTTTCTTCAGATCCTTTACAGATAGCCGCAACAGAAACGCCTCTGAATACGGTGAAGCAATTTTCTATTGAAATACCTTCTTTAATAATATTTATAATGCCTTCATACGCTTTAATATTGGCATCTAAGGCGTCCGGAATAAAACCAAAGAAGTCGCCATCCACGAAAATATCAGCAGAGAGTCTAACATCACCTCTGTATTCTAATTGACCCGCCACCTCGCTGTTAAGTTCTTCCGAACTTAAGGTGGCTTCAATATTACCGGACACCGTATTAATTAAGCTATTTTCCAGGCCCACCCCTACGGTAAACAAGTTGCGGGTGTAGGGTGCCAAACCAATTTCAAGACGCAAACCTGTCTCAATCGTAATGCTACCTTCTAAACCTACCGTAAGATCCATAACAAAGTTGTCAGGTTGCTGCTGATCTATGGTAGTCATATCAGTCATGCCGTTATATCGCATGATTCCCCTGCCCGGTGTAATATGATACATATTGATTTGATTAGAATATTTCGCCTCAAACATGCAATCTAAAATTCCCTTTAGAGAAATCACCGGTTGAATCCATACCAAACTGGAAGGATCGACGGGAAATGGGCTCAGTGTTATAGTGAGAATATCTTTTTCTAAGGCTTCTTGAAGTGCATCATAGCTTTCCACTCCTTGAAAGAGATCTCCACCCAGCTTAAAAGTCTTTGTGAAACTTAATTCTTTGATCAGGAATCGATCAAAGCCAATCTCAGCGGAAGATACGCCGTCCGGAAAGGAATAGTCTATCCTGCTTAACAGCTCCAACTGATAATCCATCCGTAACTCTAAATCCATGGTTAATTCTAGCCCTCGAATTTCGCCCAGCTCGAAAGTAAATACTGTATCTATCGACTCTATATTGTCGCTCTCACTATTGCGAAACTGCGGGCCTGAATTAAATCTGGTATTGTAATTCCAGGAATAAGATTCAAAAGCATCGGGTAAATTCGCAAGTTCAGTGTAATAAATAGTTTCTCCCCCTTGCTCCTCTACATCTATTATTTTACGCAAAAATCCGGCTGGTGCTCCTTCAGTGGGGCGCGATAGAATGATGCTTCCTATCTCTATATCAGGAGATTGAGCGCCAACCCCTTGAATGACAACTCGATCCGATTCTACGGTCTGAACTTTCTGACGTAAGTCTTCCTCGAGAACTATCGTTCCGGGTTTCAATTCAAAATGATTCTCTTCATTTTTTGGAGATTGTAAGGGATCCAATCTACATCCCCACCCTCCTGAAATCAATATCAGCACCGCCGATATAAATAGTATCCTTCTCATTTTTTACTGTTTTCAGGTTGTAAAATGTTACTGAAGGGGGATCGCTTACCGTCCGAATTCTTGATTTTGAGTGCATATTGAATACCCAAATTTCTTCCGCCTGGTCGATCCATATAACTGATTTTAGAGGCCGAGACCCGTTCTAAAACTGTAAATGGCCCAGCGTTTATTGATTTGTAAATCACAATATTAGCCTCGGAATCACTTATGGGTGCCCAGGTCAGTTCGATAAGGCCTCTGTCGTTACGGGTGCAGCTTAACAAAAGGGGTGGGTCCGGTATTTTTCGGGTTTTGAATTTGATCCTTATACTGGCATGATCAACAGAACTCAATCCCGCATCATCGAAAGCAATGATTTTATAGGTATATATTGAATCATGCTGGACATCGCGATCAATAAATTTCTCTCTTTCAATATCCAGGGACTCTATTTCAACCCATTCTCTATGATTCACCTTTCGGTATAGACGATGAAGGACCACATCCTTAGTTCGACTTGGAGTCCAGTAGATATATATATGTGTTTGCGTTTGTCCATATCCCGTTATACTTGGCGGAAAGGGCGCAATGGTATCAGGCTTTATCAATTCTAGAGGTTCAGAATATTTCGAAATATGCCCCTGAAAATCTACAGCACTTACCCGATAATAAATTTTCTCTGTTAAAGTTTGTAGGGTGATCGTGTCTTTAAATTTGTTTTCGGAGAAAGGTTTGGCATTAACCATAGTAAAAATGTGATCTGCTGCATTAGCTTTAAAGATGTGGTAACCTCTAAGATCTTCTTCTTCATTTGGAGTCCACTTTAAATGGACCACGCCTGCCGAATCAATGCTTCCCTCCAAGCCTTCGGGAATCGCCGGAGGTAAGGTGTCTCTGAAAGCAGCTAATCGAGCAAGAGTAAAAGATCCATTGCCGGCCGTATCCAATGTCTGAATCTTGTAATACTTAGAAGTTCTCGTACTCTTGACAGTTTCCTGAAAAGCAGGGGTAGATTCTTTCGGAATAAAAGGTCCGACCGGCTCAAAAGGCAAGTCAGGTGAAGAACCTTTATACACTTGCCAACCCAGCAAATCATCACAATTCAATTGACGCCATTTGAGGTTGACTTGTTTGAGTACCCCATCGGTGGTAATCAAAAGATCGTCTGCCGCAGAGCAAGGTGTTCTGTCTCTGGCCATCAACCTTACAGCAACGGAGGGGGGACTTTTTTTACCAAAAGGAGTAATTCCACGAATGCGATAATAGTAAGGCTCATATGAAGAGATCCTGTCTGTGTAGGAGAAATAAGGTGATGGGTATGCTTTTGATTGCCCTCCAACAAACGGGATCTCATTGATAGGCTCAAAATTCAAACTATCTTTAGATCGCTCCACCCAATAGGCTGAAAAATAGGGTTCGTGAAGGTCTCGTTCCCATTGAAGTGTTACTTTGCCCTCTCCCTCTATGCAAACTGCCAATTGAGGCTGAAGCTCTGGGGAAGGAGTCGCCCTTATTGTAGTATATGCAGGTAAAATGGTAGAGTCAGGCAATAATGCTCTCACTCTGTAAAAGTAGGTCTTACCCTCAAGGATACCATCCGTATCTGTCCATGCCATACCCCCCGCAACTGCAGCAGAAAAATCCATATCTGCCGAAAACAGAGCTAATCCATATTTATTCTGAATCTCTTTTGCAGCCCGGCCAAACTGCGGGTTAGTGCCTCCCGCACCCAATTTGCCGTATAAACATTCGGCTATTGTGAGGTGATACTTGTATTGATCGGGATTCTGCATCAAAGGCTCAAATTGATTCAGTGACCAAGTCTTAACGATTGTGGTATCTCGCGTAGTCCTGTCAGCCAATCCTGTTTTAGGATCCGTTTCGTACCGTTCAATTTTATAGCCATAAGGGATGTTGGCATACCAAAGCGAAGCTTTATCGATAGCAAACCGAAGTTTGATTTGGTCTTCTTCATAATCAGCCATAACTGCCACTTTGGGTACGGTGTCGAGCGGCCGTAATCCTGAATGTTGCACCAATATGGAATCCTGAGCGGTCAAGCTAAGCTGGGCTAAAATGCAGAGCGTAATATAAAGGCTAAATCTTATCATCTTCCTAAAAATATGCGTGGGGGGTTTTGATTTCGATCGAGATTTATTAGGCCCGGGGGCGTTGAAAAGTCAATATCATTGACAAACCAGGACCAATCTTCACCTCCGGGCTGAGAGGAGTTGTTTCGATTGAAGTGAACAGAATAGTCGCCCGTGTTTTCCCTAATCGTAAAATCAGACTGCTGTAAATGAGTCCGCAAATCCATGAACTCGGGAAAATCGTTCTCTACAATAACTTCCATAGGCGGTAAAAACCATTTATCATCTGTGAGCAGATGATTGGTCCAGTCAAGCACCTGCTTTCGATCTTTCGATATTCGAAAATGGGTGTTATATCGTAAAGTGTAAGCAGGCGGAAGCTCAATGCTAAAAGTGATTCCCTGACTGCTTCCTTGTGCCGTTGGGGGGGCATAGCCAAGCGTCCCGGATTCAAGATAATTTGTCCAAAGAGAGCCGATCTCTTCTTCAGATAATGGAGGATCCAAAGCACCGCTCAATCTGCCGGAAGGCAAAATATCTGAGGGATAGTTTTGAGTCCAATCGATCAATAAATCTTCTGGATAGGTCGGAAAAAACCAGTATGCCCGCATATGTTGATCAAAGTAATTCAATACGTCTCCAATCTGCTGTTCTGCTTGATTGTGGTAGCTCGTGCTGAAAATATCTGTCATCTTTACTCTGGGAGAAAACTCCAGATCTTCTGATCCTTCAATTAGAGGATAAAAAGACTGAAAGTCTCGCTGCTCAAACTTTTCAATCAGTTCAAAATTGACTTTTAGTTTTGAACCAAATAGATTATGATTCCCGAAATATTGAGTATTATTCACAATAGCATCTCCAACTTTATCGGCCATATCATCATATTTTGAAGTTCTGAAATAGGTATGATAGAGCAAAAACTCATTCGGAGCGATCATCTCGCCGGGTGCCAATACACGAGTATTTAGATTTTGAGAGGCATCTTCTCCAGAAAACAGACTGATGCTCCGATTGCCACTTTGATTCCTCGCTCCGGATCTGTTTGACAAATTGCTTTTTCGTATGATTTGCAGTGCATAGATATTTTCGTTCACTAATTCTGGAATGGGAAAACTCAATTCGGGAGAGATATATGCGTTGCAGCAAGCGCTAATATTCAGTGGAAACTCTTCTTGACTTTGATCTTCCAGATTAGTAAACCGGACAATATATTGATAATTCGCTAGGCCATTTTGACTGCTTTCAGGGAAATAATGATCAGCCGGAAGCGCTGAAGTAAAGAAAAGTTTTCCGGAAGTGTTTTCATCTTGTAGATAATACCGTTCGTAATTCATGGGTATACTGTACTTCACCAATTGATAGAGGTCTTCGGGGTACGGTCCGGATTTGAATCGAACAACCGTATCCTGGCTCCATATTTTATCATCAACACGCAACCAACCACCTCTTTGCTCATCAATTGCCTTTACGGTGACCTTTAATTTATACCATCGATTTTCCTGCAATAGTTCTCGGGGTCTTAAAGCTAAAGCATCATGAATTTGCTCATCAATCCAGGGTTTAGGCTGCAATTCAACTTCCGATTTATCATTTCTGAAATCTCTGTGAAGACTGTACTCTACTCTAGGCGTATATGCTAGTTCATCCGTTCGAATAACCTGATTGTTCGCATCGGTAACCGGCACAGGAACGATGATGGTCTCATCAATGGGCAACGAAAACTTACAGAGCGCCCTTTGATAGGGAGGAACATCTTTATCCCCATCGCTCGGATCTACATATTCGATAAATTGGATGCCGGCTAATGGGTCATTAGGTGCCGCGGCACACCGTTCCCCTACTGAAAACTGAAAGCTCTCTTCCCCAGTAATCTTTCCGCCCAGAAGAGAATAGTAAACGCTAGCGGTGCCCCCGAAATAAGCCGGGGCCGGCGCTCCTCCATATAGCGCTATAGCAGCAGCCAGGTCCATCAGATGAAACTTGGTTGGATCATTTCCAAAGAGTTTCACCTTTACACCTAAACCGCCTTCAATCCCGGCATAAGCTTGCCCTTCGGCATACCATCCATTTACACCTTTAACCCGGCCTGTATTCGCACAAAAATCCGGGGGATCGGCTTTGGTTATATTCATATCATAGCCTAAGCAAACCCAAAAGTCTGCATAAATAATATTAGCATCAATACTTGCTTCCAAACTTCCTGATGAACCGTGCGCGAAGCCCACTCCTTCGGCAACCTCAGCTCCACCAGCTGTACTTTCCACATTAGCTGCTGACTCTGTTTCGCCCAACTCCCCGGAAGGATTGGTTAAAATGCGTTGAATATCCGGTGGCAGAGGGGGTAAAGAAGTGGGCACACCATGTCCTACCATCATATAGGCTTTGAATTCGGCTTTAAGGTTATCGCTAATGGCAAATTCAGCACTACCTCTCGGATCGTCATCGTCATTGGGATTAAAATCCGGTTCACCGGCATAGAAATACCACTCCTGCTCACTGACGTAAAACTGGGCATCCACCATTTGGTTTTCTATATCAGTGTTCGGCATGTTTCCGCGGAACTTACCCTCAGCCACGTTAATAGCCACCTCTAGAAACCCGTCGATAAACCAATCTCTTTCCTCATTTTGGGTATAGAAAGATACTCCAACCCCCATGTACACTTGTGGATCATTGCGATCTGCCATTGGCGTCATTAAATACCCCTTGCCCTCAATGAAGAGCATATCTAATCCGCCATTTTCAAATTGAGCCCCTATGGTGACATCAGCATTAAAGGCATCTGGTTTGGGATGCGTACCTAAGACGACAGTAAGCTCAATGCGAAAGGAATTAAATGTAGGTTCGAAAACCGCATCTCCAACTACCTCACCATTTACAATTTGAGGAGTATCCGTCTGAATCATATTATATCCTACTCCGGCACCCAGGCCATAAAGCCCCACTCCTGAACAGATGGGAATACCCGTTCCCATGGCAATCAAGCCTCTCACATACCAATAAGCATAGAAATCCTCACTATACACCACCGGCTCGCCTTCAGCAACATCCGGTGGGTTGCCCGTATTACCAAAAACAGCCTCTATCTGTCCTTGAATACCACCAATCGGCAAGACGACGTTAAGTTCACCCTTGACTCCTTTATCTCTTCCCCCGCCTTCCAGAGGGTTATTGTAAAATGCAATCATACCTTCAAAAGCGAAGGATCCCTTGTCCAGCTCAATAAAAATGGAATCAAACTGGAGGCCTGTCAATTTGAAGGTTTTTACGACAGATAAAGCGCCTTCACCACCCTCTTCCAAAATATCACCTGCCGCGTCGATAGGCTCCAAATTAGAAATGATATCAAAAGATGCTCCCGCGGCCAGGTCTAACTCACCCACACCAAAGGATACCCCCACATCAAATTGAACGGCAACGGTTTCATAACTCGCATCGAGATCCACATTGAAATTGTCCATATTGACCGGGAATCCTCCTACCAGTTTTTGTGGGCTAGCAAATCCAATGGAGGTATTGTCTGGATTAAAGCCTACTCCTGAAGTGTAATCAAATTCATATTCCAATTCGACGAGCTTGGCCTGCGCTGGCAAATCCGGCAGATCTTCAGGGTACAATTGCTCGGTATCAATATTTAATTGTCCGTGTAAATAGGTTTGCACAAATACTTCCTGATCCGTAGAAGGTAAGAACGCAATATTCATATAGGAGTCGTCATATATTTCACCTTCAGCGATCATAAACGGAAACTTCACATCTTCTTGAAGCATTAAGTCAAAGACATAACCATACTCAGGGGCCTCGCCGGCCGGCTGCATACTTTCGATTAAGGCCGTGTATTGTAAACTGTCTGTTTGATCGGTAATGGGGAGTTGAATAGGGCCAATCATTCGTCCCATCTGTAAATTACTGTCATAAAAATCCAACTTTAGGGAGTCTATCCCAAAAGCAAAACCTGCGAGGCTTCCTTTTTCGATAGGAAGAATATTCGCAACTTCAATTTTTCCATATAATGCAGGGTCTATTAAAAGGTCTGAAACTGTTGCATAAGAGGAGTCCAAAAGGATATGCGGCGGCGGCGTCAGTTTCGCTTCTTTCAAGTAGAATCCTCTAAAATCTGGAGTCGTAGTGTGATACCCTTCCGGAAATACAGCATCGGCCGGATTGGCCAGATCGCTCATATCTAAATAGGCCTGTTGCGTTTCAAATTTCCACCCTTTCAAACCAGTTATGGTAAAAGGATCAACCTCAATAGCAGCAATCCAATTTACATTATTTGAAAGTGCAGCTGAGTCTTGACCATCGCCCTGTCCTCGGTTGATCGAAAAACTAAAGTCAGCCCGCACTTTTTCTTCAGGAGGAGGAAGATTCACCATACCCTCTTCGTAGGGTGTCAGGACGTTCCTGGGGAAATTGACATGCCCATGAATATTCAGGGCTTCTAATCCATTGCAACCCATTTCTATATTGCAATAAGCGCCCTCATTGTTATCCTGACCATTTAATACCAGATCAAAATCATTTACATTTTCATTGGTAATAGAAAGATTTTGCATCAATCCAATTGTATATTGACCACCGAACCCATCGGGGTGTATACAAATAGAATCACCGACCATCATCAATCGCTCCTCCCCATCAAATAATGCCAACTTTGCACTCAACATTACTTTGGCTTTACCACCTTGTGGCCGCAACACAAAATCAGTAAGACCTAAATAGAGTTGGTTTCCCTGCAAGGCGTAGGGAATTCCAAGCGGGAGTCCTACGGGTCCACCACTGGCTAATGCATCTAAGGTCCGAACGCCTTCAAGAAGATTACTGATATCCGATTGATCGCTTTCAGATATGAGTTCAATCCCCGCGTCTAAGTCATCCGAAAATTGTAACTGATCCGCTAGACCCTCCAGGTTTTCTCCCTCAGCCAACATGCCTCGAGCAGAGCCTTCGAAAGCCTCCCCCTCACTATTGATCTTTAGGTTAGCTACTTGAACCCGGACTAAAAGATCTCTTAAAAACCGAAATCGGACTTCCGCTTCACCACTAAACGTCTCTCCGGCTTGAATCAAATTGTAATTCTGTAAAGTAAAATGACCTAATCTGATCTGGTCTATGCCACTCAGGTCGGTTATGGGTGTTTCATTTGCAGATAGCGCTAGTTGGCAACGGCTCTCACAATCGTCGGGAAGACTATCCGTAACAGCAATTTCGTTTCCATCTTCATCTTCATATGATTGGCCCGGGCTTCCGTACCAAAATCTGCGAATTTCGCTATATCCGCCATTAGCAAACGAATGTTGCTGCATCGGATCCATAGCTCGAATGCGAACACCGTATTCATGACCGGGTTCTAAAGGAGGATCATCTCCAAATCCATTATAAATATATTGTGTCTGCCCTTCGATTAACTCTTCCAGATGAACAGGAATACCGGCATCACTAAACAACTCCTCAATATCCCAATCATAATTTTCTGTGATGTCAACCATCTTCATTTCGTATTGCACATCCATGGCAAGTTGTCCAAGATTACCTGGAAATTCCCACACAATATTAAATACAGGTAGCTCGCTTACAGGAATAGAATCTCCTTCAAAAGGCATAATGATATTGGGGACATTCGCATTAGATACATAAATCGGCATAGAGCAACCCACACTCAATTGTTCCCCCGTCGTAAAATCAAATGCATTCATACAAAGGGTATAATTCCCTTCCGGAATAGACCCAAAGAGCAATTGCTGTTGAGTAATACCTTCGTAGAATATTTGATCCTCCGTTAAATTAGAATTTAAAGACTCTAAATCACTTGCAGTTAAAAGGGTAACTTGATTAGGCGGTATGACCAAAGGCTGAGCCGGTTGATAAAATCGATCCATTGTTACAGAAATACCATTATCGCCAAAGTAATCAGCAAGTAGGTAAATTTCCTGAGTCTGATCTGAATGATTGATTACGGTAACAGTGTAATTTTCAAATTGCTCAACAAAATCTCCCACCTCGGTAGGAAATGGATCACTTAGCTGAGTAATAATTTCTATGGGTCGCTGAGCAAGAACCATCGAGAAAGGGAATAATAGAACCAATATGCCAAATAGCTTCCTCATAGTTAAAACTTTAATCCGTATGAAATACTTGAGCGAAACTCATTAAAATCGGGTCTTACTGATGAAGAGCGATCCATATAAGAAAATATACCCGCAATTTGATGGGCATTACTCAGTTGATACCGAATATTAAGACCAGACAAAAACACGTGGCCTATTCGAAGTGTTTCTTCCCTAATACCTGACCATCGCAATTGCAAGGCAGCCTCAAATCTCTCTTGCATAAAATCTTTACTAAGCCTTGCACTTGCCCCTAAATTGGTCCTATTAATCCCTTCCAACTGAATTTTGGTGTAAATCAAGGCCGGTCGAACTCCTAAACCCAGTTGTTTCCAATCCCAACGGACACCGACATTACCATTTAGGGTGACAATATCCTGAGCAATAGTCAAAATTGGACTCAAATCCATACTTATATTCCGGTGAAGACTGGCATATATTCCGAATGACTTCTCCGCCGACCGTATGGTATAATTTACATTTAGCCCCATTGATGAATTTACAGCAACCTGTCGGAGGGTGTCAGTTATTTCCACTAGCCCATCCACACTTTCATACTGATAATTTGAGTAATGTACACCAATATGTAAGCCTTTAACCGGCAGTAAAGTCAATCTGGCAGCCCCAATGAGCCGCTGTCTGCCTAGATAATCAAGATTCCTTAGATTATTACGCTCAAAGCCTCCTCTTAAATAAAAAGATATCTTGCGTTTAAAAAAGGAAAAATTTGTCATGGCCGTATAGGATTCTACATCTGCCTGGATAAAGGTCATCCCTAAAGATCTGTAATTAGGTTCCACCCGTCGATACTGTAATCCCATCCCAAAAGAACGTAAATTAAAGCCCGCGTTTAGCTCTCCAGCTAAACTGAATCGGGTGGATGGATTTATTGTGATGAAATTTTTTAAAATTCCCGTCGAACTTCTACCAATGGGTAATCCTCTTAAGTTTGCATTCTCAGTAAAAGAGCTAAAGTTTATCGTCCCGCCAAATCTAAACCGCTTAAGAAACGATGTTTGCCATTGCGTTCCTAAAACCAGATTTTCGGCCGGATCTAATTGTACCCCTTGAATGGGCTCCTCGCGGACTTCTCCATTCTCCAGATCCTTAATATTTAAAAAAATAAAATCAATATAATTTGTCCGACTGCCAATACCTATTTTTGCACCATAGGCCCTTCGTCTGAAAGTGGGAACAAGCGTTCCCCCTACAATGCGCTCATCTCTCTGAGCTAGATGATTTCTAATTTGACCGTAAAAGGCTGAAAACCGCAACTTACCAGGCGTGAGTTCTGTACCTACCCCAAAAAAGTTTTTGCCATTTAAGCTGTAGTTGCTGAAGCGCATAGATCTATGGCCTATATGCAATTTGGCCCATTTATAATACGGGCTAATTCCAAATTTGTTAAATCGTGCATTAAAGCTTAGATTTTGATCTCGAAAGCTAAAACTTAAAGGTACATTCAATAGTCCCCATTTAAATCTTAGATTTCCGGAGAAATTATAAGAAAAAGGGGACCTGCGATTAGTTATCCCATTAGCTGAATAAAACTGTCCCCCAAGATTTACGCCCCCCGAGAGGCCGGGTTTGGAGGCAACTTTTATAGTCTCAATATTTTGAGCGTTCCCTACCTCCAAACTTACCGTTACCATTGCCAATATCCATATAATCCGGATGAGCATATACTTAATTTTGAATAATTACTCTGTGTACAGATTGACCTTGGTCTGTATCAATATGAATAAAGTAAAGTCCAGATTTTAAATGACTTAAATGGAGCTCCCTACTCAATATTTGTTCCTCGGAGATTTCCAACATCAGAGAACCTTGACTATTCAGTACATAAATGTTATGGATCACTACAGCAGTGTTGTCGTATTTTAACAAAAACCTGCCATGAGAAGGATTAGGCCCAATTAGAATTTGAGTAGGAGGCACCTGCTCGACACTTACCAGATCGCAAGCGTCTCCAATGCCGTCGCCGTCTGAATCCATTTGGTTCGGATTGGGATCAAAAGGACAATTATCCAAGCTATCAGGAACCAGGTCGTTGTCATCATCGTCATCACATAAATCTCCCAAACCATCTGCGTCATTATCTTCTTGGGAAGAGTTGAATATTAATGGACAGTTGTCTTCTGTGTCTGGAACACCGTCATTATCGTCATCTTCATCACACACATTTCCTAAACCATCTCCATCTGCATCCTCCTGTCCTGGATTCGGATCATCTGGACAATTATCTACTGAATTTTCAACACCATCGCCATCTGTGTCATTTTCGCAGGCATCGCCAATACCGTCACCATCTGCATCCTCCTGACCCGGATTAGCAACAAAAGGACAGTTGTCCGTTACATCCTCTATCCCATCATTATCGTCGTCGGGATCACATACATCCCCTAAACTATCTCCATCGTTATCCTCCTGACCCGGATTGGAAACCAATGGACAGTTATCCGATGCATCCTCCACCCCATCGCCGTCATCATCAGTATCGCACGCATCACCGAATCCGTCTCCGTCAGTATCTTCCTGACCCGGATTGGATACCAGCGGACAGTTGTCCGATACATCACCTATTCCATCATTATCATCGTCAGGATCGCAGGCATCTCCTATACCATCCCCGTCATTGTCTCCCTGACCGGGGTTGGATATTTCCGGACAGTTATCTATGGAATCATCCACCCCATCTCCATCATCATCAGGATCACAACTGTCGCCCAAACCATCGTCATCTAAATCTTCCTGGTCAGAATTAGCGACAAACTGACAATTATCAGATGCGTCATCAATCCCGTCATTATCGTCGTCGGGATCACATACATCTCCCAATCCATCTCCATCATTATCATCTTGACCCGGATTGGAAACCAATGGACAGTTGTCCTCAATGTTTGGGACCTGATCACCGTCTATATCATTATCGCAGATATCGCCGAGCCCATCCCCATCTAAATCCTCCTGATCTGGATTAAAGGTCATCGGACAATTATCATCGTCATCCAAGATTCCATCGTTGTCCATATCGCCTTCACAGGCATCACCAATACCGTCTCCATCTGTATCCTCTTGACCCGGATTAGAAATGAGAGGGCAATTGTCATTTACATCCTCTACTCCATCATTATCGTCATCTTCATCGCATAAATCTCCTATACCGTCACCATCATTGTCCTCCTGACCTGGATTAGATATAGAAGGGCAATTGTCCTCTGCATCAGAGATCCCATCACCGTCCAAATCGTTTTCACAAGCGTCTCCTATACCATCGCCATCTGTATCAGCCTGATCCGGATTGGGTGTTAAAGGACAATTATCCACCGCATCAGAAACGCCATCGTTGTCATCATCCGGATCACAGAGATTTCCAAGTCCATCATTATCTGTATCTGTTTGCTGTGGGTTGGGAATAAATATGCAATTGTCCGATACATCATTCACACCGTCGTCATCGTCGTCAGAATCACAAACATCCCCTAATCCATCTCCGTCATTATCCTCTTGACCCGGATTGGCCACCAATGGACAATTATCCGTTGCATCGTCTACTCCGTCATTATCGTCATCAGAATCACACACATCTCCCAATCCATCTCCGTCATTATCTTCCTGACCCGAATTGGCCACTAATGGACAATTGTCCACTAAATCATCTACCCCGTCATTATCGTCATCAGGGTCGCACACATCACCCAGTCCATCTCCATCATTATCCTCCTGACCCGGATTGGCCACCAATGGACAATTATCCGTTACATCATCTACCCCATCTCCGTCATCATCAGAATCACAAACATCGCCTAATCCATCTCCGTCATTATCCTCTTGACCCGGATTGGCCACCAATGGACAATTATCCGTTGCATCGTCTACTCCGTCATTATCGTCATCAGAATCACAAACATCTCCCAATCCATCTCCATCATTATCCTCCTGTCCCGGATTGGCCACCAATGGACAATTATCCACTGAATCATCTACCCCATCTCCGTCATCATCAGAATCACAAACATCCCCTAATCCATCTCCATCATTATCCTCTTGACCCGGATTGGCCACCAATGGACAATTATCCGTTGCATCATCAACCCCATCATTGTCATCGTCCGTATCACATACATCACCCAGTCCATCTCCGTCAGTATCTTCCTGGCCCGGATTAGCAATTAACGGACAATTATCAGTTGCATCGTCCACACCATCATTGTCGTCGTCCGTATCACATACATCACCCAGTCCATCTCCATCATTATCCTCCTGACCCGGATTGGCCACCAATGGACAATTATCCGTTGCATCGTCTACTCCGTCATTAT
>CAZVLN010000045.1:0-17006 GCA_964627995.1 uncultured Saprospiraceae bacterium
GTTGAGGCGCAAAGCCTGCAGCTTTATAGTTGTGGGCTTTTTTTATTTTTGGGCGGTTCGTCCCCATAAATGGGTCCGACGCTACGTTCGGGGGTGCCGTCCGGCAGCTGGTGCCGAAAACGCCACCAGCTTTGGACCCGCCTCATGGCGGCCCCTGCCATCGCTACCGCAAAAGGCCTACATAAAAAATCTATCGCCTTGGCTCTGATTACCTCCATAGAGCATTACTTTTCTGTATCTTTGCGGCGCAAATACGAAAAATGGAATTACTAAATCAATTAATCAAGATCCGCGAACAATTTGAGGATCTAGAACAAAAAATGGCCGACCCTCAGGTCATTTCCGATGTAAAGCGATTCGCTAACATCAATAAAGAGTACCGTGACTTAGAGCCCTTTGTTGAGGTTCTAAAAACGTATCAGAAATTGCTGGGAAATATTGAAACGGCAGAAGGCATGCTGGAAGACCCGGAAATGAAGGAAATGGCAGAAATGGAGTTGGAAGAACTCGTTCCGCAGCGAGAAGCGCTGGAGGAAAAGATAAAAATGATGCTGATTCCCAAAGATCCGGAAGATAGCAAAGATGTCATCTTTGAGATCCGATCCGGAGCCGGAGGTGATGAAGCCAGTATATTTGCAGGCGATCTTCTCCGTATGTATACCAAGTATTTTGACACTGTTGGCCTCAAGTATGAGGTCGTTCACGAAAATCAGGGCACCGTTGGCGGCTATAATAAGGTGACACTGGAAGTTACCGGTAAAGATGTATACGGAATGTTAAAATTTGAGTCCGGAGCCCACCGTGTGCAACGGGTGCCTCAAACGGAATCTCAAGGACGAGTGCATACATCGGCAGCCACCGTAGTGGTTATGCCTAAAATGGAGCCCGAAGATATTAATATCAATAAAGCAGACCTCAAAGTGGACACATTCCGCTCCAGTGGTGCGGGTGGTCAGCACGTTAATAAAACAGAATCTGGGGTCCGGTTCACACATATACCTACTGGTGTTGTTGCCGAAAGTACTGACGGCCGTTCACAAATCAAAAACAGAGATATCGCCATGCAGCGATTAATCAATAAAATTCGAGAAGCGCAAATCGAAGCTCAGGATTCTGAAGAGCGCGAAAAGCGTCGCTCCCTTGTGGGCTCAGGTGACCGATCCGATAAAATACGGACGTATAATTACCCTCAAAATCGGGTGACAGATCACCGGATAAATCTCACAGTATATAATCTTGATAAGGTCATTGAAGGAGATCTGGATGAGATTTTGGAAGCTCTGCGCATTGCAGAAACTACAGAGAAAATGAAGGCATCCGGAATATCGTAAGTCTTGGGGTCTGAACAGCACTTGGCCGTTTTTCTTTGCCTCTATACATGATTAGAAGTTAGAATTCGATAAAACCCGTATCAGAGATTCTATCCCCGCAGAACCTATTAATGTGAAACAAATCGAACGTGCTCAGCGTTTTATTTAAAATATAAATCAATGGAAGCCACCTTGGAAATCAGCATGTACCCTTTGCAATCGGACTACAAAGAACAGATCCTTAATTTTGTTCGCGATTTAAAAAGCCGCCCGGAATTAAAAGTTAGCGTAAATGGAATTAGTACCCAAATTTTTGGAAGTTATGATGATATAATGTCTATTTTACAATCTCCGGTGAAGCGAGAATTAGAAAAAGATATGGGACTGGTTTTTGTAATGAAGCTCACCTCAGGCCGGCATGATGAAGGGCCAAATTTATAGTTATGTCAGTATTTTCTAAAATCGCAATTATTGCTCTTTTGATGATGGGACTTTTATATTCCACATCTGCTCAGAAAAATGCCTGGGGCATGCTGATGTTGACCGAAACAGAAAAACAGTTTGATCCTACCCTCGGCATGGAAATTGACATTCCGGATATCCATCCGGCAGCCAGCAAGCTCAATGGGCAACAGATTCAGCTGGAGGGTTTTATAATTCCATTAGAAGGCAAAAAATCGCAAGCTCACTTTATGTTTTCTGCCTTTCCTATTAACATGTGTTACTTTTGTGGCCGGGCTGGTCCTGAAAGTGTTATTGAGGTTTTTATGAAAAAGGGTGAAACCATGCCCTTTACCGACAAAAAGATTTGGATTCAAGGTACCTTACGTGTAAATGGACAAGATCCACAAAGCAATATTTATACCCTACACTATGCTGAAAAACTATAAAGTCTTCCTTTTTCTTTTCCTCAGTTTCACGCTACTACAAACTACAGTGGCGCAGAAGGGAGTGTGGAAGACATTAAGTCAACTGACCTATAAAAAAGAAATGGATGAGTTTTTAGGCTTTAAAATTGACAAGCCTGTTTTTGGCACGCCCGTAAAGGCTCTCGAGGGCGAGGAAATTACAATCCGAGGATATATCATCCCCGTCGAGGGATATCAGGACCAAACCGAGTTTGTCTTTTCTGCTTACCCTTATAGCATGTGCTTTTTTTGTGGAGGGGCGGGACCAGAAACTGTGATGGAAGTAGAGGCTCGGGAACCAATTGAATACACGGCAGACCCCATTACCTTGAAGGGAACGCTTCACCTCAATCCCGATGACATCAATGCCCTCATGTATAAAATGACAGATGCTAGGCAGGTTGCCGAAGAAGACTAATAAATAAGTTGTCGGCTATATTTTTGATAGTGAGAGATTAGTCCATATACTTGCACATCACGAATTGAGATTTATATGTCGAATATGAAAGCCCTTCCCTATGTTGAGTACCGCAATGGAACAACACCTATCGTTTTCTTGCATGGGCTCATGGAGGATGCTCGGATGTGGTCAGATATGCTGGGAGACCTCCCTTTTCGTTGCTATGCCTTAGATCTGCCCGGCTATGGTCAGGCCCAAGATCGTTCGTTTGAAAGTGTTTCCAGCGCAGCTAAGGCTGTACATGAGACCGTTCAAAGCCTGGATCTGCAAAATTTTATTTTGGTGGGCCACTCCATGGGAGGCTACGTGGCTTTATCGTATTTAGAACAGTTTCCCGACCGTCTTATGGGCATGGGATTAATTCACTCTCACCCCTTTGCCGATAGTGAGGCGAAAAAGCTAGAACGAAATAAAGCTATCCAATTTATTGAGAAATTTGGCCTGAGTATATACGCGCAACAATTTTTCTCCAATCTGTTTGCCCGCTCGTATAAAGACAACCTGGCTATACACACACTCAGCCTGCGATCAACACAACAAAGTCAAGAGCGGGTTATCGAAAGCATGGAAGCGCTCAAAAACCGAAAGGACCAAAGCCAAACTGCGATAGAAAACGATACCCCCACGCTATGGGTATTGGGAACAGAAGATAATCTGGTGGATATAGACAGAACCTTGGAGGTTGCTGCTACATCCAATCAAACTCAAATTGAGATATATGAGAATGTAGGGCACATGAGTATGTTTGAGCATACCAAAGTACTGCGAAAAGACTTGATCAAGTTTGTTCGTTTTTGTGAGCAGATCCATCAAGCTTAGGGTTCTCACGATGTCGCTGCGCATCCCGCTGCGTTTTTTTCTTTAGCGAGTTTAAAAAGGCGGCTGACAGGTCTACGCCCGTTTGATTAGCCAGGGCAATCAATACAAAAAGGACATCCGCCATTTCATCCGCCATCGCTTGCCGAGCTTTTTGCTCAGTAATTTTCTCCTTAAAAGACTGTTCGCCGTACAAGCGAGACATATATCGCGCTAGTTCACCCACCTCTTCCATAAGAACCGCAGTATTTGTCAATTCGTTGAAGTAGCGCTGACCGATGGTCTGAATCCAATCGTCTACTTTCTTTTGCGCTTCTTTAACTGTTAAGTCGGCTGAACTATCCATAATTTAGTCAATCGGTTTTATGTATGCGCCCAATCATACTGGTCGATTTGACCAATGCATTGCATGAGCAAATCAATGCTGTGTTTGACATCTTCAGTATGCACCATTTCAATCACCTGGTGGATATGACGGGTGGGAATAGAAATAGCTCCTGCAATAGATCCATTTTTTCCACTGCGCTGCATGGCAGCAGTGTCTGTTCCTCCGGCCGGCAGTACTTCTGCTTGCCATGGGATTTGATTTGCCTCGGCTTGTTGTTTCATGAAGTCGACCATGCGGTAGTCGCAAATCGTCATACCATCGAGGATTTTAATCGCCGTCCCGGCGCCCAATTGCGTCACTCTTTCATGAGGCTGAGCACCCGGCGTATCGAAAGCGATGGTTGTGTCCAGTGCTATGGTAAAATCCGGATTTAAGTGATGAGCCGCTACCTGCGCTCCGCGAACACCGACCTCTTCCTGCACAGTAAATACACCCTGAAGCGTAAAAGGTATAGTGGTATCCTTTAGCAATCTAAAGATTTCTAATAATATGAAAACAGATATCCGATTATCGAGTGATTTGGCATTCACACAGGGTCCCATTTCTATGAGCTCCCGCTCGCGTGTGATGGTATTCCCTACCGTAATCTTTTTTACGAGTGATTTTTTATCCAGACCGGTATCGATAAAAAAGTCTTCCATGCGAGGAGGCTTTTTGCGATCTTCCGGCTTCATAATATGAATGGGCTTACTTCCCATAACACCCATTACGTCTTCACGGCCATGGATAATAACCCGCTGAGCGGTCAGTGTTTTCGGATCAAAGCCACCTAGTGGCTGAAACCGCACAAAGCCATCATCGTCAATATGAGTGACTACAAAACTTATTTCATCCATATGGGCAGCCACTGCAATCGACTTCTCCTGTTCGCCTTTTTTGGTAGCGACGACATTACCCATCGAATCAATTGTAATTTCGTCGGTCAGTTCTTGTAAATGCTCCACGATAAAAGCGCGGATCCTGTGTTCATAGCCTGGGGCTCCGGGAATTCGGCACACCTCGGCTAGTAATTTCGTATCTATCATAATTCAAAATTGGTGTTTGAAAGTACAATTTTTTAGAAGAGAAAAAAAAGATTGGAAGAACATTATAAATGAACCCTTCAATCAATCTATAAAGCATGCTTTAAAGGCAGCAGATGAACCCATAGAATTGCGTGAGCGATGTGCAGCCATTCCGGCGAAAGCCGGAAGTCCGAGCCCTTCTCCAACTTTTTGGAGAAGGACGAAGGACCGAGTAAAGCCCCGTAGTCCACTACATCGTAGGGGACGCAGGGGAATTCTGAACGAGTGGCGAAACGTAGCGCCTCAGCTCGTCTTTAGCGAGCTGGGGCACGCCCTTAAAATAAATATAAACATGCCAGGATACCTTGCATTTTAGACACTATTATTACATACACGCACTGGAATAGCTTGTATCTTTCGCCCATGAAAAACCGGCGACTTCTCAATCAGTTTCGCAAGATCGCTATATCGGAAGGTTGGAGTTATGTCCTGCTGCTTGGGGTAGGCATGCCCCTCAAATATGGTATGGACTGGCCTGAGCCGAATTACGTGATCGGCATGGCGCATGGATTACTTTTTGTCTTATATGCCATTTGGGCGCTTTGGGCTGGCTTAGCGCTGAAGTGGAAGCTAGCCACTTTTTTCTGGGCGGGGCTTGCGGCTCTCCTTCCTTTTGGGACTTTTGTAGCCGATGCTAAAATCTTCAAGCCAATGGCGAACCGGCTATCCATAAAGGAGAGTGAGGGAGGTCCAATGTAATCTTTGTTACTGACTATTTCGAAAGGGGTCATTTTCTTTGCTTCAAATTCGAATCAAAAAAAATGAACAAAATGAGCTTTTCAATACTGTCCCGGGTATATGTCGGGCTAATGATTTTGTTTCCTTTCGCCTTAATGAGCCAGAGCAGTCCGTTGGGGAATTGGATGATTTACTTTGGGGACTATCAAATAGATAGTCGATGGAATTTGCACCATGAAATTCAGTATCGGAACTATAATGGCGTAGGAGATCTGGAGCAATTATTAATTCGGACTGGTTTGGGGTATGATCTAAGCCCGGGGAATGATAACTTACTTTTGGGTTATGGATATATTTTGAGTGAGCCATACAGTGATGATGACGGCGGCAAGTTCCAAGTACAGGAGCATCGTATTTTTCAGCAGTTCATCACGGTACAGCGATATTCTCGATTACAGCTGCAGCATCGGTATCGATTTGAGCAACGGTGGGTCGAGGAGGATTTCTTACTTCGGTTTCGTTATTTTCTTTCATTACATATTCCTTTGATAAAAGCGGAGTCCTACCCTTATGCTTCGGTGTACAATGAGGTGTTTTTGCAGCCTGAAGAAATCGTTTTTGATCGGAATCGGCTGTATGTGGGGGCAGGATATAAATGGAGTTCGAAAGTTAGGGCTGAGCTGGGCTACATGAATCAGTTTTTTACTGATGGTGGGCGAGATCAAATCAATCTCATTTTATTCCTGAGCTTTTAAATGAGCTGACGAGGATTCAATTTACAGCTGTCTTCTGCAGGACCTCATTTATAGTTCGATCGTAAGGCAGTAACAGCGGAATGGACTGCAGTTTTTCAGCCGTTGCCAACTGTACTCCAAAATGCTCCTGGCTCAAGGATATCATATTGGGGTCTTCCTCAACTTCACAAGTAACGAGTACAATGGTCACCTGGGCAGTTTGGCGCAGACGATGACCCTCCAGTTTCAAGAGCTGGCAGTTACGAACTTCGAGGTTGAGTTCTTCGCGGACCTCTCTTTTTATGCAGTCTTGCCAGCGTTCCCCAGGTTTGAGTTTTCCTCCCGGAAGGTCCCATCGCCCGGTTTCTGTTTTCAATAAGACGACCTGGTCCTGGATCACACAAATCGCTTTTACAGCAATAGCATGGCGCGGGGCAAAAATATCAGTAGGAAGCACCATGCCTACAGTTCGAAGGAACATACGTTTCAAGCCTTTTTCCCCTTTTAATTTTCCCAATCTTTTATTTAGGTCGTTTTGAGAGCTTTTTTGGGTGTCGCTCTCTTTTTTCTCCATTGTATTTACTGTCCTAAGCGGTACCTCGGCGTGCCGAGGACGTGCGTACTCCGGCACTAGTTTTTTTAGATTAGCCAGAATTTCATCTAAATTTCCTCTTCCTCGACACAAATTGGTCAGTTCTTGAAAACACTCGAGGTCCTCGGGTTTGACTTTATCCTCAATTTTGGCAATCATAATTTTCGGATGATGAGTGGGTTTCATCTTTTCTCTACTCGTTAACAACTCTTCATAAAGTTTCTCTCCAGGTCTAAGTCCGACGATATGGATAGGAATATCTTTGCCCGGCACTAGCCCCGACAATTGAATGAGTCTGCGAGCCAGGTCATAAATCCTAATGGGTTCTCCCATATCAAATACAAATATCTCGCCCCCATTGCCCATAACCCCGGCTTCAAGGACAAGTTGACACGCCTCCGGAATCGTCATAAAAAACCGTGTAATGTCCTTGTGGGTAACAGTGAGCGCTTGCCTTTTTTTAATTTGGTTTTGAAAAAGAGGGATTACAGACCCACTTGAACCCAAAACATTCCCAAAGCGAGTTATAATAAACTGAGTATCAGTTTCTTTGCTGTCTTGCATATGTCTAATGAATACTTCGGCAGCGTTTTTACTCGCTCCCATTACACTCGTTGGGTTTACCACTTTATCCGTTGAAACCAGCACAAATTTTTTAGAGCCAACCATAACCGCTGCTCTGGCAATATTGATGGATCCAAGCAAATTGGTTTGCACAGCTTCTTCGGGGTGTCTTTCCATAATTGGAACATGCTTGTAAGCTGCTGAATGAAAAACATACTCCGGCCTATATTTTAAAAAGACCTCTTTCATTTTATTTGCTGCGCGCACATCTCCAACAATGGCTACAAATCGGTCATCCTTCAATTCTCGCTGCAGTTCGACAAGAGGTGTTTCCGCCTGGTCGACTCCCAAAACCATTTGGGGATTGAATTTCAATAATTGCCGAACCATCTCACTTCCAATGGAGCCTGCACAACCCGTTACTAAAACGCAAAGTCCGTTAATCTCGCTTGATATTTTCATCTTATCCAACTCAATGGTTGGCCGATTTAGCAAGTCGGTCAATTTTACTTTTCTAAGCTGCTTTTCGCTCAGCTTATTATTTACCCATTCGCTAGTCGACGGTACTTTGAGTACTTCCACTTTCTGTTCAAGACAGGTGTTAATAAAATGAATTCTTCGGTGGTCAGGCAGGTCCCGGATGGCTATAATAGCCTGTTCTATATTTAGTTTCTCAATGACCTCCTCTAAGTTGTCTTCTACATTATAAATAGGCGTGCCATTCAGTTGCTTTCGATTTACCTTGGGGTTATCGTCCAAAAAAGCAATTACTTTAAAATGCGCATTTGTGGATGCCTCTAAAATATTTTGGGTTTGAGCGCCTAGTTGGCCCGCTCCATATATTATCGTATTGGCAAGTGGGCCATTTTTTTGGCTGCGTAAATATTTGTATAAAATTCGAAGTAAGACGCGAAAGCCTCCTGATAAATACAAAAGAAAAAGATAATCAATAACCACGACGGTTGCCGCCCGGTCGCCGGGTAGAACAAGCGGAAAAAACTTCAGTATTGCAAAAAACGCTAGCGTGGAAGAAGTTGTCGCTAAAAAAAGATTTATAAAATCTCTTTCCCCTACAAATCGTATAATGATTAAATACGTTTTAAAAAAGACAAAACTGATGGCCCTCAAAGTGAGCAGAATCAATGGCAAATAACTGAACATGACCAGACTCCAGCTCGTGGCATTCAGCGTGCGATCTACAAAAACGGCAAATGCAAAGGAGATCAAAGCAAAAGTCAAGTCCAGACAGAGTATAAATATTTTAGTAAAATATCCCGCTATCCGATTTTTGCTTCCTAATCGATATCGATTAATCCAGTCTAGTATCTTATTCTTGAACTTCATTTAGGAGGACTCATTTATACTTTGCTTTATGGCCCGCTCGATTCGCCCCATATCTTCGCCCGTTAAATTTGAACCGCTTGGAAAACAGAGGCCATTTTCAAACAAGCGTTCCGCCACATTGCCTCCAAAATACATGCAGTCTGCAAAGACGGGTTGTAAGTGCATCGGTTTCCACAGCGGCCGGCATTCAATTTGCTCTTTTTCCAGCGCGTGCCGAATGTGATCCGGCGACCAGGTAGAACGACCAAGATCAAAAGCACTCAACCAACGGTTGCTCATTGTTTTTTCATTTTCGGTTTGGGCTTGCCACTCCAAGCCCCAGTTTAAAAACCAGTTCGTATAGGTTTCAAAAACGCGTTTTCGCTGTTGAATGCGCTCATCCAATACTTCCAACTGCCCTCTTCCAATGCCCGCCAGCACATTAGAAAGCCGATAGTTATAGCCTATTTCAGTATGCTGATAATGGGGCGCTGGATCTCTAGCCTGAGTAGCCAAAAATCGAGCCTTTTCAATCCAATTTGAATTGTTAGATACCAGAGCACCACCCCCGCTAGTCGTAATAATCTTATTGCCATTAAAAGAATAAGCCCCTAAATCGCCCAAAGTGCCTGTTTTGATGCCCTTATAGGTTGCCCCTAAAGATTCTGCAGCGTCCTCTACAACTGGAATACCATACTTTTTGCTTATAGCTAGTATGTCATCCATGGCGGCCGGCATTCCATATAAATGGACGGGCATGATAGCTCGAATGGTGCCGGGGAATTTTTCACTATCATTCCGGATGGTTTGGATCGCTTCCTCGAGAGCGTTGGGGTCTAGATTCCAACTATGAGGTTCAGAGTCAATAAATACTGGTTGAGCGCCTGTATAATGTATGGCGTTTGCTGAGCCGCAAAAGGTAAAGCTTTGACACAGCACATAATCGCCTGGCTGTGTATCCAAAATAATCAAGGCAAGGTGCAAAGCAGCGGTGCCGGACGAAAGGGCAGCAGCATGACCGATATTATTATATTCTTGAAGCTCGGCTTCGAAGCCATTCACATTGGGCCCCAAGGGAGCAATCCAATTGGTAGCAAAGGCTTCTTTGACATATTCCAATTCTCTGTGCCCCATATGTGGGGAAGACAGCCATATTTTTTCCTTCGTTGGACTCATTGTAAAAGCACATTAATCCTATATCTATTTATTCAGATCCAAGGCGGAACCCCAAAGAAACCATAATGTTTTGATGTCTAATTGTGTTTACATCAGGTTCAAACGTGGCGATATTAGCCAAGCCGTAGGCATAGGAAGCAGATAAAAACACATTCGAAAACTCTATACCCACCGTTCCCATCAAGCCATAGTCTACGGAATTATACTCGCCGTTATCACCAAATTCGATCACTTGTTCTTCTTCATAAAAATCTCCCTCAAAGGTATATTCAAAAAGTCGTGTGCCACTCAAAGCAAAACCAAAATAAGGCCCTGCAGCTACGATTAGGTTTGCTCCTCCCAAATCAAACCGGCTCTTGAGCAAAATTGGAATATCCAGGTAAAGTAGTCGTGTCTGTTGGTCGCCACCAAACGAAACGGTATCCATAATTTCTTCATCAAAAAAGAAACTTGTAAACGGGGATTTATATCCTTTGCTTTGCAGCAAAAGACCCGTTTCGAGGCTCAGTTTATTGCTGAAGGGTAACTCAACAAATGCGCCAACGTGGAAGCCCGGCGCCATCGACGTTGAGTTGCTCCCAATGGCTGGACCGTCAAAACTCATGTTCGACAAATTCAAACCGCCCTTTACGTTAAAACTTGGTGACTGAGCAGATAAAAAAATAGGGCTGCAGATAATCGTGGCAACTCCAAGAATCAAAAATAAATATGTACGCATCCTATGATATTTAAGTGTTTTTTAAAGGTAATTAATATTTACGAAAATACATTAGCTCAGGACTTTCCCTTTGAATACTCTTTACATAAACCGGGGTCGAGCTCAAAATAAGGTAAGGTAGAAAGATCTTGCTTTGAATAGTGGTATTTACCTACAAGGAAGAGCTATACAGATCGTTTAGATAGGGTACTGCTCAAGCCGAGCAAAAAGTGCATCGAGATTTCCTGAGCTCTCCCCAGCAGGTAAAGTCTTTGGGCTCGGCAAGTCCTCCAATTGACCGAAGTCTTTCAGTTCGCTTTGCATGCAGACGGGCCATAGGTAATGCTGAGCGTAAAAGTCGGCTAAATAGAGTTGTTCAGGATATCCGGGTGTTGGAATAAGGCTCGCGGTACGCTGCCATATACTCAGATCACTCAGATGAAAAAAGTCACTTCTACACAAAATTCGCTGTGACGATTTAACCAATTGCTGGAGCTCCTCATCCGCAGGATGTGTGAGGTGAAAAATGTGAGGAGCATTTTTTACATTTATTTTCGGTGGCCCGGGTGTTACAAACATAAAGCGTCGATGCGTTTGCTCCTGTGCCATCTGAAAAAGCTGCTCTTCCAATTCTAATCGAGCGGGTTCGGGGCCATATAAAAAAAACAGCCAGTCATATGTCAACTCTTCATCAACGGGCAAGGCTTTGCGAAATCGGCTGAGTGGTCCAATAAATCGGTAATTCCTTTGCTCTGAGTCATGCGATATATGACTACCTATTCCGGGAGGAAATGCAAAGTCCGGCACCCATACTTCGTCAAAGCTATTCATCCATTGTCGATGGACTGTATTCGCCATGGTTTCAGTAAGCTTCTTCCGACCCTTAAGATGCACTTGATGAGAAAGAAAAAAAGAGGGGCAGTCTTTTAGAAAACACCCATACCGGCCATCTGAAATAACGGCGTCAAAGGGTGTTATCTGGTGCTGCCTCTTCAAGATCTCTTGTTCCGCTTCCAACGCTTCAATGAGCGCCGGTGACTTCATGGCGATGTTCATCGCCATATTGTTCCACCGATATTGACCCTTATAAGTTGGCAGCTCCAGGGTTTCCACTTCCGGAAAAATAGTATGTAGCCGCTTAAGCACTTCCGCACCGCTGGCCAAAGTCAAACGGTAGCCTTTTGCTAAGGATTCTTCTATAATGGGCACACACCTGTGCGCATGACCCCACCCCCAGTCGAGTACAGCAATGAGAAGGTGAGTATTGTTATACTCCATTTTTTTGCCTAGTTCAGTTTGATCTCGTCGTCTTTACCATCAAAAAAATGGTATCTTGTCAACGGTAGTTCATTCTTCGCTTTGATAGGTATCCACTTTCCATGCTTGAGATACCATTTCATCTGAATAGAAGGCAATCCTTTCTTCAAAAATGCTTCTACGAAAGGATGTACGTGCAACTTGATTTTCGACTTGGGCCGAGACTGTCGAATGAACATCAAATCCCGCTCAATTTCGTCCGTGACTAAGACCGTCGCATTCACTTTGCCCGTCCCATGACAAGTTGGGCACTTTTCGGCGGTATCAATCTTCACTGCCGGGCGCACGCGTTGTCTGGTGATTTGAATTAAGCCAAATTTACTGAGTGGTAGAATCGTGTGTTGAGCACGGTCCTTTTTCATCGCATCCTTAAGCGTTTTGTATAGCTTTTTGCGATGATCATACTTTTTCATGTCTATGAAATCTACCACAATAAGTCCACCAATATCTCGCAATCGTAGTTGCCGGGCAATTTCTTCCGCAGACTCTAAATTTACATAGAGTGCTGTTTCTTCCTGACTAGAGCGACGCGATTTAGGACCAGAGTTCACATCGACCACATGCATGGCTTCGGTGTGTTCGATCACCAAATAAGCCCCTGAAGGCATAGTTGCCGTTTTGCCGAACGCCGATTTGATCTGCCGGGTTACACCGTAGCGGTCAAAAACAGGTTGCTTCCCTTTGTAAGATCGCAAAATTCGCTGCTTGTCAGGTGCGATTTCACCCAGGTAATTCTTTAGGTTACTGTATAAGTCCTCATCGTTCACAATAATCCGATTGAACGAATCGGTAAGTAAATCTCTCAATATGGAGCTGGTCTTGTCCAACTCACTAAGTAATTTCATGGGTGCTTTGGCATTGTGCAGTTGTCCATGCACTTCTTTCCATTTCCCCAAAAGTTCACTGAGCTCATTATGTAGATCAGCCACTTTTTTACCCTCAGCTGCTGTGCGCACAATAACACCGAAATTAGCGGGCTTTATGCTTTCTATGAGCAACTGTAGCCGCTTCCGCTCGTCGGGATTACGTATTTTTTTGGAAACCGCAACCACGTCGTTAAAGGGAGTTAGAACAATGTAGCGACCTGGAATGGTCACTTCACAGCTCAATCGTGGTCCTTTTGTTGATATGGGTTCCTTGAGAATTTGAACGAGAATGGGGTGCTTTTTGTCCACCACATCGTTTATCTTGCCCGATTTGTTGATATCGGGTTCTATCTTAAAATCCCTCAGTTCTGGGGATTGCTTACTTCCGGAGACACTACCCCGAACAAATTTTTGTAGCGATTGAAATTTTGGGCCGAGATCCGTATAATGTAGAAAGGCATCTTTTTTATGATCGATATCTACAAAGGCCGCATTTAAACCGGGCATGAGTTTTTTCACGCGCCCTATAAAAATGTCGCCGACGGTAAACTCATTATTCGTAGACTCGCGATGAATCTCTACCAACTTCCCGTTCTCAATCATCGCTATTTCAACTTCTGCTGGAGAAGCATTGATGATTAATTCTTTTTCCACTTCCGATATATTTAATTTCTTGCACAGCAACATTGCCCTAGGTGTGAGCGAGGGTCTATAGACCCTGTCAACAGGAAGAGAAAGAAAACAATAGTATTAGCTGCCAAGGTGACGAGCTAAAACCATCTGGTAGCTAGTAAAGCTGGGGCTGAACAAACAGCCCCAGCGCTGTGCAGAGGTTAATAATTATTTCTTCTTCTTATGACGATTCTTACGAAGTCTCTTTTTTCGTTTGTGCGTTGAAATCTTATGTCGCTTTCTTTTTTTTCCACTTGGCATAATTCTAAATTTTTGTTTTTTTAATTATTCATTTGGCACGCTTGCCGACTCGCCTCAGCTTTTTTCGGTTGCTGTGTTGATGCATACGCATCTGCAAGTAAGCAGTGTGCATTTTTCCTGTTAGGTTGGAGCGTTAAAACACGTTCTAAACGTTCAATCGCTCTTTCATATTGACCGGTTTGTATGGCCAGTCGTCCGAGTTGATATATAACACTGGCATTCTCTGGATGTTTTCGGTTCAGCTCGAGTAACATCTGAATCCCCTTCATGGGTTGATTCTCGAGCGGCGCTTGAACAAACGTTAAAGCCAGATTAATTCTATGGTCCAAATTTTTGGGCTCGAGCGTAATCGCTTTTTCAAAAGCACTTCGAGCCTGGTCCGCAGCAAATGCGCGTTCCTTCGGTGCTACATTCTCTTTGTGTAATGCTAAGGCATAAGTAGTACCTGCCATAGACCAAGATGGAGCCGTTGCCTCTAACTCCGCCACCTGTTCTGCGTAATACCCTGCTAAAACAGGTTCTTCCTGCTGGTACCAGGCACCGGAAAGTTCTTTCATCCGTGCTACTGAATCTGTGAGATCACTGCTATTCTCAATAGAGGCGTTGATCGACCGAATGCGCATTTGATTTTCTTCGTCTAGCTTAGGCAGTTTCTCTCTGATCAGGTTGCTAGCACTAGTCGTCTGCATTTGAAAAACACGACTGTCCTCGTATTCATAGGCCTCCGGCGGACGGCTGTCTAAAGTCAAGTACATCACGGCAACCGTAACAATCCCAACGCTCAATAAAATCCACTGTGCTTTCCCCATTACTCGCGCCTTTCGCTATTTAATCGTCCAGTTCTTCCACGTTCTCTTTCACTCGCTCAACAAAAACCTTTGAAGGCTTAAATGCGGGGATGTAATGAGCTGGAATCTCAATAGCTTTGTTCTTTTTAATGTGCCGACCAATTTTTTTGGCTCTCTTTTTAACAATAAAAGATCCAAATCCTCGGATGTATACATTCTCACCGTCTGTTAATGAATCTTTGACTTCAGAAAAGAAAGACTCTAACGATACGAGAACGTCTACCTTGGGTACACCGGTTTTTTCTGAAATGGCTGCAACTAAGTCTGCTTTCCTCATATTCTTTATTTTAATCTCTTTGCTCACCGACGCTTAATTTTTACCCCATGAGCAGCGCAAAGGTCGCATTTTTTTTGACAACCAAGAACATTTACCAAACTTTTGTGGGTTAAGGCTCTGAAAATCACACTCCTAGCGCTTTTTTGACACCCGCTAGATCTTTAGAATAAAAGAACACACTACCTTCCTGCCTTGCCACCCACGACATTTAAGCTCATTTCCCTCCCTTTTAGCATATATCGACCGCTATAGCCTGTCCGGATTGTTACAGTAAAATTTCCTTCCCTCAGTAGTTTCTTCCCATATTAAATATACACAGCACTTACAATGAATTTCCACTCTACTGCATTTCAGCAGCTCCAAAACAAATCGTACATTCACATCACCAAAATAAACCTAAAACACTATGCCAAGCTATCACATTTTCATTGCAGGCAGTGGCGGTATCGGCCGGGCACTGGGTCTGATCTTAGCGGATCATTCCGAAATTGATGCTCATTTATATTTGGGAGATATTGCAGAAGACGCGGCACAAGATGCGGTCAACTTTATACATGAAGGAGTAAATACAGCGGTCGCCACATCCATCATCATGCCAAAAGAGGGAATGCTGTCGGACTGTGAAAAAGCACTCCAAAAATGTGATGTTTTACTGGATTGCCTGCCGGGCAGCCAGGCGCCTCGAATGGCTCAATGGGCGCGAACATACGGATTGCACTATGCTAACCTCACTGAATATGTCCAGGAGACCAAGGAAGTCCTCGCGATTGCAGAAAATGCCCCGACCGGATATGTGTTGCAAACGGGACTTGCGCCGGGCTTCATTAACGTACTTGCGCATCAGCTTTATCAGCAGTTTCAGACTGAGCACGAGGTAAAAGTCATAGAACACGTCGCCATGAAAGTTGGCGCTCTCAGTCAGCATGCACAACCTCCACATTATTATGGATTTACCTGGAGTCCGATCGGTGTGGCGACAGAGTATGTAAAGGAGGCTGAAGTGCTCCGCGATTTCGAAAAAACAAATATACTCTCACTTTCTGATACGCAGTCTTTGATGATTGACGGCACCCACTACGAGGATGACTTCACTTCGGGAGGCGCAGCCAATTTACCTGACTTTTTTCGCGGAAAGGTTCGTCAATTGGATTACCGCACGCTACGATGGCCGGGGCACTACGATTGGGCGAGAGACATCATTGGAAATACTCCGAAAGGGAGCGATCCCATTGCATTTCTCCAGGATACCATGCTTAATACGGTTCCTTCCCTGACTGACGACCAGGTCATTATTTATGCCGCTGTCACCGGAAGGGATGCCAACAGTCGCCTACACAGCATCGAAAAGTCCTATCGCATAGGTCCCCGAAAAATTGGAAAGCAAACACTGCGCGCCATACAACATACCACAGCCGCTCCTTTAGCCGAAGTCGCCTACCAATTGTTGAGCGGTCGTTGGTCGGGACCCGTATTGCAGTCCGATATAGATCCCCGGCAATTTTTGTCTGGTCCCTTCGTACGCGCCTCATATGGCAGCTAATCACAGGAGCGATGAACATACACGGCATTCAATATCACTCACCGTCAACCCAAAAAATTTATATACCTTAGAACTCCTCAAAATTGCAATCATGTTACGACGACTACTTTGGATACTCTGCCTGCCCCTCACTACCATTGGAGCACAATCTATCTACACCCCAACGGAAGAGGATGCCTTCTTTATTCGAGATATCTACACGACAGCCTTAGAAGATCAATTTGGCTACAATTGGCTGCGCGATTTAACAGAAAACATAGGTCCGAGACTTAGCGGCTCCGAAGGGGCTGCCCAGTCAGTTTACTTTGTCAAACAACATATGGAAGCCCTCGGCGCAGATACAGTTTTTCTGCAGGACGTCCCCAATGTGCCCCGCTGGGAGCGCGGCGAAACCGAAACTGTGCGTTTTGTTGATGCCCCTATTTGGGGAAACGCTGAATTGCCGGCACTATCGCTGGGCAACTCCATCGGAACTCCGGAGGGCGGGCTGAAAGCTCAAGTCGTAGAAGTTCATG
>CAZVLN010000046.1:0-15995 GCA_964627995.1 uncultured Saprospiraceae bacterium
ACAAGCCTGAAGGGCTTGAATGTGCGTAGCCCCGAGCGCCAGCTCGGGGTTTATAGATTAAAGATAGAAACAACCCTGAAGGGGTTGAATACTTAGTATTAAACCAAAAACCTTTCCTCGAAATCGACATCGTATTTTTTTAAGAACAAAGTCAGCTCATCCTTAAAAGATAAAGATTTATGATGGTTTTCCTGATTTTTCACATACTGTATGAGTCCTTCTTTTTCATCATTTGAATACGTGAATGCAGCATACCCCTTTTGCCAACCCTCAAAATCTGGAAACAGCTCTTTCCTTCTGATAAAGTGAGCACTACCCAATTTGATGTCTTTTACTAGTGAAGAAAGTGATACAGTTGGATGCAGTTCTGAAAGTATATGTATATGATCCTCCACACCATTTATTCTGACTAGCTGGCAATTTTTATTTTTTAGAATGCCTGAGATATATTTATATAATTCCTTACGCCCTTTCTTAATTAGACAGCGAGATCTATTTTTTGTGCTAAATACAATTTGAAACAAAATTCGAGTATACGTACTCATTGGAATAACTATGAATTAAAAAATCAATAAAAGATTGGCTGGTCTTAATTAATCTGGAGGTTGGATTACACTATTTCAACTATGATTAATTTCAATTAAGTTTGTCAAAAACCTAAAATAATTTTCAATAGTTAGTGTTCATGGAAAAGCAATACGTTCCAATTTCCTGGAAAAACCTACTTAATTAGATATATCCCATCAGCTCTGATCAAAATCCACCACCACTTTCTTACTCTTAGGATGGGCCTGACAGCTCAGAATAAAGCCGCGCTCGACTTCTTCATCCACTAAAGCATAGTTTACATCCATTTCCACCTCTCCTTCGATAACCCGAGCTTTGCAGGTGCTGCAAACTCCACCTTTGCATGAGAACGGCAAATCGGCTCCGTGCGCAATGCCGGCATCGAGAATATTTTCTCCCTTAGGGTCCAGGGCAAATTCATGGGTCTTTCCATCCAATTTGAGCTCGATTTGAGACCAATCTGCCGGATCTGAGGAGGCCTCTCCGCGACCTTTCCCTTTTTTCTTACCATCATCCGGACTGGAGAAGAGCTCAAATCGAATTTGCTCTTTCTTCATTCCCTTTTCCTGAAGTAAGTCGCGTATGTCAAAAATCATTTGGCCCGGCCCGCAAAGAAATACCTCATCCGGAGATTCGTGCTCAACCAATAAAGGATAGATCTGTTCGCATTTTTCTTTGTCGATACGTCCATCGAATAGTGGAGAGTCTGAAGGTTGTCGGCTCAATACATGGTAAATTTTAAATCGATCCATGTAACGATTTTTTAGCCCCTCCAGCTCTTCCTTGAATATGATGGAGCCGGCATTTCTATTACCATAAAACAGAGTGAACGCACTATCTTTTTCCGTTGCCAGAATGGTTTTTATCAACGATAAAATGGGTGTAATACCACTACCGGCGGCAAATGCCATGTATTGTCGATTCCGTTCCGCATCTATGGCCGTGGTGAACTCTCCATCAGGAGGTAGTGCTTGAATGGCATCTCCAACCTGAAGGGTCTCATTGGCAAAGGTAGAGAACTTTCCGTGAGGTACTTTTTTGATAGCTACCCGCCATTCCTTATCGAGTGGACTTGAGCAGAGAGAATACGAGCGGCGCACTTTTTCACCGTTTATCGTTGCTTCCAGAGTGATATATTGTCCGGGCTGATACTCGAATACAGGCTCTAGATAGGAGGGGATCTGGAAGGCCACGCTTACGCAGTCAGCCGTTTCACGACGAATGTCCGCCACGCGGAGGGTATGTAGCATTTTTTTCATGAGCGCTAAGATACAAAGTCCACAAAAACCTACGAATTTCGGTTTGATATTGCGTAAGGGATAGTAGCGGTAGGCGGGGTGGCAGCCAGCGAGCAGCCGTAGAGCGAGCAAGTGACCAGCGGAAACTCCGCGGAGCCGTACGGATGCCGCTGGATGCTGACTCGACTAGGAGCGGATAGCCCGGCCCTTGAGATCCGCCGGCTGGCGGAAGCTCTAGGGGTACGCCCTAAGAAATTAATTCCTCTTCCTTTGCTTTCGGCAAGACACGGGGGCTGCGGGTGATAATTTTATATTTTTTGTGTGTGCTGAAGTAACTCATCGTCCAATTTACGATCACGTTGATCCGATTGCGAAAGGCGACGAGACTCATGACATGCACGAAAAGCCACATCAGCCAGGCAAAAGTTCCCCGGAATTTGCCCCAGGGCAAATCTGCCACAGCTTTCTTTTTGCCGATGGTAGCCATAGTCCCCAGGTCTTTATACTGAAAGCCTTGGTAGTCGGAAGGGCAGCCTTTTTTGATGTATTTAGCGAGATATTTCCCCTGCTGTATCGCTGGCTGAGCCAATTGGGGATGAGGATGACCGTTTTCTGGATCTGGCATTGCGGCAATGTCGCCAATGGCAAAAATATGTTCATAGCCTTTTACTTTCGTGTGCGGATCGACGACAATTCGATTTCCCCTAGCCATTTCTGCCTTGACCAGCCCTTCTGGAGCATCGCCTGTTACTCCTGCGGCGTAAAACAGCATGGGCGTTTGAAGATGCTCTCCATTGGAAAGTATAACCTGTCCATCTTTGTAATCTTCGATGGCTGTGTTGAGCCAAACTTTCACGCCCATATCCTGGACATACTTTAAGGCTGTAGCTGAGGACTCATCCGACATAGGCGCCAGTAGTTCATTTCCCATTTCGATCAAATGAATTTTGATCCGGTCATTATCCAAGTCGGGATAGCCTTTTTTGATTTCATTTTTTTTCAATTCCGCCAGGGCACCGGCCATTTCTAATCCTGTCGGCCCACCGCCTATCAGCACGAAATGCATGCATTCATTTTCGTCCATGTCTTGTCGGCTAACGGCTGCCTCCAAATATTGAATAAATGCCGAGCGAAGTTCTAATGCTTCTTCAATAGACTTGAGGGTATACGCATGTTGCTCTACCCGATCCATCCCGAAAAAGTTAGTTGTGGCGCCGGTGGCCAGCACGAGATAATCATAATGCGCCGAGCCAATATCCGTTTCAATTTGCTTTTTTTCATCATCTATTTTTTCTACCCGAGCCATTCGGAAGAAGAGGTTATCTTGTTTAGAAAAAATATTGCGAAAAGGCGCTACAATGGCGTCTGGCATAAGTCCAGCGGTAGCAATTTGATAGAGTAGCGGCTGAAAATTGTGGTGATTGTGCTGATCAATGAGAACGATTTGAAAGTCTGTCCCTTTCAGTGATTGAGCGAGATTGAGCCCTCCAAAACCACCACCTACAATTACAATTCGTTTCTTCTCTGTCTTTGGCAATCTCATTTCCATAGTATTAGAACGGAAGGGAAAGCCTAGAGTTTTATCGCTTGGACACATTTTTTGGAGGCCTCATGTTTAGTCGATGCTTAAAATCAAATCATAAGGATGAAAAGGCTTTCGTGACTATATTATATTTTTACATTTCCCTTTAAATAATTGTCATGCGTTTATGTCCGCTTTGCTCTTCAGAAGTTCCTAGTGAAAACACGGTCCGTGGCAACTCGGGCAGGGCATTTGGTATTTGTCCACTATGTCAACTTGTTTTTCGACCTCGTAGGGATAGACCGGAGCGGAAAGTGGAGAGACTTCGATATCTTTCCCATGAAAACTCAGCTGATGATGAGGGATATGTGAAGTTTTTACTTCGTCCATTTCATTGGGCACAAAACTTCATCGAAATAAAGGGGGATATTCTCGATTATGGTTGTGGATATGCTCCTGTGTTTGCTGAGCAGATGCGTCAGCGCGGCTATTCATGTGATGGGTACGACCCGCTCTTTTTCCCGGAAGGAGCCCATAAAGATCAGTACCCCGAAATCTTTTGTATGGAAACTGTGGAACACTTTCACGATACCTATGCAGAGTGGGGGAAGCTTATGAATTTTATGTCCCCAGGTGGATATTTGATTGTGATGACTGATTATTGGTTGGACTTGGCCGCATTTCCAAACTGGTATTATCAAAATGATCTGACGCATACGAGTTTTTATCATCCAAGTACAATGGAGTATATTGCTAAAGCCTTTGACCGGGAACTTTTGCAAACGGACGGCAAGCGACTGGCTCTCTTTCATTATCCATAAATGTAGAAGAGAGTTATAGTCAAGAGGGGCTTAGCATTACAGCACTTTTTTCTTTCTCTCTGTATTGAATTGATATAATTGAGCTGGACGATGTGCTACGTTTTTTTGCGTTCGATTTGTTTTTTTGATCAAGTCTAAGGCAAACACCTTTTTCCTAAAATTGCGTTTATCGAGTGTTTTTTGCAATATGGCTTCATATAAAGACTGCAATTCAGAAAGGGTGAAAAAATCGGCCAGCATATATTCTACCGGCACTTCAGTGATATGATCCTGGATGTGTTTAACGCTGTAGTTTAGTATTTGGCTATGATCAAAAGCCATCTGCTGTTGTTGTAAATTCTCTAAAGACTCCCAATGCGGTTGGTGTAGATTGTCTGGCATGGACCGCATAGCTTCCCACCGGACAAAGGCATAGTAAGCAACCGTAATTACACGGCCCACCGGGTGTCTGTCTACGGATCCAAAGGTATGGACCTGATGCAAAAAGATATTGGGGATATTAGCGCGCTCTCTCACGACTCGCTTAGCAGCAGCATTGAGATCTTCATCTACGCCGATCAAGTCACCAACTAGAGCAGAAAGACCTTCAAAGGGTGGCATAGGACATTTGAGTGTCAAAACCTGAAGGGATTCCTTTTCTCGAGCATAACTAAATATAACGCAGTCTACAGATACTGCTGAATTAAAATAGGGCTCTAATTCAGTTATAAGTAGAGGATCTGTTTCTGAAGATTTCTTAGGGCACATTTAATAATTTGTTAAGCTAATTTTAGTAAAAGTACTATAACTTTTTTAGGTTCTCAAAACAAATAGTGTTACTTTTACACTAAGTTTGAAGTTAGCGGCGTTTAGAGTGAACGATTAGGTATGCTTTGGTGTATCATTTGTATGTGGATCAAATAGGCCACAAAAATTGAGAATCATGAAAAATATTGCAGTATTAACTTCCGGGGGTGATGCGCCAGGCATGAATGCAGCCATTCGAGCTGTCGTTCGGGCAGCGATATATTACAATCTGGGTATTTACGGTGTGGAAGGAGGTTATCAAGGATTGATTGAAAACAAAATCCGCAAACTGCATGTCAGATCTGTAAGTAGAATTTTGGGATCTGGTGGAACCATGCTTAAGTCTTCCAGGAGTCCAGAATTTAAAACGGTAGAAGGCCGAAAAAAGGCTGCTGACTTTTTGAAAGCTAAAAATATTGATGGGGTAGTAGTGATTGGCGGAGATGGGAGTTTAACCGGAGCACATATATTACAGGAAGAAACGGGTATACAAGTTATTGGATTGCCCGGCACAATCGATAATGACTTATCGGGAACTGAAAATACGATAGGTTTTGATTCAGCCACAAATGTAGTTACGCAATCTATTGATAAGATTCGTGATACAGCATCTTCACACAATCGTCTTTTTTTCGTCGAAGTAATGGGTCGAGATACCGGTTTTATTGCCTTGCGATCAGCGGTAGCTACGGGTGCGATTTGTGTCATGCTGCCTGAGCGAAGTACATCTGTGGAAGAATTAATTGCCATTCTGCGAAAGGGATTTCAAAATAATAAGACATCGAGTATCGTCATAGTAGCAGAGGGCAATCCCAACGGAGGTGCCTTTGAATTGGCCAAAAAAGTAAACGATAACTATAAAGACTACGAAACAAAAGTCACCGTTTTAGGTCATTTGCAGCGCGGTGGAGACCCTACCTGTTACGATCGCGTGTTGGCTTCGCAGCTAGGAGTAGCTGCCGTGGAAGGCTTGCTCAGTGACAAATCGGACTGTATGGTTGGATTGATCAACGGATCAATAGTATTCACACCGATCATGGAAGCGATACAGGATGAACGCAAGATTGATGACAACCTGGTCAAGATTTCTCAAATTTTATCCATTTAGAACAAACAAAAAACTTTTCCTTAACCATAAATAAAAAGAATGAAAGTAGCTATAAATGGCTTTGGCCGAATAGGTCGATTAGCATTTCGAAACCTAATAAACATGGATGATGTAAATGTCGTAGCTGTCAATGATTTGACAGAAATTTCGATGTTAGCTCATTTATTAAAATACGACTCGGCACATGGTCGCTTCGATGGCGAAGTCGAGGTCGTTTCCGACGCTGAATTGCGCGTGAACGGGAATTCGCTGAAAGTATATGCAGAACGTAATCCCGAAGATTTGCCGTGGAAATCCATGGGTGTTGATGTTGTTTTGGAATGCACTGGTGTTTTCCGCACAGCAGAAAAAGCAGGAATGCACATTACTGCCGGTGCAAATCGCGTGGTTCTATCTGCACCTGCGAAGGGAGGCGATGTGCGAACCATAGTACTCGGAGTGAACGAGGAAGAACTTCAGGATAGCGACCGTATCATTTCCAATGCATCTTGCACAACGAACTGTTTAGCACCTATGGCTAAGGTGGTGCATGATCTAGCCGGCATTGATAGCGGATTTATTACCACCACACATGCCTACACTGCTGATCAGAATTTGCAAGATGCTCCGCACAGCGACTTTCGTCGGGCAAGAGCTGCTTCCCAATCGATCATACCTACTTCGACCGGTGCTGCTAAGACTGTAGGGTTGGTATTACCTGCCCTAAATGGCAAATTAGATGGAATGGCTTTGCGAGTGCCTGTTATTACGGGATCTATTACGGATTGTACCTTTTTATTAGACCGTGAAGTAAGCATAGATGAAGTGCACTCTGCAATGAAAAAAGCCGCTTCAGGTCCCATGAAAGGAATTTTGCAATATACAGAAGACCCGATAGTATCTTCAGATATTGTTGGTAGCACTTACTCTTGTATTTTTGATTCAGGTCTCACAATGGTTAAAGGTAAGGTCTTGAAAATGTCAGGCTGGTATGATAATGAGTACGGCTATGCGACGCGTGCAGCAGAATTGGTTCAGCGGTTAGCTCAATAAAAGAAACTTATGATTCTAATTGCAGAAAGTGGATCTACAAAGAGCGATTGGCTATTATACCAGGGCAGAGAGTGCGTATTTGAAACGACCACGCCCGGTTTTAATCCATACTTCCATAGTGAGGAATGGATGATTGAACAAATGCAGTTTAATCCTCAATTGGTAGAGGTGGCTAATCGTATTTCAGCGGTATACTTTTTTGGTGCGGGATGCTCCCGACCTGAGCTTCAAGATAAAGTTCAGGGCGCATTAGAGCAGTTTTTTCAGCAAGCAGATTGTCAGGTGGATCACGATTTGGCAGCTGCTGCATATGCTACTTATGATGGACGACCGGCGATAAGTTGTATTCTGGGTACCGGATCAAATGCATGTCGGTTTGACGGCAAGTCGGTGTACTCTGAGGTTCCCTCGTTGGCTTTTATTCTAGGTGACGAGGGGAGTGGTTCCTATTTTGGGAAAAAGTTACTAGCTGCGTATTTTTATAAGCAACTGCCCACTGAGATTGCAGAAGATCTAAAAAAGGAGTATCCACATATGACCGTTGACGCTATTGTGGAGCAGGTTTATCAGAATTCCCATGCAAATGTTTTTCTTGCTTCATTTATGCCTTTCATTCATCGATGGAAATCATCAGATCTTGTTCAAGCTTGGTTGCGAAGTGGATTTCAGCATTTCCTAGATAATCAGGTGTTGTGTTACGAGGGCGTTAAAGACCTTCCCATTCACTTTGTAGGTTCTGTTGCGAAGTACTTTCAGGAAGAATTGGAGCAGGTTTTAAATGAAAATGATTTGAAGTTGGGCCGTATTATGAAAAAGCCTGCACATGCATTGGCGACTTTTGTATTAGATCAGCATTCTGATTAGATGACCTCAAAAAGGGAGTTTTGATATAGGGTAGATTAAAGGTAAATACAAATTTCATCCTCTTTGATTGATTTCCGAAAAAGAACAAAAGAAATAAAAAAAAGGCTATGCAATTCTGCATAGCCTTTTTTATATCCTTCAATGAAGTAAATTCCTATAATGAATTGACATGCTTCATTAATTTGCTTTTTAGGTTTGCAGCTTTATTCTTATGCCAAACGTTTCGCTTCGCGAGGCGGTCTATTCTAGATATAACCTTAGGCAAAAAAGTCTCTGCCTCTGTTTTATCTGTCATCTCCTGGAGATTTCTCATCGCTGTTCGCGCTGCCTTTTTATAATAACGATTGTGAGTTCTTAACTTAATCGCTTGCCGCGCTCTCTTTTTTGCTGATTTATGGTTAGCCATGCTTTATTCGTATTTTTTCAAACGGATGGCAAAAATAAGCAAATCCTGCATATTGACAATAATTTAGAGACTTTTTTTGTTTTGTCATGCAAAATAAAACTATGAGGACTGTCCTTGGTTTCTATTGAACAGTTTTCCTTAAATTGTTTCCGGTTTCGAATAGAATACCGGATATTAGCAGGTCAAATCATACAACGTATAAATAAATATGGCTTCATTTTCTTTCATTAGTAATGCCGATTCCACATATATAGATCAACTGTATCAATCTTATAAAGATTCACCAGATAGCGTGGACGCAGATTGGCGGTTGTTCTTTGACGGCTTTGAATTTAATAAAAATGGTGCATCAGCAGAGCCAGCAGATTTAAAAAAAGAATTTGCTGTGATGGCCATTATCCATGGGTTTCGGGACCGCGGTCACCTTCTATCTACGACAAATCCCATCCGTGATCGCCTGGATAGGCATCCACACCTCGATTTAGCTGATTACGGACTTACTGAATCTGATTTGGATGAGCATTTTCAGGCCGGTAAGGAATTGGGTATGGAAAATGCCTCACTCAAAGAAATTATAACTCGTCTCGAGGAATTGTATTGTGGGAACATTGGCTTTGAGTTTGCGCACATTAATGATCGTACACAACGTATGTGGGTGCGAGATCAAATCGAGAGCCGCTCAAAAGAGGCAGACTTTGGCCTTTCTTTAGACACGAAGAAACGCATTCTCGAAAAATTAAATGGAGCAGTTGTTTTTGAGAAATTTTTGCATACAAAATACATTGGTCAGAAGCGATTTAGCTTAGAAGGCGGCGAAACTGCTATCGCCGCATTGGATGCAGCCATCAACGCTGGCGCATCGAAGAATGTAAAGGAAGTCATCATTGGAATGGCCCATCGTGGCCGGCTTAATGTGTTGGCAAATATTATGGGAAAAACCTACGAACAGATTTTTTCTGAATTTGAAGGGACATCCGTTCCCGACTTAAGTTTTGGCGATGGCGATGTGAAGTACCATTTGGGCTTTAGCTCACAGATAGAAACCAATACCGGTGAAAAGATAGATTTAAAATTAGTCCCCAATCCGTCTCACCTCGAATCTGTAGATCCGGTCGTCCAGGGGTTTTCAAGAGCAAAAAGCGATATTCTATATAATAATGATAGTAATCAGGTGCTCCCCATTTTAATTCATGGAGATGCAGCCATCGCAGGGCAGGGTGTTGTTTATGAAACCGCTCAAATGAGTAAACTACCCGGTTATCAAACAGGAGGTACTTTTCATTTTGTGATTAATAACCAAATTGGTTTTACAACGGACTTTGACGATGCGCGATCTTCTACCTACAGCACCGCTGCAGCCAAGCTTAGTCAATCTCCGGTATTTCACGTTAACGGCGATGATCCGGAAGCAGTAGTTTTTGTCACCCAATTAGCGCTTGAGTTTCGGCAGAAATTTAAGACGGATGTATACGTAGATATGGTTTGCTACCGAAAGCATGGACATAACGAGGGTGATGATCCGAAATTTACTCAGCCTAACATGTATGATATTATTAAAAACCACAAAGATCCGCGAGAAGTATATTCAGACCTTTTGGTAGAGCGTGGCGATGTGGAAGCAGAGTTAGCCGAAAAATTAGAGAAAGAATTTTGGGACACGCTGCAGAAACGATTAGATGAAGTAAAAGAAGAACCGCTTCCCTATGAATATCAGGCCTCTGAAGAGGCCTGGCGCAAATTGGACAAACATCCTGACCCCGATGTGTTTAAGTTTTCTCCCAAGACAGGTATAGAAAAAGAGTCTGTTGAGCTTATGGCTAATGCACTGCTCAATATCGAAGATGAAATCAAACCACTTAGTAAAGTAAAACGCTTACTGAAAGGAAAAAAGAAATTAATCGATAAGGATCAGATCGATTGGGCTTTAGGCGAGCTTATGGCTTATGGCTCCATTCTGATGGAAGGGCAAGGAGTGCGCATGAGTGGACAAGACGTAAAACGTGGGACTTTTTCCCATCGTCATGCAGTCATGCATGATCAGGAAAAGGATGAATCCTATATTTGGTTAAATCACCTTAAAGACGACCAAGCAGAGTTTCAGATCTACAATTCTCTATTATCCGAGTTTGCAGTTCTAGGGTTTGAATACGGATATTCTTTGGCGAGTCCGGAGAATCTCATTTTATGGGAAGCTCAGTTCGGAGATTTTGCTAATGGCGCACAAGTGATTACCGATCAATATATTACAGCCGCCGAAAGTAAATGGCGCCGGCAGAGTGGATTAGTGATGTTGCTCCCTCATGGGTATGAAGGGCAGGGGCCGGAGCATTCCAGTGCCCGTCTCGAGCGGTTTTTAAATGCGTCTGCTGAGTACAATATTACGGTAGCCAACATTACCAGCCCGGCCAACTTCTTCCACGTATTACGACGCCAATTGGCTCGACCATTTCGAAAGCCGCTGGTTGTCATGTCGCCAAAGTCCTTATTGCGACATCCGAAATGTGTTTCTTCTATGGATGAATTGATAGGGGACACCCATTTTCAGGAAATATTGGATGACTCGAGTTTCCCCACCAAAAAAGCTAAAAAGAAAGCACGTCGTGTGCTCTTCTGCTCCGGTAAGATCTATTACGATCTTTTAGAGTATCAGGAGGAGAATGAAGTGGACGACGTAGCGATTGTTCGAATCGAGCAACTGTATCCCTGGCCGGAGCATCAAATCGAGAAGATCTTGAGCGAGTACAAGGGTGCTGAAAGAGTATGGGTACAAGAGGAACCCAAGAATATGGGAGCTGCCACTTTTGTCTTTATGCGAATGCATAGCGAAAACATTCAAATAATTGCTCGGAAAGCGAGCGCTTCACCCGCTACAGGCTATAAAAAAGCGCATGATGATCAGCAACAAGAGATCATCGAAAGTGCTTTTAGCAAATAAGCGCGTCCCAAGGCTCAAGAGGTTAAAGCTTAGCGGAAAATAGCCGTGCTGTTTCGTTGACATCTTTTATCTTTGTTTGAAACACGACATCATGGCTAAATCTGGGTCTAAGCGTAAAAAGAAAAAAAAGGTAAGCAAAGCTAAAAAGCCGCACACTTTTTCTTTCCCGGCACTGAATGTTCGCCATTTCAGCATCATGGCTCTTTTCGTGGCGCTTGCGTTTGGTTTGTACTGGACTTCGCTCTCCGATGATTTTATCCTCGATGACAAGATTGTTATTTCGGAGAATATTTATACCCAAGAAGGAATAGCAGGCTGGTGGGACCATTTGACTTCCGACTCTTTCAAAGGCTTTTTTAAAGGGGAACAGAAGAATTTACTCACCGGAGGTCGTTACCGTCCGTTATCTCTACTTGTTTTTTCAGCATTGTACGAGCTTTTTGGAGATTGGACCTTACCTTATCACGTGGTCAATGTTTTTCTGTACGGCTTAACCGCCGGTCTTTTGTTTTTTTTGCTTCAAATACTAGGACGGAAATCGGGCCGGGATACCAGCCAGATGTGGTTCTCAGTGCCCTTTATAGCCGCTATATTGTATCTGTTTCACCCCATTCATATTGAGGCCGTCGCCAACATAAAGGGCCTCGATGAAATTCTGACTTTTCTCTTTGCCATATTCTCCTGGTTTGTGGCTTTGAAGTTGTACAACCGACCCAATTTATTGGGAAGCCTGGGATTGGGCCTTTTGTTTTTTGCAGGCCTTCTGGCTAAGGAGAATGCCATCACGTTTTTAGCCGTTATTCCTTTATCTCTTTATGTGTTTGGCAAACCCGGCCGAAAGCAATTAGCCTACATTTTAACGCCTTTACTTCTGAGTACAGCTGCCTATCTGATCATTCGATATCAGGTGCTTGGCTTTTTTCTCGATCCGGGCGTAGAAATTACAGATATCTTAAATAATCCCTTCTATGGTTTAAACACTGAAGAGCGATTAGGTACAGTTTTATTTACCTGGCTGAAGTATTTGGGCCTACTTATTTTTCCTCATCCCCTCGTTCACGATTACTACCCGTATGCGATCCCGATCTCTACATTATCAGATGGGGCAGTAATCTTGTCGATGAGTATACACCTCCTTCTATTGGCTTACGGCATTTGGGCAGGTTTGATTAAGCGTCGTTGGGATGGATTTGCAATTCTGTTTTACTTTATCACCTTTAGTATTGTCTCTAACTTATTGTTTACTGTAGGAACATTCATGAATGAGCGTTTTATTTACATTTCTTCACTAGGCTTTTGTATTCTTCTTGCCTATGGTTTGTCTCGGGCTGCTCAAAAGCTACTTTCTACCGCTCGCGCACGCGCGGCAATCGGTATCATTACGGTGGGGATTCTTTCTGCTTACGCTTGGAAAACCTATGATCGCTTACCCGATTGGCGGTCCTATACCGCTTTGAACGCATCGGCGGTAGAGCATTATCCGACCTCGGCTCGCTCCACCTTATTTATGGGAACCGCGCTCTTTAATGAAGCCATGGCTACCGGCGATCCACAAGAGAAATTAGAAAAGCTCAAAGACTCGGAATACTGGATCGATCAGTCTTTATCAGTGTTTCCCAACTATGGCAACCGCACTACGCGCAACTTTAAGTATTATAATGCTTACAAGATGAAAGCAGGTGTAGCCAGTGAGATTTATAAACTAGAGCAGGACCTGGGCTCTCTTTTAAATGTGTTTCTGTTTGTGGGCAAGGACAAACCACACATTCCCTACCTATTAGAATTTTTGGGGTATGTTCAGCGTCGCTCACCGGATCGGGGACTTATGACGAACTTCTACCATCAATTAGCATATCAAGAACTGGCCGTCAATCAACGCAAATTGAACTTTGGTATGAATTATATTCAAAAAGGTTTAGAGTATATGCCCAATAATGCGCTCTTGCTCTACGATAAGGGAAGAATTTATCAAATGGCGGGACAGCAGGAAGAGGCCCAGCGTTTTATCAATCAGGCTCGAGCCATTGACCCACAAATTGAGACGCGTGGATAAGGAAGTCGCCTATATCGCATTGAAAAAGTGGCCCGATGTGGGTCCTCAGCGGGCACGGAGCCTGCTCGCTCAGGTGGAGCATTTTGAAGACTTATTTACGCATCCTGCTTCCGAACTTCAGCAGCGACTCCCGGATATACCTGAAAAGATATGGAAGGTAGATCGCAGTCGACTCCTGGATGAAGCTAAGGCCGCTTGGGCTCGCTGCCAAAAAGAAGATATCAAAGTTATCCACTGGGGACATTCCGATTATCCTCACCGTTTCAAAACACTGGACCCGCCGCCATTAGCTGTTTTTTATCAGGGGAATGCTCAGCTCAATGGTCGACGTACCATCGGTATTGTTGGAACTCGAAAAATGACCGAGCGCGGTCAAATTTTGTGTGAAAAGCTCGTAGAGTCTATCGCCGGTTACGATCCCCTCATCATTTCCGGTCTGGCCTATGGGGTCGACGCTTCAGCGCATCGAGCAGCATTGAAATACGGATTGGATACTTTAGGCCTGATGGGCACCGGTCCCGACCTGATTTATCCCTCAGCACATAGAGATTTAGCCAGACAAATGATCGATCAAGGTGGGGTGATGACACAGCTCGATTTTGGGAAAGGTCCCGAGCGTGAGCACTTCCCCATGCGCAATTGGTTAGTGGCAGCCATGAGCGATGCACTTATAGTAGTCGAAAGTGCGGCTAAGGGCGGGAGCATGATTACCGCCGGAATGGCTTCTGATCTCAAAAAACCGGTATTTGCATTTCCCGGTCGCCCCACAGATGAGTTTTCGCGAGGATGTAATCACCTCATTAATAAAGGGAAAGCTAAGCTAATAGAAAGTGGGCAGGATCTCATTGACGCCCTCGAATGGTCTCAATTGCATGATAAGCGTACCGTTCAGCGGCAATTATTTGTTGATCTTACCGAAGACGAGCAGCGCATACTCGATCACCTGCGCACGGCCAGAGAAAGTGATGTGGATAAGCTATCCTATCAGCTCGACATTCCCATACATCACTTATCCACCGTTTTACTCGAGCTCGAGTTTAAAGGGCTGGTAAAGAGCCTGCCCGGTAATCGCTATTTGGCTATTTGAGAGATGTGATATTTTTTCTTTTTGGGGGTGACCCCCGAGGCTCTGCCGGCAGCAGAGCTCGAGGGTCGGGCCCTTGCGGGGTTCGCTGGACGCTCCGTACTGCGGTCGTCGCAATTCCATTGCGTCCGCCCTTCGCACCGCACCGCCTGCGTCGGTGCGCCCTACAGACCCCTCACCCTTGCGCGCTCCGCGCGCTGGTTTATAGTAAATTGATGGATTAGGTTTTCATTGGAGTAGCAAGTGGGTTTGCCCCCCAAAAGGTTTTACCTCAATCTAGGTTCCGAAGAGACGAAAAAAAGGCACCCGAACTCGTGTATTCAGATGCCAATATTTGTAGTGTAATTTTTACCACTTAGGCAGGTATAACACAATCTGCCATTTTATTTACAAATTATCACTCACTCAACTTTTTTAAAGAAAAATATAATTGAGCACATGAAAGATTTTCTTGCACTTAAAATCAGTGAAGTTATTATTTAAAATTAAGTCTCAACCTAGACTAGTCGGGCATCTAAGTCGATAGCTACTGACGAAAGTGCTTTGGATACGGGACATCCCTTTTTTGCTGCTGTAGCAATCTCTATAAATTTATCATTGTCAATCTTGGGTACACTTGCTTTAAGGTCAAGGTGTATCCCCGTAATAGAAAATCCTTCACCATCTTTCTCCAATTGTACAGAAGCTTTCGTTTCCAAATGGTCAGGAGCGAATCCTGCTTTTCCCAATTCCAGACTGAGCGCCATATTATAACATCCCGCATGGGCAGCACCTATAAGTTCTTCCGGATTGGTTCCTTTCTCTCCACTCTCATTTTCGAAGCGTAGCTTTGCTGAATAAGGTTGATCATCCAAAACCTTACTTTGTGTCGTCAATGATCCTTTTCCCTCTTCAAATCCTCCGTTCCATTTCGATATCGCTGATCTTTTCATACTGTTGTTTATATAAGTTACATGAGGAGCGGGGTGATTGTTGATAGTTTTTCCCACTCTTTTATTATTGATAAAGGAAGATCGGTCGCATTGAAATGCCCGAGACGGTGTGTAAAAAGTAAGATTTGCTGGTGAATTCGTATGTGCAGGCAATCTGGTTAAATCAGGAAAGTGAATTACTTAGCTGGGGTAAGAAATAGTATTTATGATTTCAACTTAGCGACGCGTAATATATCCAACAAAATCAAACTAGAACCCACCGTAGGAATAAAACTCAGAAAGTCTAAAATAGATATGATTTGCTTTTTATCTTAGGAAAAGTGCTCAAAATCATGCAGATCTGCTATGCCAAAAGTCAAATATTGGGTCTCATTTGCGGTTCAGCTTAGGTTGATTTATTAATTGCAAATTTTTATAGCCAGCCAGCTATCGGATTTGGAGCAATCGGCCTGTGACCTCATTGATAGCCTGCCCCAAGCGTATCAGGATAGTTCTGCGGTACTGGATTATGGCTTCTACTTGCATGAGTTTGGTTTCTAGTCGGATTATAGATTGATATAAGATAAAGACTATGAGAATGCTGAGGATCAATTTTTAAGTGATGATGTTGTGTAGTGTTAGGAAAAATTTGATCTATATTCTTATGT
>CAZVLN010000047.1:0-14893 GCA_964627995.1 uncultured Saprospiraceae bacterium
CCCTTTACCCTTTACCCTTTACCCTTTACCCTTTACCCTTTACCCTTTACCCTTTGAGCACTTTAACCTTGATTTCCGCGCCAGCGCTGTGTAGCGGGTAGCCGCTGGAGCGGCTAGTCCGGCCACCGGACGGACCGAGTGAGGCGGCCGATGTCCGCCATCTGGTGGACAGAGGCCGGGGCTCCGAACGAGCCCCGAAACATAGCGACCCGGTCCGCCGACAGGCGACCGGGGGCGCCCTAAAAGCCCATGGAAAAGAACAGGAGATGCACAAAAAAAGAGGCAGATTTACATAAACCTACCTCTTCAATTTTTCTAAACGGAGCTCGCTCTCTATAGGTGGATGACCTCATCGTAGGCGGCTGCACTCGCTTCCATAATGGCTTCGGACATGGTCGGGTGCGGGTGGATAGATTTGATGATTTCGTGCCCAGTGGTCTCCAATTTGCGGGCAGCAATCACCTCGGCGATCATTTCGGTCGCGTTGTAACCTATCATATGTGCACCGAGCCACTCGCCGTATTTCTTATCATAAATTACTTTGACGAAGCCTTCCGGATGGCCGGCTGCTTTCGCTTTACCACTTGCGGTAAACGGAAACTTACCGACTTTGACTTCGTAGCCTGCCTCTTTTGCGGTTTCCTCGGTATATCCTACGGAAGCAACTTCTGGCACGCAATAGGTGCACGACGGGATGTTATTATAATCAATGGGCTCGGGATTTAAGCCCGCGATCTTTTCTACGCACAGGATGCCTTCAGCACTCGCTACATGAGCCAAAGCCGGGCCGGGCACGCAGTCTCCGATGGCGTAAATACCTTTTACGTTTGTATTGTAATATTCATCCACCTGAATGACGCCCTTATCTGTTTTGATACCCAGCGCTTCAAGACCTATGTTTTCCGTATTAGGTGTCACACCTGCAGCTGAAAGAACGATATCGCATTCGATGACTTCCTCTTTGCCGCTTTTTTGGTTTTTGAGTGTGACCTTGCATCCTTTACCGGAAGTGTCTACTTTCTCGACAGCAGTACCGGCTTTAATATCGATTCCGGCTTTTTTAAATACTTTTCCAAGCTCTTTCGAGATGTCTTTGTCCTCTCTAGGCACGAGACCTTGTTTCATATACTCTACTACGGTAACCTCAGTACCTATGGAATTATACACATAGGCGAATTCCGTTCCAATGGCTCCGGCCCCTACAACTACCATGCTCTTGGGTTGTTTTTCGAGGGTCATGGCTTCGCGATATCCAATGATTTTTTTACCATCCTGCTTCAAAGCCGGCAATTCTCTGGAACGCGCACCCGTAGCTATGATAATGCTATCTGCTTCATGAGTTTCGGTGCCCTTATCGTTTTTGACTTCCACTTTTTTACCTCGTACGAGCTTACCTTCTCCTTCGAGTACGGTGATTTTATTCTTTTTCATGAGAAACTGAACACCCTTACTCATACCGCCGGCAATGTTTCGGCTACGTCCGATCATATTGTCGAAATCAACTTTTGATTCCTTAATAGTAATACCATAATCTTCCGCGTGCTGAATATAATTAAATACCTGTGCACTTTTTATCAATGCCTTGGTAGGAATACACCCCCAGTTTAGGCATACGCCGCCCAAGCTCTCTCTTTCTACTACAGCTACTTTTTTTCCGAGCTGAGAAGCTCGAATGGCTGCTACATATCCACCAGGACCAGATCCAACTATTATTACATCAAATTTCATATATATTGTTTTCCGTTTTAAATCGAGCCGCTAAGATAATAAAACCGCCTATCTCCTTATAATTAATACCACGCAATTGCGCAGTGCAGGTTTTATTCCGTGGGGCGTTTAAACGCCGCTTGGCCCTGGGAAAAAGACCGCACATCGGATATGCCACTTGGGATGAGATGAACCTCCAAATCTGTATCGAGGAACGCCATGCCTTTGCGACTCAAGACCCTGGCAAAACCATTGTGGAAGGGATATGCGAGACCATAGTTATTATCCACGGTTCGATCACCATTTAGATTAATATATCCCCATAATTTGTCTTTTAGATACGGAGCGAAGCCTGCACTGAAACCATAAAGTTGATCGAATTGCGGGGGTAGGATAGTAGCACCAAGTTCATCCATAAGTCCCCACTTTTCGTTTTCATAAAAAGCAAACCGTCCCATTCCAAGGGGGCGAATGCGCTCATAGATATCTGATAAGGGCTGCTCTTGATCATCAAATAATTGGCAGCCATCATTTGTCATGCATCTTACAAATACGCCATTTTGTGGTGCATAAGCCAAATTGGCACCCTGAGAGAAAATAGCTTTGCCCATGGTATCTAAGTACCTGTATTTTCCGTTGGTGTTCTTAACTCGAATTATCCCCTTGGTATAATCATAGACTGCGCTAAGATTTTCAGCTATGGTATCCTGATTATAAATATTCATAATCATCCAATCTTCTGTAACCTTAAGTGCGGCCGTTTTTGCGCTTAAAATTTTAATATCGTAATAATTAAAGGGTATGACTACTTCATTTGATAAAGTCTTTAGGCCCCAATATTGTCCTTCTTTCAGGGGAATGAGATCAAAAACAGCTGATCGAGCATCATCGTATTCAATAGGGATAAGGGTATCTCCCTGGAGTCCGACAAAGCCTAATTTCCGATTTTGAGCCGACTGCACCTTAGCGACTCCCGATGAAAAAGACCAAGACCCCAAATATTTGGGAGGAATTTGAGATTTGCCGAGTGTGTCGATAAAACCCCAAAAACCTTTGACGTTGACAGCTGCACGACCCTCACTAAAATTACGCACTTCATCATATTGAGCGGGAATCTCTTCTTCGAATTCAGAATTGAGATATCCCATACGATAGGGCGGTCTAACATAATCTTCGGTTATGATGGCATCAATTTGGGCAGGACCCTCGATGGGTTCTGATGACGCATCGTCCTGGCAGGAAACAAAAAAGATATAGAGGATGCACAATATAAACCCAAAGCCATGTAGTTTTGATAGTATTATGAAATTAGGAGGGAACGGATTCATTGTGCTTATTTTATGTGTGATCTGCAATGCGGTTCAGGGTCAGACAATAGAGCAGTGGCAAAAGTACGAAGATTCTTTAGGAAGATACAGCGTGTTGTTACCCGATACCACGCTGCGCAGCCAGGTCGACACCTTAATGACGGACTTAGGTCCATTATCGTACCATACTGTCTTTTTTCATCGAGAGGAGGAGAAGGGCGTTTCTCTCTATAAAGTATCATGGTGCGATTATCCTGAAGAAACTGTGCATGCGGATTCTGCTGAATTGCTTGAAGATTTTTTTGAGGCAACAATAGAGAGCGCTGTAGATGTGGTGCAAGGGGAACTCATTTATAAGCAGACAGCAGCTATGGATAAGTTTACCGGCTGGAAATGGCGTATACACTACAACAAAGGCGATGCCGTACTGCATTCATCAGCCTGCTTAGTGGGTAATCGCTACTTTTTGCTTCAGTCAGCGGCTCCGCGTGCTTACGGATTGAGCCCTGAAATTGAGCGATTCTTTAGTTCCTGGAGGTATTTACGCTAACGGTTGACTCTTTCAGAGGCGTCTGCTTTATTGGGTATTCTTATGGTTGTTCCGCTAACAATGCTTACCTTTGCGGGAAACGAACCGCATTGAGAAAAGCAGTATTTCCTGGCTCCTTTGATCCCATAACTACTGGGCACGTAGACATTATCAAGCGTGCATTGCCTCTGTTTGACGAAATCGTAGTAGGAGTGGGTATAAATTCACAGAAAAAAGCCCTATTCAGTCTTGAACAGCGCATAGAATGGCTGGAAAAGGTCTTTGATGAAGAGCCTAAAATATCAGTAGGTTCGTTCGAGGGATTAACGGTTCATTTCTGTAAAGAGATTGGAGCCAATTACTTAATCCGAGGCTTGCGTAACAGTTCAGATTTCGATTATGAAAAAACCATCTCCCAGCTAAATCAAATTGTAGGAGATCAGATCGAAACTTTATTTCTCATCAGTCAGCCTTCTTTTTCACATATTTCATCAACTATCGTAAGAGAAATCATTAAGGGTGGGGGAGACGCGTCTCCATTTTTACCCGACCCTATATCTATATCATTACATAACCCTAAAAATCAATAATACTATGGCAAATGCATATTTTAAACCCCCTTTGGTAATAAATGAACCCGTGCTTGACTATGCTCCGGGCAGCCCGGAACGCAAACGCTTGAAACAACAATTGGAAGACTATCGAAGTCAGCAAATGGACGTACCTATGTTCATTGGTGGTAAAGAGGTGTATACCGATGAAAAGGTTTCCATGCATCCACCGCACGACCTCAATCATACGCTCGGACAATACAGTAAGGGAGGAAAGAAACATGTAGAGGATGCCGTTCAAGCCGCTTTAGATGCGAAATCAGGCTGGGAAAATATGGCCTGGGAAGAGCGAGCCTCTATTTTCCTGAAAGCAGCTGACTTAATTGCTGGCCCATACCGTGCTAAGATGAATGCGGTCACCATGTTAGCCCAATCAAAAAATGCTTATCAGGCTGAAATCGACGCTGTATGTGAGCTAGTCGACTTCTTGCGCTTTAATGTGCAGTTTATGTCAGAAATTTACGAAGATCAGCCTATTAGTGATGATGGCATGTGGAACCGTATTGAGCATAGACCTTTGGAAGGGTTTATTTTTGCACTGACACCTTTCAATTTTACAGCGATTGCCGGAAACTTACCTTCGGCTCCAGCCATGCTCGGGAATACCGTAGTTTGGAAACCGGCGATGTCGCAAATTTACTCGGCGCAATTGATTATGCGTATTTTCGAGGAAGCGGGATTGCCAGCTGGTGTGATCAACTTAATTTATACGGATGGACCAACGACAGGTGATGTCGTGTTTTCTCATCCCGATTTTGGTGGATTACACTTTACAGGTGGTACAGGAACTTTTGAATATCTGTGGAAAACCATTGGTAATAACATAGGATCTTATAAATCTTACCCGCGCATTGTTGGTGAGACTGGCGGGAAAGATTACGTCATGGTTCACCCATCGGCTAATCCTAAACAAGTCATTACAGCGCTGTCTCGTAGTGCTTTTGAGTATCAGGGACAGAAGTGTTCTGCCGCTTCCCGGGCTTACATTCCAAAATCTCACTGGGAAGAAGTGAAGGCCGGACTGGAAAGAGATCTTGCTAGTTTTAAAATGGGTCCAACGGAAGACTTTGGGAATTTCATTAATGCGGTGATCGATCGGAAGTCATATGATAAGATTACGGGCTACATTGATAAGGTGAAAGCGTCTGACGATGCCGAGATCATTATCGGCGGTGATTATGACGACAGTAAAGGATACTTTGTTACACCAACCGTGGTGTTGAGTTCCAATCCGCATTCTTTGACCATGGAAGAAGAAATATTTGGTCCTGTACTGACGATTTATGTTTACGAGGATGCTGATTATGAGAAGACACTTGATATTTTGGATGAAACATCTCCCTACGCTTTGACGGGATCTATTTTTGCCCGCGGTCGAGATGTTATAGCCCATGCAACTGAGCGGTTGCGGCATACAGCAGGTAACTTCTACATCAATGACAAACCGACGGGTTCGGTAGTTGGACAGCAACCCTTTGGCGGTGCAAGAAAGTCAGGTACCAATGATAAGGCCGGATCTATGTTGAATCTACTGCGATGGGTTTCTCAGCGAACCATCAAAGAGACCTTCCACGCACCTACGGATTATCGCTATCCGTTTTTAGGCGAGGAGTAGAACATTAAGAATTATAGCGTTTATAATAGGAGGGAGGTCAAATGGCCTCCCTTTTTTTATACAGCAGCCAAATACAAGATCTTTCCTATTCCTATTTGGTTAGGTCATCGAAGCATTATCTAAATCAATTAAAGAACCACCCGTCTCAACTCATTATCCAGCTCCTTTCGAATTTCGATAAGCTGTTGCTGCATTCGTATATACTTATCCGTATCCTGCTCTTTTCTTTCCTCTATACTTTCAGATAGCTTTTCCTTCACCACTTTCATTTGATATTCGATTACCTTATGCTTGAAATGTAGAAGAACTTGCTTCATATCCTGTTCGAAATTCTCTTCAGGCATCTTTTGGGTGCGAAGTGGCGCTTGAAGTTTTTCTTCCCAATTCTCGCTATATTCATAAGGATCGGTTAGAACATTAATAGCAAATTTCCGTATGTCTTCGTCTTCGTGGCTTGTGAAATATGTGGGTTTGAGCATTTCTCCCTTATCGATTATAGCTGTTACTTCTTGAAGAATGCTGCTGTATGTAGGATCAGCTAGACCTATTTCTAATTCCTCCAGCTCGATGATGATATTTTCAGCAACACTTATAGGCTCCTCAGCTTCATCCTCATCCTCATCAGAAGATTCGAGCATTTTATGACCATGCTGTATCAGTAGCCGAGCTATTTCGCGTTCCCGAATATCCTTTATAGCAGCTTCTGTGCGAGTTTCTTGCTCAATCTTAGAAATGGGTTCACCTTCCATGGTAGAAACAAGCCCCTCCCTTCGAGCCATAGATTTTCTCTCTCTCTCTCTTTCCTGAGACATCTGCTCCAAGCTCTTTTGAAGCTCTTGGTATAGAACCTCTTCACTAGCTCCAAGTTTTTGGGCCGAAAATTGCATGTATGAGTCTCGAGTAACGGCATCTTGCACATGTGCCAGCGTTGTCATAAGTGATTTTATGCCTTTAGCCCGTGCGATGGGGTCGTTTTTCCCTTTTTCTAGGATATCATCCAACTGGAATATTACAAAGTCTTTCTTTTTCTTTTCCAAAAACTCAAGCATGGCGTCTTTGCCATGTTCTTGAACAAAGGAATCGGGATCGGCACCTTCTGGAAGCGCGGCCACTTCAACGGAAAGACCCTTGTCTAGCAAAATGCGTAGGCCTCTTGTGGCGGCTGCTATTCCGGCTGCATCACCATCATAGAGGACCAGGGCTGTATCTGCATAGCGCTTAATAAGTCGAGATTGATCGGCAGTCAGTGCAGTTCCGGAACTGGCCACAACATTTTCTATGCCCGCTTGATGCATGGCCATTACATCGGTATAGCCTTCAACGAGAATGCAAACATTTTCTCTACGTATGGCATTTCGAGATTGGTGTAAGCCGTAAAGCGTTTTCCGTTTTTCGTAAATTTCACTCTCTGTGGAGTTGATGTATTTCGGGATTTTTTTTCCCGTTTTCATCGTCCGACCCGCGAAGGCCGCTACTTTCCCGGATTGGTGGTGAATGGGAAACATGACGCGATCCTTAAAGAAGTCCTTTCCGTAACTATTGATCAAACCCAATTCCTCGGCAAATTCCTTTTTAAACCCTTTTTTATGGAGCGCATCTACCAGAGCCGATCCGTTCGCCGGAGCATAACCCAGTCGGAATTTTTCAATGGTGGATTTAAAAAACCCCCGTTGTTTGAAGTAGGAGAGGGCCACAGACTTTCCCGTATTTGTTTCATGAAGTTGCTTTTCGTAATAGTCAGCAACAAACTCATTTAGTATATATAAACTGTCTGTGCGTTGCAATTGCTCTCGCTTTTCCTCAGACATCTCATCTTCCTCAACTTCAATCTGATATTTGTCAGCCAAGTACCGCAGAGCCTCTACATAGGTGAACTTCTCATGTTCCATAAGAAAATGAATGCTATCACCTCCTTTTTGACAGCCAAAGCACTTGAAGATATTGAGAGCCGGAGTCACGGTAAAACTCGGCGTCTTTTCATGGTGAAAGGGACATAGACCTTTATAATTTCGCCCCGTTCGTTTTAGATTTACAAATTCTCCTACGACTTCTTCAATTTGGGCGGTTTCCCGAATTTTCTGCACACTTGCTTCCGAAATCATAGTATGAGTATCTTATTTATTAATTTATCTAAAATATTTGTACGGTCTGAATAAAATCTGTATACTTGTATTAAACAAATATACGCATGTAAGAATTAGGGTGTTCTCATAGTGTGTTCGACCTCGTTGTCTTTTTAGATAGCGGGGTCTTTTTTTTACTCCTCATCTTTTTCATCTAGCATCTCTTCAATTTCATCCGTCATTGCCATATTATGATATACATTCTGAACATCTTCATTATCTTCAAGTTCGTCAATGAGATTCATAATCTGACGAGCCTGATCAAGATCTACTTGAATGTCTGTTTTTGGAATACGTTCTAAAACAGCGCTTTTAGGTTCAATATTTAGTTCCTCCAACTTGGATTGCATATTTCCAAAATCCTCAAAAGCTACCGTTACAGTGATTTCTCCTGTTTCTTCGTCCTTATCCAAATCTTCAGCTCCTCCATCAATCAAAGCCAATTCGAGTTCAGCTTTATCATATTCATCTATCGCTAGTGTAAAGATTCCCTTACGATCAAATAGGTAATCGACTGAACCACTTGTCCCGAGTGACCCTTCTTTTTTTGTAAATGTAGATCGCACGCTAGCTATTGTGCGATTGAGGTTGTCAGTCGTACATTCTACAAATACAGCGATGCCATGTGGAGCATATCCCTCATAGGTAGGCTGGTGAATAGCCGCTCCATCGCTATCCAAAGCCTTTTTGATGGCCCGCTCAATATTATCCTTGGGCATATTGGCCCCTTTTGCATTCGAAATGGCCAGGCGCAGACGGGGATTGAAATCGGGATCTCCACTGTCGCCCTCCTTTACAGCGACATTTATCTCCTTAATCAAGCGCGAAAATATTTTAGAGCGTTTCGCATCCAATGCACCTTTCTTACGCTTTATTTTACTCCATTTGTTATGTCCGGCCATTCTTGTCTTTTTATTACGATTCCAAAGGTACGTATTATACGAAAAATGAAGAATTTGGATAATTGGAAGATAAACTAATGACTTATTTGTTCTGGGGAAAAACTTTAGGAGTCAATTTTAATATTCATAAATGTTTCATGAGATATTAAAAGCCGTGAAAGAGTAAGTTTTATCAGGTCGTAGTCACTCTTTCTTTTAAAGAATTTCTACCCATAGTATTTAAATACGAAATACCTTTTTTATAGCCTGTGTTCGGGATTGTACTTGTAATTTGACGTATATTTTTTTTAAGTGTGTTTTGATCGTATTTATTGACACATGTTTAGCATGAGCAATTTGTTCATTTGTCAAGCCTTTTGTTAAGGTGATCAGCACTTCATATTCGATTTTTGAAAGTGGCGAGCTAAGGCTATCATTAAGTTCATTTATAGTTAGCAGAGGGTCTATATTCTTTGTAGATGCACGATAACTGATGATTTGAATATTAGCGAGTACATCTTTTTTCTTAAAGGGCTTGGTTATATAGCCTTCTGGCAAAAGGGATTTAGCCTTTTCCAGAGTGGTCTTGTCAGAAAAAGATGTAATGAATAGAAAAGGAATCTGATAACCGTCGTTGATAATCTCTGCAATATCAAAGCCAGACATACTTGGACTTAGGGCAATATCCAAAAGTGCCAAATCGACTTCACCTTTGCATAAAATATCTAAAGCCTGGCTGCCGTCATGAGCAATGCCTGCAATTCGATAGCCTTCTTTACGTAGGATCATTGCCAGATCTTCAGCAATCAAGGGCTCATCTTCTACGATGAGAATACTTATTCCCGTTTTCTGACCATCTATCATTTCTTCCATTTTTGCCTCCAACTGATCCAAGAGCTTATCCACTGATTTTTTCGGCGATTGCTTCTTTGCAACAAGCTTTTTTGCTTGCGCAGGTGTTGGTCTACCATACGATCGATGGTTTCCAACTCTTCCGCATAGCTCTTAAGCTCACAATCTAAATTTTTCTTTTGTATCGAGATCACCTTTGCCATTAGGCTGCTTTTTTATATTTCGAGATCTGAAGTAATATTCGACTTCCTTGCTTGTTCTCAACTTTGATCTCTGCTTGTAATTTATTCTGAAAGGCCTGGATTAATTTGTTTCCAAAATTCGGAGAATTGAAGAATTCTTCAGGATTCATACCGACGCCATTATCTCTGATTTCTAACTTGAGCGATCCATCTTCTTCCCAGAGCCCGAAATACAAACGATTCTGCTCTCCCTTTTGTAGGAATGCATGTTTCAATACATTACTAATCAATTCATTGGCGATAAGGCCAAGAGGTATCATAGTTTCTACATCCAACTCAATGGGATCGACTTTCAATTCTAAATCGATTTGCTCATCATCGACCTGATAAGAGTCAAGTAAACCCTCAATCAAACTAATGAAATATTCCTGGGCGTCAATACTGGTCAGGCCATCTTCCCGGTATAGATTCTGATGGATTAATGCCATGGAGGAAACCCTATTTTTTCCTTCCAGGATGGCTTTCAAAGCTTCTTCATCCGATATATACTGAGATTGAAGATTGAGAAGGCTGGACACTACCTGCAGGTTATTCTTGACCCGATGATGAATCTCACGTAATAGGATCTCCTTATCCTTCAAGGCCTGTCTAACCTTGTCATTTTGCTTTTGCAGTAATTGATTTTGCTTTCGATTTTGAAACGCTAAATAGCCGATCAAGCCCAGCAATAAAATTAAAAATACGGCAGTCATGATATAAGCATTTCTTTGTTTGCGGGTACGAACCAACTCTGCTTCCTGAGCTTCTTCTCGCACTTGCGCTAAAGCAAGTTCTTGTTCTTTTTGTGCAGTTCGGTATTTTTTTTCCAACTCCAGAAGCTGTTGCACTTCCTTTTCATCGTTAAGTTCATCTTTCAGTTGAACTACTTTTTGCAAAGCCAGAAGGGCTTTACCTGTTTGGCCTAAGCCTGCGTATGCTTCTTGAAACATTGAAAGAATTATTAGACTATCCGATTTGTTGCCAAGCGATGTGTTGATGCTTTCAAGGACCTGAATTGCTTTTAAATGATTCGCTTGATTAATGTGCAAACGCGCCAGTTTTTGTTGGATTCGAAAATTTGCCTGAATGAAGTCCAAGCGTTCATTTTCTGATAATAATTGCGTAAAAAAGTTAATCTGCTGAGAGACAGAAAACTCTTCCGGAGGCGAAATTCCATGACTGAGCATTTTTTTGCGACTGTTGGGCATAATATCATAATAGGCTTTATTATAATAGGCGTATTCTTCTGGATCAGCCCTCTTTAGAGATAAACCCTGCAACCTATTTAGCACATAAGCAATGTCTGTTCTTTTATCACCCTTTTTAACTATAGAATATGCCTTATCCAGATATTCCTTTGCTTTATTGAGGTCCCCAAATTGAAGGTATAGCGAATGCCAGTGGTCATAGAGCGACCATAAATAATAGCGCTGCTTTGGCGGTCTTGTTTGATACCAACTTTCTGCCTTGCTTAGGTAGTGTACGGCAGAGTCCAAAGACTCCAGCTTTTTATAGAATCGCCCCATCATTTTGTACACTTGCCCTTTTCGGAAATAATCTACCTCATTCATCTTCTGAATAGCTTCTTTCAACCTGTGCAATGCTTCCTCTGTATTTCCGGACATATCAATTGCGTTAGCTATTTCATAAATTGCAGCAATTTCTAATTCTAAAAGATCTTTGTCTCGAGCAGTCAATAGAGCTTTATTGAATATTTCGATCGAAGACTCCACCTGATTATATCTTCTGAGCTGTGTGCCTGCATCAAGCGCTACACGACAATATTGGGACGGATCTTGTATCGTGTCTAAGCGTGCATTTATAGTATCAACGTCAGGAGGCTGAGCATCTATCGTCAATGCGGCTATAAAAAGTCCAATAACAAGAAGTAGGTGCTTCATTACTCAAGTGTATATTGCATAAACCACGGCCAGATCAGCTCGACTGCCCGCACATTCTGCGGGTTATTGTTCCCATTCGGATATCTGTGTTGCAAGCCGTTAACTACCACATAAACCAAACCCTGACTTCCGTTGTCAAGCGTATTCGAAAAGGAGATCTGATTGTATTTAGGTGGCATAGGCATTTCCGAATAGCTACTGTCTAAAGATAACATATCCAGTAGATTTTCTGTCCATTCCCATGCAGTTGGTATCGCAAAAAGATCAATCGCTTGCACAGGTAACTCTGACATTAGTTCAAAGGCTGCTATAGTCCGGTCATCACGAGTACCGGAAAGAATGTGAAAAGGCGGTATCCGGTCCCCTTCTATAGGAATAAAAATCGGAATCCCTATATTTCCAGACGAAGAAAAAGCTGCAAATGTATCTGACATTTCCGGGATCAATCTTGACTTTACAAATCCGCCACCATTTGAAAATCCACTCACATAGATTCTTTTTTCATCAATAGCGAAACTCTCCTTACAGAGTTGAATCATTTCCTTGAAAAATGGAATATCATCTTTTATATCCGTTCCGGGTACTACATCATTTTCTAATCCTTCTGAACTCCATTTTGTGCTCAAACGGCCGTTATTTTCTTCTATTGGGTATTCCAATGCTGTTGGAAATACTGCAATAAAATCCTCTTGTTCTGCCATTTGTACCCAGCCACTAATGTTGTAAAATTTTTGTCCTGTTCCAGTGGAGCCATGCAACATGAATACCATGGGAACTTTTTCTTCCCGGGTGTATGATTCCGGAACGTGAATCAGAAAATTACGCTCGCTACCATCTATCTCCATATTGAATTCATTGTGACCGATTTGCCATTCCAACGGTATTATATCGGGCATATCATTCTCGTCACAAGAGGTGAAAAGCAATAAAGGCATCAGAAATAATGTAAGTATGGTCTTAGTTTTCATCATTTAATCTTTTACGCATCTGCAGACTAAACCAGTTAATTTTGGCGTGCGTAGTTCTAAATAGGTTCCATTTGCTTTCACTGCTATGGCTTTTGCTCCTTCAGAAGCTTCAAAACTTCCGGTAGATTCGTCCACTACATCTCGAGTCCACAAGATTGCAAGCAAATCATCGTTTTCCAATATGCTGTTTGAGAAATAACTTTCTTCTTGGCCTAATAATTTCCAACGTTGAAATTGGCCGGTAGGCAAAAGGTTAAATCCATTAGATTCTTCTTCTGTGATATTTCCGTAACGACGTAATCCGGGTGCCATTAAAGGTCTGACAGTACCATAAATGTCTTTTTCGGCTTCAAATAAATTGATCCACTCTTGCAGGCTTGGTACATGCCAACCATCAGGGCAAATGCCCCTATTATCTTCTCCCGGAAGCAATTCATCATAAGTGTAATACCGACCCAAATCCAGGCATAAATTTGGATTGTCTGAATGGCAAGCACCTAAAGTCTCTCCGGCATGATATAAAAGCGGCGAGTTCATCCAGGTTTTTCCATCGGCCATTTCCATAAAACAATATTGCTGACCATCGCGCGCATCGGAAAAGGGCGGAGCAGCGCAATATGCTCTTACATCGCATGGGTTTGAGCGTTTGACCTCAATGCGACAGGAAGATCGGCCAATATCCCTAAATGTAAATTCATCGAAATTACTCATACGCGCGGCAAGAAGGGTACGGCTGTGTTGTTGATTATAAGCAAACTTGCCAAGGTCTTGATCATTTAGAAACAATTTAAAACCCTCACTACTTCCATTATTAGAGTTGCAAAAGAAGCTTAACTCCAGACGTTCAGTCTGTTCTGCACATTCTATTTGAAGGTCATAATCTAGAAAACGAACATCACAAGGCAGTACCAGAGTAGTATCGTATAAACCTAGGCTAGGCTCACCTAATTCAAATGCAAGCTCACGTTCTAGCCCATATTCAGGTGATGAAAATAGGGTTTGCGCCAATCCTACTTCAATTGGAAACTTTAAATCGGCCGTTACATTTGCAACCAGTTCTCCTGCTTGAAAATCGGTCGAAATACCGGCACTGAATACCGGACCACCAATTTTAAAAAAAGCATTAAATAGATCAAATAAATTATATACGGTTGCTTGAAAATTCCAGACGACGCCTGCTGAGACTTCACCTTGCCCCTGAATTTCTTCAAAGACAATATTGTACTGAAAATCTTCAAGGTCCTGGTTTTGATTTTGATACTCTACCGCTGCATAAGGTGCTGGAATGCTATCCGGCGCCAGTTTGAAAATTAAATCAATAGGCTGTGAATTGGTAAACGATTGAACGACGTCTATACCTCCTTGAATATCCACCTCGCCAAAGGTTTCCATGACCAGTTGAATATTAACTGGGATTGCGCCATTAGGAGGTACAGGAATCACAAAACTAAAAATCGGAATGCCCTCTGCTTTCACTTCAGCCGAGCCTTTTGCATTGGCAAAAATGCTTGAAATTAACTCTGGCCCAAATTGTGCATTTCGGATACCAAAACGAAATGAATGGAAAATGCGGTTTTCGAGATCAACATTTAGTTCAAACACATACTCGCCATTGATACCAAAAGAAGGCTCCATACTGAGGCTTTCATTGGTCCCACCAAATTTCAGATCTACAAACCCAAATTTTTGCCTTTGAATAGTAAATTCCTTTTGCAATCCCTCCTCATAAGCGTGATAACTAAAGTCAATATCGATACGTTTATAAGCCTCATCGAGCGCCGCATCGGTGACATTTAAAATTAATAGATTCTCTTCTTTGCGAACACTTTCAACCTTTTTTATGGCTCCATTCGGTAATAACGAGATTGGAGGGACAACCAGCACACTGCCTTCTGTGAGCTGGTTTGCTTTAGGAAAAGCATCTGAAAAAACCCACTCCCCCTTATCTGCAGACAAAAGAAAAGTTTCCCACCGATCACTTTGCAATGCCTCATCAGTCAGTATAGCTTTCTGGCTTCTTATCTCCATGCCTTTATTGATGGGTGCAGGATGGTCTAGATTAAATTCATCTCGTGTACAAGAGAAGAATAAAACTGTAAGTAAGATAATTAGAGATCGTATTTTCATTATTCAGGATTTAATTCAAGTGTGTTGCTCCAGGTAGACTTGTTTCCATTG